>NZ_CP047211.1:2749008-3098017 GCF_030408795.1 Corynebacterium hansenii
CGCAACGGGTACGTCGCCGAAGCCCTCGATCTGGACCACGTCCCCGCCCGGTGACGCGCTGAACCGGTGCCCGCGCGGGCCGTCGACAAGCGAAAATGCGGGCCCCGCACCGGGCCCGGGGTTTTCCCGGAAAAAGCCCTCGCGGTGACTTACGCCACGTATATGGTTCTTTTTCACAAGGAACCCATAGAGGAGGCGCGAGCCAGATGTCCGAGAAGATCGACGTCCACGCGACGACCAACGCCGACACCGCGGAAATCGGCGCCGCGGAGAAGTTCCGCGCGCGAGCCCGGAAATCGCTGCGCGGCACGGGCGACCTCATCCGGGGCCTCGCCCCGGTGACCAAGGCCGGCGTGCTCGGCGCGATGGGCCCGGGCGCGATGGGCAAGGCCGCCCACTCGATCTACCGTTGGGACTTCCTGCCCTCCGGGCTGCTCGGCATCGCCGCCGCGCGCGACCCCCACCACACCGCCATCATCGACGACGGCGGGTCGATGACGTACTCCGAGTTCCACGACAACGCCAACCGCCTCGCCCGCGCCCTGCGCCACGGCGACATCCGGCCCCGCGACCGCATCGGCGTGCTGTCCCGCAACCACCGCGGCTTCCTGCTCGCCCTGTGCGCCCACGGCCGCCTGGGCACCGACCTGGTGCTGCTCAACACCGGCGCGTCCGCCGAGCAGACCCGCTCCGTCATCCGCGAGCAGAAGATCGACTTCCTCTTCATCGACGAGGAATTCACCCACATGCTCCCCGAGGACTTCGACCAGTGCCCCGTCGCCGTGTCGTGGCTCGAGGACCACACCGACACCTCCTGCGTCCGCGAGGGCTGGACGTCGATGCGCGAGATGCTGCGCACCGCCCCGCCGGAGGCCTGGCCCACCGCGGACCTGCCCACGCGCCCCCGCCGCGGCCGCGTGATCATCCTGACCTCCGGCACCACCGGCACCCCGAAGGGCGCCCGCCGCCCGGAGCCGAAGTCGTGGATGCCTGCGTCGTCGATCATGAGCCGCATCCCCCTGCGCCACAACCGGCCCGCCTACCTGGCGGCGCCGCTGTTCCACACGTGGGGCTTCGCGACGGCCCAGCTGTGCATCGCGCTGCGGTCCACCATGATCCTGCGCCGCCACTTCAACCCCACCGACGCCCTGAACATCGTCGAGGCGCACAACCCCCACACGATCTTCGTCGTGCCGACGATGCTGCAGCGCATGGTCGAGGTCATGCCCGACGACTACGACGTGAGCACGTCGCCGCTGAAGGTCATCGCGTCGTGCGGTTCGGCGATCCCCGAGCACATCGTGAAGACGACCCTCGACCGCTTCGGTCCCGTCCTGTACAACCAGTACGGCTCCACCGAGGTCAGCTGGGCGACCATCGCCACCCCGGCGGAGCTCGCCCAGAACCCGACCACCGCCGGCCGCGCACCGCTGGGCACGCGCGTCTCCATCCGCGACGCCGACGGCAACGAGCTCGGCGAGGGCGAGACCGGCCGCATCTTCGTGGGCAACGGCATGCTCTACGAGGGCTACACCCGCCCGGGCGCCGACAAGGAGATCATCGACGGCATGGTCTGCACCGGCGACCTCGGGCGCCTGGAGAACGGCATGCTGTACATCTCCGGCCGCGAGGACGACATGATCGTCTCCGGCGGCGAGAACGTCTTCCCCCGCGAGACCGAGGACGCCCTGTCCAACCTGCCCGGCATCCGCGAATGCGCCGTCGCCGGCGTGCCCGACGACCGCTTCGGCCAGGCCCTGGTCGCGTGGGTCGTCCGCGAGGATTCGCCGGAGGGCGAGGCGCTCACCGACGAGTCGATCCGCACCTTCGTCCGGCAGCGCCTGGCCCGCCACTCGGTGCCGCGCGAGACCGTGTTCATGGACGAGCTGCCCCGCAACGCCGTGGGCAAGGTCGTCCCGCGCATGCTGCCCAAGCCGTGGGAGGGCGACGGCGCCCAGCTGGTCGGCCAGGATCAGCTGCGCCCGGCGGGATAGGGATCCGGTGGCCGCGGGCGCACCGCCCGGGCCACCCTAACGGGGTTAACCGGATTTCCGCCCGCGCGGTGGGGCGGGCCATTATGACGGGGCCATTCGTCCCCGGCCCGCCGCGATCGCGGGCCCCTGCCGAAGAAAATCTCGTGAACCCGCAATTCCGTTCTCCCCGCACCCCCCTCCCCCACGACACCGGTCGCACGCGTCGCCCGCTGCGGCGCGTCGCGCTGAGCGCGTTCGCCGCCACCTCGCTGGCATTGGCCGCCTGCGGCTCGCCCGGCGGCACCGTGGACGCGGAAGCACCGTCGAGCACTTCTTCGACGTCGAGTTCCGCTCCGTCTTCCCGGACACCTTCCTCGACGTCCACCAGCTCGCGGTCCACCACGACGCCGTCCGCCAGCCCCACTTCCGCCACTTCATCGTCGGCCACCCCGACGCCCACCACGACGCCGTCCACGATGGCTCCGGCCCCGATCGTGGCCCCTGCGGTGGTCCCCGTTGCGACCCCGCCGACGTACGCGAACTGCGAGCAGGCTTTCGACGCCGGCGCCGCGCCGCTGTACGCCGGGGACCCCGGTTACGGCCCGGAACTCGACCCCGACGGAGACGGTGTCGCCTGCCCCATCGCCGACGAGGCCGGCGCCACGGATGCCGCAGAGGCCCCGGTCGCCCCCGCGGGGATCATGGGAGACCCCGCTCCCGAACCGGAGCCCGAGCCCGCGCCCGAGGCAGCGCCTGCGCCAGACCCCACGCCCGAACCGGAGCCCGCTCCCGAGGCAGAGCCTGCGCCCGAGCCCATCCCCGAGCCCACCCCGGCAGCCGAACCGGAGCCCGCGCCCGAGCCGGAACCCGAGCCGGCTCCCGAGCCCGCTCCTGCTCCGGCACCCGAACCCCAGCCCGAGCCCGCACCCGCGCCCGCTCCGGCTCCGGCTCCGGCTCCGGTCACCGGTGGCGGCGGTGACGTGTACTACCCCAATTGCAAGGCCGCCCGCGCCGCGGGTGCCGCGCCGATCCTGGCGGGAGAGCCCGGCTACCGCGCCGCACTGGACCGCGACAGGGATGGCATCGCCTGCGAGTAACCCCGCCGGACGATCCCCGGCGGCCGCCGCGCGAAACCGCGGCGGCCGTCGCCCCTCCCTCCCCCGAACGGAGGGGCAAACAGTCGGCGTCGATAGCGGCCACACAACTTATGGCCGCTCGACAATGGTGCAGCCCCACATCTTGTGGCGGTTCCCGTCGATACGTGTAAGTAATGTCACGATTCACCGAATCCCATTTATGTGATTCGGGTTTTAGGGTGAGGGCCATGACGCCCTCTTCCCCGCACCTCATCGACCCCTGCTCCACCATCGACGAGTACCTCGACCGCGCGGACTGGCGGATCAACGCCAACGCCAACCAGGACTTCAGCCTGGGCGGGATGATGCTCAACACCTCCGGCAAGGTGGTGGCCAACTACTGGCTGGACCACGTCTTCGCGCCGGAGGCCGGCGCCGCGCACCGCGAAGGCGCGATCCACATCCACGACCTCGACATGCTCGCCGGCTACTGCGCGGGCTGGTCGCTGCGCGCGCTGCTGGAGGAGGGCTTCGGCGGCGTCGCCGGCGCCGTGTCCTCCGCCCCGCCGAAGCACCTGACGTCGGCGCTGGGCCAGATGGTCAACTTCCTGGGCACGCTGCAGAACGAGTGGGCCGGCGCGCAGTCGTTTTCCAGCTTTGACACCTACCTCGCGCCGTTCGTGCGCCTCGACGGGCTGGACTACGACCAGGTCGAGCAGGCGATCCAGGAGTTCGTGTTCAACCTCAACGTCCCGTCGCGGTGGGGCACGCAGACGCCGTTCACGAACCTCACCTTCGACTGGGTCTGCCCGCCGGAGCTGCGGGATCAGATCCCCTTCGTCGGCGACGAACCCGCGGATTTCACCTACGGCGAGCTGCAGGCGGAGATGGACATGCTCAACCGCGCGTTCATCGAGGTCATGGGCCGCGGCGACGCCTCCGGCCGGGCCTTCACCTTCCCCATCCCCACGTACAACATCACCCCGGACTTCGACTGGGACCACCCGAACGCCCGCCGCCTGTTCGACATGACGGCGCGCTACGGCCTGCCGTACTTCCAGAACTTCATCAACTCCGACCTCGACCCCGGCCAGATCCGGTCGATGTGCTGCCGACTGCAGCTCGACCTGCGCGAGCTGCTCGCCCGCGGCAACGGCCTGTTCGGTTCGGCCGAACTGACCGGGTCCATCGGCGTGGTCACGGTCAACTGCGCGCGCCTCGGGTTCCTCCACGCCGGCGACATGCCGGCCCTGCTGGCGGAGCTCGACGATCTGCTCGCACTCGGGGTGGGGGTGCTCGAGGCCAGGCGCCGGACCGTCGCAAAGCTCATCGACGACGGGCTGTACCCGTACACCAGGCGGTGGCTGCCGGGCCTGGACAATCACTTTTCGACGCTCGGCGTCAACGGGATCAACGAGATGGTCCGCAATTTCACGGGCGACGCCGACGACATCACCACGGCGCGCGGGCACCGGATGGCCGCGGACCTGCTCGACCACATCCGCGCCCGCCTGGTCGAGTTCCAGGAGGAGACCGGCCACATGTTCAACCTGGAGGCCACGCCGGCGGAGGGCGCGACGTACCGTTTCGCGCGCGAGGACCGGCGCCGGTACCCCGGGATCCTGCAGGCCGGCACGGACGACGAGCCGTACTACACCAATTCCTCCCAGCTGCCCGTCGGCTACACGGATGACCCGTTCCGCGCGCTGGCGGAGCAGGAGGATCTGCAGTCGAAGTACACCGGCGGCACGGTGCTGCACCTGTACATGGGCGAGGCGCTGAATTCCGGCGATGCTTGCGCGGCGCTGGTCCGCCGGTCGCTGGAGAATTTCCACCTGCCCTACGTCACGGTGACGCCGACGTTCTCGGTGTGCCCGGTGCACGGGTACCGGTCCGGCGAGGTCGACGCGTGCCCGACCTGCGGCGGCGAGGTCGAGGTGTGGACGCGCGTCATGGGCTACTTCCGCCCGGTGTCGTCGTTCAACGTGGGCAAGAAGGGCGAGCACCACGAGCGGCTGGCCTTCGCGCAGGGCCATCTCGCCTCGCAGGGTCATGTCGCCTGATTCGCTTTGCGACGTCGCCCCGGCTCCCGTGCCCGTCGCGGGCGTGGTGCCCTTTTCCTCCGTCGATTGGCCGGGGACGCTGGCGGCGACGCTGTTCCTGCAGGGGTGCCCGTGGCGCTGCCCGTATTGCCACAACCCGGATCTTCGGGATGCGGCGAAGTGCGGTGACGTCGGGGCGGCGGCGCATGACCTGGAGTGGCGCGGGGTGCTGGACCTGCTGGGCGAGCGGCGGGGGCTGCTCGACGCCGTGGTGTTCACCGGCGGGGAGCCGACCATGCACCGGGGGCTCGGCACCGCAATCGACGCGGTGCACGACATGGGCTTCGCCGTGGGACTGCACACGTCGGGCTGCTACCCGGAGGCGCTCGGGCGCATCGTGCGGGAGCACTGCCCCGAGTGGATCGGCCTGGACGTGAAGTCCGATCCCCGCGACGCGCAAGCCTATGCGCGGGTCGCGTACGGCGGCGGGGACTTTGGCGGAGGTGAGCACGGCGGCGGGGAGGCCGGCCGCGGCTTCGCGCCGGCCCAGCTCGTCGCCGGCGCGAAGGTGCTGCGCAGCCTGGAGATCGTCGCGGGAGCGATGATGGGCGCGGCGCCGGGAGCAACGGCGGGGGCCGAGCCGGTTCCGGACGGGGCAGGCGCCCGACGGCCGGCGCTCGAGGTCCGCACCACCGTGTGGCCGGATTCACCGGCGGTCGCGGGCGTGCCGGGCATCGCCGACGTGCTCGCCGGCGTGGCCACCGAGCCGGGTGCGGAGTTGGCCACGGAGTTTGAGGGAAAGGCCGCATTCACCTGGGCCATCCAGAAGGCACGGCCCGACGGGGTGTCGCCGGACGCCGAGGCCGCCGCCGGATTCCGCGCCGACCGCCCGGGATGGGCCGATGAGTTCGATGAGCTCGTCGCCGGCGCCCGCGAGCGGCTGCGCGGCACCTCGGTGGCGGTCATCGGCCGGTAGCCGCCGCGGCCGGCGCCGCATCGGCGAATCACCGCTCCGCAAAGACCCGAGAGCGCGAGAAACCCCGGACGCTCACGGCGATGTCCTTGGATGGCATCGCGGAAGCGTCCGGGGTTTGCTCCGCTCCCGCCGGGGACGGGCGGGAGTTTTCGGCAAGCGGGTGGGCCGGGCCGCATCAGGGGCGGTCCCCGGGCCCCCTCCCCTACCGGGCTACTTCAGTTCCTTCGAGCTCAGGCCCAGCACGCGGCGGGCCACGACGAGCTGCTGGATCTGCTGCGTGCCCTCGAAGATGTCCAGGATCTTGGAGTCGCGGGCCCACTTCTCCAGCAGGTTGCGCTCCGAGTAGCCGTAGGCGCCGGCCAGCTGGACCGCGCGCAGGGTCACGTCGGTGCCCATGCGGCCGGCCTTGGCCTTCGACGCCGAGGCCTCGAGGGTGTTCGGCTGCTTGTTGTCGGCCATCCACGCGGCGCGCAGGGCCATGAGGTACGCGGCCTCCCAGTCGGACTCGAGGCGGATGTACTCGGCCACGGCCGCGGACTGCGAGAAGGCGGGGGCGTCGTAGTCGATCTCGACGCCGGCTTCCTCCAGGATGCGGCGCAGCTCCTCGAGCGCGGCGCGGGCGACGCCGATGGCCATGCCCGCGACCAGCGGACGGGTGTTGTCGAAGGTCGCCATGGCGCCGGCGAAGGACTTCTTGACGTCGATCTCCGGGGAACCGAGCAGGTTCTCGGCGGGGACGCGGACGTCCTCCAGGCGCAGCACCGCGGTGTCGGAGGCGCGGATGCCCAGCTTCTCCTCGAGGCGCTCGACGGTGAAGCCCGGGGTGCCCTTCTTCACCAGGAAGGACTTGATGGCCGCGCGGCCGAGGGACTTGTCCAGGGTCGCCCACACGACGACGGAGTCGGCGCGCTCGCCGGAGGTGACGAAGATCTTCGTGCCGTTGAGCACGTACTCGTCGCCGTCCTTGCGGGCGGTGGTGGTGACGGCCGACGAGTCGGAGCCGAACGACGGCTCGGTGATGGCCATGGCGGCCCACGTCTTGCCGAAGCTCTCGAGCTGCTCGTCGGTGGCGACGGCGGCGAGGGCGGAGTTGCCCAGGCCCTGGAAGGGCAGGGACAGCGTCAGGCCGACGTCGCCCCAGCAGGTCTCGATGACGTTGAGCAGCGACGCCATGTTGCCGCCGTTCTTGACGCCGACGCGCTTCTTCTTCTCGTCGCCGCGGCCGCCGGCCGCGCCGGAGAAGGACGTGCCGCCATCGGCCATGCCGTCCATCAGCGACGCGAGGGTGTCCAGCTCACGCGGGTACTCGTGCTCGGCGAGGTCGTACTTTCGGGATACGGGCCGGAAGATTTCCGCCGCGACCTGGTGCGCCTGACCGGCGCCCGCCCGGAGGAACTTCGGCAGTTCGAGGTTGATCATTTCGGATCCTCTTTCAATTCTGAAGTGTCTGGCGGTTTACAGGACGACGATGCCCTCGGCGATGCCGATGGCGCGGAGGTCTCGGTACCAGCGCTCGACCGGGTGCTCCTTGATGAAGCCGTGGCCGCCGAGCAGCTGGACTCCGTCGGAGCCGATCTTCATGCCCTTCTCGGTGGCGTAGTGCTTCGCCAGGGCGGCCTCGCGGTCGAAGCGGCGGCCCTGGTCGGCGCGGGAGGTGCCGCGCAGGAGGATCATGCGCAGGCCGTCGAGCTCGATCTTGATGTCGGCGACCATGAAGGCCACGGCCTGGCGGTGCGAGACCGGCTCGCCGAAGGCCTCGCGCTCGTTGACGTAGGGCACGACGTAGTCGAGGACGGCCAGGGAGGTGCCGGCGGCCAGCGCGGCCCAGCCGAGGCGGGAGCGGCGGAGGATGTCGCGGTACTCTTCGGCGGCCTGCTCGGCGGAGATCTGCTCGCCGCCGAGGATGGCGTCGGCGGGGACGCGGACGTCCTTGAGCACGAGGCGGCCGAGTGCGGCGCCGCGGAGGCCCATGGACGGGTCGGCCTCGACGTGGAGGCCCTCGGCGGAGGACTCGACGATGACCAGGGCGGGGCTGCCGTTCAGCTCGACGCCGACGATGAACAGCTCGGCGGCGCCGGCGTTGGGGACCAGCGACTTGACGCCGTTGAGCACGAGCTCGTTGCCCTCGCGGCGGGCGGTGGTCTCCGGCTTCAGCGGGTCGAAGAGGGGGCGCGGCTCGGAGAGCACGACGGCGGCGGCGGGGACGTCCTCGCCGGCGAAGGCCGGGAGGTAGGTCTTCTGCTGGGCGTCGGACCCGTGGGCGGTCAGCGTCGCGGCGACGCCGGCCGGGGCGAGCACGGCCAGGGCGAGGCCCATGTCGCCGTAGGCGAGGGCCTCGGCGACGAGCGCGTTGGTGGTGACGTCCTCGCCGGTGGCGATGCCCTCGAAGGACTCGGGGACGTTGATCAGCGATACGCCGAGCTCGGCGGCCTCGGACAGGAGGGTCTCCGGCGGGGTCGCCTCGTGGTCGCACTTGGCGGCGGCGTCGCGCAGGCGGGACTCCGCGAACTCCTTCACCGTCTCGACGATCATCTGCTGATCCTCGGTCGGGGTGAGGTCGAAGAGCTTCTTGGACGGGGTCTTCGCGGGCTCGGCGGAGGCGGCGTCGTCCGGCGCCGCGGCCTGCGCGTCGCGGGCGGGGCGCTGCGGCTTGCCGGAGCCGGCGACCTTCTTGAACTGGCGGTTGGCGGCGCCCAGGGTCTTGAACCCGGACTTGGTCGACTGGTAGATCACGCGATCGAGCTTCGGCTGCAGGTCGTACTTCTGGGCGAAGTCGGAGCCGGTGATGGACGTGATGAACCGCATTGCCGCGCCGATCGCGTCTCGACCGGGGTTATTGCGGCCGACGGTCGAATCCTCGCGGTTCTTCTTCTCGCTCATGGGTTCATGGCCTTTCGAGTCAGAACTGTTACTGGGATAACGATAAAGCCATCTCGTGATCGTTGTCACATCTTTTGGCAGAACTACCCCTAAATTGGCACTATCGCCGCCCCCGTAACGCACCCCCGCGCGAAACACGAGGTCAGCGTCATATTTCGCTTGACGACGAACGTGGAAACGGCGTTATCGCAGGTATGCGCCGTACACGCGTCGCCAAGCCCTTCCGACGGCGCCGAATTCGCTTCGCCTGCGAGCCCCGCGGCGCAGCCGGCATCATGGCGGCACCGCCGCACCGTCCGCCGGGCGCCGCCCGCATCCCGGCCCCGCGGGAACGCCCCGGGGGATCGTTCGGCATGCGCGCCCCGGGGCAACCCGGGATCCCCCGCGTCACCTCCCCGTCACGCGCCCGCAACCTTTCGTTTCCCTTCGGCCGTTAGCGTCCCGCCCATGGACATGGTCGGCGGCGCGTCGGGAAGATCGGGAACCGGGGCATCGGTGGCGGCGGGCATCGGGGCACTGCTCGCGGCGTCGGTGGTCCCCAAGGCGCGGGCCGTGCGGACGGGCGGCATCGACGCGACGGACCTCGCGGTCGTCGCCCTCACCCCTACTTCCGTGACGCTGGCGTTCGCCTCGCGCACCGCCCCGCACCCCGCCTTCGGCCCCGTGCGCCCGACCGTGCCGACGCTCGGCGAAGTGGCCATGGCCCCGGCGGACGACCCCGCGGTGATGGCCGACCCGGTCGGCCCGGCGGCCATCCCCGGACCCGGCGGCACCTGGGCCCGGCCCGGCATGCCGGAACTGCCCGTCGTCGCGGCTGGCGACTCCGGCACGGGCGTCCACGTCATCACCGTCGACGGCCTGGAACCCGGCCGCGAGTACGTCTTCGAGTGCCGCTGCGACGGCACCCCGGCGACTCCGGGGCCCATGACGGAGAACCGGCCGGACTCACCCGAGGTGTGCGGGCGCATCACCACGCCGGCCCGTCGTCAAGCAGCCGGGCCCGTGGCCCGGAAACCGCGAGCCTAGTTCTGCTCCGGAGCCTAGTTCTGCTCGGGCTTCACGATCGGGAACAGCACCGTCTCGCGGATGCCCAGGCCGGTGAAGGCCATGAGCAGCCGGTCGACGCCCATGCCCACGCCGGTCGTCGGGGGCATGCCCTGCTCCATGGCGTGGAGGAAGTCCTCGTCGAGGACCATCGCCTCGTCGTCGCCGCCGGCGGCCAGGCGGGCCTGGTCCTCGAAACGCTCGCGCTGAATGACCGGGTCGACCAGCTCGGAGTAGCCCGTGGCCAGCTCGAAGCCGCGGACGTACAGGTCCCACTTCTCGGTGACGCCCGGCTTGGAGCGGTGCTGGCGGGTCAGCGGCGAGGTCTCCACCGGGAAGTCGCGGACGAAGACGGGACCGTCGAGCTGGTCCTCGCACAGCAGCTCCCAGATCTCCTCCACGAGCTTCCCGTGGCCCCAGCCGCCCTTCTCGGGCACTTCCAGGCCGATGGCGTCGGCGATGGCCTTCAGCTCGTCGACCGTCGAGTCGACGGTGACCTCGGGCTGGCCGGGGAACTTGCGGGCCAGGGCCTCGTTGAGCGAGGGGTACATCTCCAGCTGCTTCCACTCGCCGCCGAAGTCGTACTCGGTGCCGTCGGCCAGCGTCACCTTCGTGGACCCGAACACGGCCTCGGCGATTTCCTGGATGACCTCGCGCACGGTGCGGGCGGAGTCGTCGTAGGTGCCGTAGGCCTCGTAGTACTCGAGCATGGCGAACTCCGGCGAGTGCGACGAGTCGATGCCCTCGTTGCGGAAGTTGCGGTTGATCTCGAAGACCTTCTCCATGCCGCCGACGACGCAGCGCTTGAGGTACAGCTCCGGCGCGATGCGCAGGTACAGGTCCAGGTCGAGCGCGTTGGAGTGGGTGACGAACGGGCGGGCGGCGGCGCCGCCGTGGAGGGTCTGCAGCATCGGGGTCTCGACCTCGAGGAAGCCGCGGCGCTCCAGCGCGTGGCGCAGCTCGCGGATGACCTTGATGCGGGTGACCGCGTTGTCGCGGGCCTCCGGGCGCATGATCAGGTCGGTGTAGCGGTGGCGGACGCGCTGGTCCTCGCTCATGTCGGAGTGCGCGAACGGCAGCGGGCGCAGCGACTTCGACGCCATGGTCCACTCGGTGGCCATGACGGACAGCTCGCCGCGGCGCGACGCGATGACGCGGCCGGTGATGATGACGAAGTCGCCCATGTCCACGTCGGACTTCCAGGCGGCCAGCGCGTCCTCGCCGACCTCCTTCAGGCTGAGCATGGCCTGCAGCTGCGTGCCGTCGCCCTCCTGCAGGGTGGCGAAGCACAGCTTGCCGGTGTTGCGCACGAAGATGACGCGGCCGACGACGGTGACGACATCCTGCGTCTCCTCCCCCGCCTCCAGGTGGCCCCACTGCTCGCGGACCTGCGCCAGGGTGTGGGTGCGCGGGACCTCGACCGGGTAGGCCTCGCCGCCGTCGGCCAGCAGCTTGGCGCGCTTGTCGCGGCGGATGCGCAGCTGCTCGGGCAGGTCGGTGGCGGGCTTCTGGGCCTGGTTCGGGGCGGGGTTCTTCGCGTCAGTCACGGTTTCACAGGGTAGCCCACCGCTTTACGACGGCATATCCGGACGCGTTCCGGCCCGCCCGCGCGTGCGTGCCCGGACCGTGCTCGGCCTATTCGCCGGCGCGCCGCCAACCGCGCCGCAGGTCATCGACGATGGCGGGGGCGGCCAGCGTGCTCGGTTCGAGGACGCGGGGGGCGTTGTCGGCGCCGAAGACCGTGGCCGCCGCGGCGACGTCGGAGGTGAGGAAGCGCAGCGGCGGCGCCCCCGGCGGCAGCGTGACCTCGGGGCCGGGGCCGGCGCCGAGCGTGGCCAGCCCGAATCCCCAGTCGCCGAAGGTGGGCACGTGCACGTGGTAGGGGGTCGTCGCCCAGCCCGCCGAGCGCATGGTGGAGATGGTGCGCCAGAAGGCGTCGGGAGTGGAGAACGGCGAACCGGCCTGCACTGCCAGCCGGGCGCCCGGGGCGGCGACGCCGCGGATGAGCCCGTAGAACTCCTGCGAGTACAGCCGCCCCAGCACCGGGGTGTCGGGGTCGGGCAGGTCCGCGTAGACGACGTCGAAGCCGCCGGCGGGGATGTCGCGGGGCTTTGCCGAATGGCCGCGCAGCCACGCGAAGGCGTCGTCGATGACGACGTCGACGCGGGGGTCGTCGAGCGAGCCGCCGTTGTCGGCGGCCAGTTCGGTGCGGGCGAGCTCGACCACGCGGGGATCCAGCTCCACCTGGACGATGCGCTCGATGCCCGGCATGCGCAGCAGCTCGCGGGCGACCAGCCCGTCGCCGCCGCCGAGGATCAGCGCCGTCCGGGGGTTGGCGCCGAGTGCCGGGTAGACCAGGGATTCGGTGTAGCGGTACTCGTCGCGGCTGGAGTACTGCAGGCCGCCGTCGAGGTAGAGGCGGGTGTCCTTGCCGGAGCGGGTGATCACGATCTCCTGGTAGTCGCTGTGCTCCGCGTGGACGATCGGCGCGGCGAACAGCGCCTGCCGCGCGGTGACCTCGACCTGGCGGACGGTGAACAGCAGCGTCACCAGGGCGACGGCCGCGGCGAGCAGCACCGCGACGGCGACGGCGAGCGCGCGGCGCGTGAGCATCCGGCGCAGCAGCAGCGACGCGATGAGCAGGGCCGCGGCGACGTTGATCAGCCCGGCCACCGCCGTGCCCCGGAGCATGCCGAACACGGGCAGGACGATGAACGGCCACGACAGGCCGCCGATGAGCGCCCCGAGGTAGTCGGCGGCGTTGAGGTTGGCCACCACCGCGCCGGATTCGGCGGCGGTGGCTCGGCGGCCGTGCTGGAGCAGCGTCATCAGCAGCGGGACCTCGGCGCCGACGAGCACGCCGATGGCGATGGTCGCGATGGTCAGCGCCGACAGGGAATCCCCGGTCACCGCGAACGCCAGGTACAGCAGCGTCGCGGAGAACCCGCCGACCAGCCCGAGCGCCGCCTCGACGCCGAGGAACGACGCCGCCGCCCACCGCACCAGCGGCTTGGCCAGCAGGGCGCCGAGGCCCAGCGACGCGACGTAGCCGGCGACGATGACCGAGGTGGCCACGACGTCGCCGCGCCCCAGCGACGCGGACAGCGCCAGCAGCGCGAGTTCGTAGATCAGGCCGCACGCCGCGCAGGCCGCGACGGAGGCCAGCAGCAGCGCGCGCCAGAGCCGGCCGGGGGCCGCGTCCCCTTCGCTCACCGACTGCCGCGTCACGACAGCGCGACGGCGTTGATCAGGCCGATCACGACGAGCGTCACCCCCGCCATCACGGCGCGCGGCCGCAGCTTGGCATCCATGACCACGTCGCGGAAGCGGCCCGGCACCAGCGCCTCGAGCACCAGCAGCGCCAGGCCCTGCGCAACGATGCCGATGGCACCGTAGATGAGCGTTTCCGCGATGCCGATCCACAGCCGGTCGTCGGAGGCCCTGATCACCGACACGATGATCATGCCCAGCGCGATCTGCTGCGCGGAGGCCAGCGCCGCGGCGCCGGCGCGGTTCTCCACGAAGACCAGCTCGCGCAGGTTGCCCGGGGTGAGCAGGTCGAGCACCACGAACCCGACGGCGAGCACGACGATGCCCGTGGCGAAGTACGCGATGGTGGCGGGCACGCCGACGGCGAGCTGTTCGCCGAGCGACTCCGCGGCGGGCTCGACCGCGCCGCGGGCGGCGAGGAAGAAGTCGTAGGTGCCGTTGTCGTTGAGGGCGTTGGTCATCTCGGGGCTCCTTGGCTCATGCGGGGTGGATGTCGGAAAAGCGGTTCGCGGTCATTTCGCGCCACCCCAGGATCCGGAGTTGCCCCCGGATCCGCCGGCGGGCGAGGACGGCCCGAAGCCGGGCCCGAGGAAGATGAATCCGCCGTGGGAGTACCTGCGGTCGTGGGTTTCCGCGGTGATGCGGCATCCGTCGGCGCCGCCTTCGACGATGACGGTGCGCCTCTTGGTGCGCAGGTACGCCGCGCCCTCGTGCTCCTGGTACGCCTGGGGGCGCAGCCGTTCGCGGAGCTCGCGGCCGACCTTGATGGGATCGTCGTTGCCGCAGCTCCACGTGGTCACGCCGGCGGGGCTGCCGGTGCGTTCGTACCGGTCGTCGATGGTGCCCTCGACGGACCTGGCCCCCGAGAAAGCGCCGACGATGATCAGCAGGGTGCCGATGATGATCAGGACGATGCCGCCGCGCTTCATCGCTCCGCCCCCTTCCGCCAGACGGACTCGGTGGCCACGACTTCGCCGCCGCCCGCGTCATCGGGGTACAGGTGCCAGGTCCGCCAGCGGTATCCGCCGGGGACGGCGTCCCCGCGGACGGCGGTGATGGCGCCGTCGGCCCCGGGGAACTCCGCGACGAGGGCCGACGGGTCGTCGCAAAGCCCCCGCATGCGCGTGACGACGGAGCCGAAGCCCTCCTCGCCCAGCTTTTCGACGCGGATGGCCGGGGCGTGGGGGATCCGCCCGGCGGCGTGGAGCGGGACTCCGCCGGGGGCCGTGCAGGACAGCTCCTCGACGTGCTCGGGCGCCTCGGCATCGCCGACGAACGCCACGTGCGAGGAACCGAGGATGCCGAGCGTCAGCGGCGGTTGCGCGGGCAGGGACCCGGCCGCGGATGAGCGGGGGTCGATGACCACGCTCGCGAGCATCGCGGGCACCGCGCCGCCGATGGAGAGACGCAGGTCCGCGGCGCGGACGTCGGCGAAGGGCACGTCGAGGGCGATGGCGCCCGCGGCGGCCGGAGCCATGGTGCCGATTGCGCTGCCCATGGTCACTGGCCGTCGTTGCCGGAGGCGGGGAACTGGCCGTTGGGGTCGGTCGGCGCCGAGTACACGGTCAACTCGCCCGGCGAGACCCGGTGGCCGAACGACGCCTCCCACGGGCCGTTCGGGGACCAGCGCTCGAGGCCGAGCAGACGGCCGCCGTCGGCCTCGTAATCGATGTACTCCATCGTCCCCTCCGGCGGCAGGCCGGTGGTGCCGACGGACCGGTAATGGGCCGTGCCGCGATCCTGCTCGCGGTACTCGATGCCCTCGATGACCAGCGGATTCGTCGGCTGGTGGGCGCCCGGGTAACGCTGCCACCAGGTCAGCTCGACCTCGGCTTCGTCCTCCTCGACGCCGAACCAGGCACCGTCGCGGCCGCCGTCGAGCAGGTGCTCCCACCAGCGGAACGGGCCCTCGCTGAGCGCGAGGGTGCCGCGGACGACGTGATCGTGGCCCTCGCGCCCGATGATCGCGCCCGGGGCGATGGACGTCGGCCCGAACTTGCGGAACTCGCCGGTCAGCAGCGGATCGTTGTACCGGGGGCCATCGTCGGTCTCTTTCTTCTGGGCCATGACGACCAACACCACTCCCAGGATGACGATGACCACCCCCACCACGATGATCAGGTTCATGTCCCGCCCTTTCGTCCGATCCGGTTACCATCTGCGCCCCGGCGCCCGATGCGGGCGAGGAGCTTCCGTGCAGCAAAGGATACGGGCGGTGCCGGATCCTGTCCGGGCGCCCCGCGAAAAACGCCCCGAATCGCGGCCTGCGGGGGCGGGAGGCGGGGCGGCACCGGGCGGTGCCGGCTCTCAACCGCAACCTCCCTGGCAAACCCACCCCGAATGCGCAGGCCCACCCCGAATGGTGCCCGGCCTAGGCAACCTCCGTGGCAAACCCACCCCGAATGCGCAGGCCCACCCGTTACAGCGGGTGGGTCTGCGCATTCGGGGTGGGTTTGCATGAAGGGACGCGGCCCCGACCGGGTAGAAGACGGGGCGGCGGCGCTCAGGTGGACGGCGCCCCGGTAGCCGGCGAGGGCATGGTGTTGCTCAGGTGGACGGCGCCCCGGTAGCCGACGGGGGCGGCGGCGCTCAGGTGGGCGGCGGGTCGGCACCGGGCGCGGTGATGTCCCCGGTAGCCGGCGAGGGCATGGTGTTGCTCAGGTGGACGGCGCTCCGGTAGCCGGCCGGGCGGAACGCCTAATCGGGGAATATCGCCACTTCCGCCGAGCCATAGTCGAGGATTTCAAAATCGCTCTCCCGGATCTTCATCCCACGCCCATGCTCGACGTCGCCCGAGACCCAGAACTGGAGGCCGAACACCAGATCGGCGTCCACCAGCTCCGACAGGATCGCGATTCTCACCAACTTGAACGCCTCATCGTTGGCGGGATCGATGCTCGACGCGTCGGCTTCGAGCCGGCGTTCCGCGACCGGCAGCCATTCCTCCACCCGGTCGATGAAGCGCCGGATCCTCTCCCGGCTTTCGTCCCCGACCGGCTCATACGCGGAATCCAGGTCGTCGCTGATGCTCAGGAAGATCTCCCCGACCCCGCCCTTCACGTCGACGAGCACCTCGAAGCCCTCGTCTTCCCCGAAAACCAACTCCTCCATGGCGTTCCTCTCCCGGCTCACCCGCCCGCTTCAACGAGTCCCGGGTCACTCCCCGTCCAACTCCGCGCCCGTCGGCGGATTCGCCCCGGCGCGGGAGACCGTGATGGCGGCCGCCCGCACGGCACGATCGAGGATCGGCTCCCACTGCTCCGGCCCCCAGCGCCGGACCAGGTCCGCGGGGGTGCCACCGCCGGCTCCGTGCAGCCGCGCGTCGATCTCGGCGACGATCGTGCCCATCACGGTGTCGCCCGCGCCGATCGTGTCGGCGACATCCACCTTCGGCGCCGCGGCGGACACCGCACCGTGAGCCGTGAACGCCGTCGCGCCCCCGGCCCCTTCCGTCAGCACCACGGCACCTCCGAACTCCGCGGCGATCTCCGAACACGTGCGGTGGGCATCGATGCGCGGGTCGTCGTAAAGCCAAGCCAAATCCGCATCGGAGAGCTTCAGCACCGTGACGTGCGGCAACCACGAGCGGAACCGCTCCCGGTACCGGGCGGGGTCGGAGATGATGGCCGGACGGACGTTCGGGTCGAGCGCGACGACGCGGCCGCGGTCGGCCTCGCGGAAGAGGATGGTCTCGTAGACCGACGCGCCCGGCTCGAAGACCAGGGAGCACGTGCCCAGGCACACCACGTCGGCGTCGATCGGCCCGGGATCGGCGACCAGCCGGTCGGCGGAGCCCGCCCAGTGGAAGTCGTAGGTCGCCGACCCGTCCGCGTCGATCTGCGTCACGGCCAGCGTCGTCGGTTCGCCGCCGCGCTGCACGTGGGCGACGTCGACGCCCGCCTCTTCCAGGCGCTCCAGCCCGGCGCGGCCGTAGGCGTCGTTGGACACCCTCGACAGGAAAGCGACCTCCGCCCCCTGCCGCCCCGCTGCGATGGCCACGTTGAACGGGCCGCCGCCCAAATGGGGCCGCAGATCGGGCCCCGCCGGCGCGGTGCCCGCCGCACCGGCCGCCTCCCCCGCCCCGGCACCGCCGCTCTCTCTTCCGTCGCCACCCGGGTCCGTCCCCGGGACGGGCACCAGGTCAACCAACATTTCTCCGCCAACGACGATCATGGCCCCACCTTAAGGAAGGTGGGGCCATGACGGAAGGTCAACGCGGGAACCTCCCGCGATGGACCGGGGTTTTAGGCACCGATCTTGCCGCCGTCGGCGCGGACGACCTGCACGACCGCCGGGCGCGGCTGGGCGTCGCCGCCCTCGGGCCAGTGCGAGATCGGGTCGGCCGGGGTGGCGTCGTCGTCCTCGCCCGGGTGCTGGACGTTGACCATCACGCGCTTGCCCTCGACGATCGGGCCGCAGGTCTCGGCGCCGACCGGCACGGTGAGGAAGCACTTGACCTCGCCGCGGCGCTCGCCCTCGACGGCGACGGCGTAGAGGCCGTCGTTGGACTTCAGGGCGTTGCCGTCGGTGGAGATCCACAGGTTGCCGTACTCGTCGAACGCCAGGTTGTCGGGGCAGGAGATCGGCGAGACGGACTTCTTGTCGAAGCCGCCGAAGTAGGAGTACGCCTCATCGGGGTCGCCGCAGACGAGCAGCAGGTTCCACTTGCCCTTGGTGCCGGCGTGGTCGTCCTCCATCTCCAGGACGAGGCCGTTCTTGTTCTCCGTGATCGGGGCGACCTCGGTCGGGCCCTCGTAGGGGCGGCCCGCGCCGTCGGTCGACTTGTCCGGCTTGTTGTCCTGGACGCCCTGGTCGCCGCCCTTGGACATGCCGCGGTACTTGTTGTTCGTCAGCGCGGCGTAGACCTTGCCGGTCACCGGCGACGCCTCCACGTCCTCCGGGCGGTCCATGCGGGTGGCGCCGACCTTGTCGCCGGCCAGGCGGGTGTAGACGCAGACCTCGGCGGCGTCCATGCCGTCGACGTGGGACTCGCCGGAGCCGTCGGCCTTGGCGGTCATCAGCGGGATCCACTCGATCTCGCCGTCGAACTTGCCGTCCTCGGGCAGCTCGCCGGAACCGTCGATCTGGTCGGCCGGCGAGTTGCCGTTGAACTTGGCCACGTACAGGGTGCCCTCGTTGAGGATGCCCATGTTGTGCTTGAGGTCGCCCTCTTTGACCTTGCGGGAGGAGACGAACTTGTAGATGTACTCGAAGCGCTCGTCGTCGCCCATGTAGCAGACGACGGTGCCGTCGTCGGTGACGTGGATCTGGCCGGCTTCGTGCTTGAAGCGGCCCAGGGCGGTGTGCTTGACCGGCGTCGACTTCGGGTCGGACGGGTCGATCTCGACGATCCAGTAGAAGCGGTTCGGCTCGTTCGGCTCCTTGGAGAGGTCGAAGCGGTCGTGGTACTTCTCCCAGCCGCGGTCGGACTTCTCGTTCTTGATGGCGTAGCGGGAGTACTTGTCCTTCAGCTCGTCGTCGTCGACCTTGTCGATGCCGCCGAAGTACTGGTCGACGTTCTCCTCGCCGGAGAGCATGGTGCCCCACGGGGTGATGCCGCCGGAGCAGTTGTTGAACGTGCCGATGACCTTCTTGCCGCTCGGGTCGGCCTTGGTCTTCAGCAGCTCGTGGCCGGCCGCGGGGCCGGTGACGGTGAACTCGGTGAAGCCGGTGATGCGGCGGTTGAGCTCGTGGCCCTTGATCGGCTTGAGGAAGCCCTTGTCGTCCTCCTCGACCGCCAGCACGGTGTGGCCGTGGGCGGCGATGCCGATGTTGACCTGCTCCTCGGTGGTCTTCTCGACGTCCCAGTCGCGGAACATCATCGGCTCGGTGGTGTACTCGTGCGAGCAGACGTAGACCAGGGTGCCGTCGGTCGCCTTCAGGACGCCGGCGAAGTCGTTGTTGAAGCCGAACTGCTTCTTCTGGGCCTCGGCGGTCTGCTTGTCGAAGTCCCACTCCGGGGCGCCGTCCTCGACCGGGTCGCCCCAGGCGATGAGCACGTTCTGCTCGTAGCCCTCGGGGATGACGACCTCGTCCTTCTCGTTCGGCTCGACGACCGGGAAGCGCATGCCCTCCAGGGCCTCGCCGCCCTTGCCGTCCTTGCCGGTGGTCGCGGTGGTCGTGCCGCCGTCGCCGTCGCCGGAGGTGCAGGCCGCGAGCAGCGACGCGCCGCCGAACGCGACGGTGGCGGCGCCGCCGGCCTTCAGGGCCTGGCGGCGGCTGTACGCGCGCTTGGCGACGTCACCGAAGTACTCGTTCGCCGAAAACTCGTTGGGGGCCTCGTCGCGGCACGCGTTGCCGCACTTGTACGTGCAGGTCAGGGAGCTACGGGAAGAAGCGAACGGGTTCTTCAGCAGGTTCTTGTTGATCAGCGCCACGGCGCACCTCATTCATTTCTGGGCTGGCTTCATGGGGTCGGCCCCACCGGCGGAACGCTCCGCGGCGGGGCCCAGACGCAGAAAAGGTTAGGACGCCCGGGTGGACCGCCGGTGATTGAAAGGTGACGCTTAAGTTAACGGTTGGTGAGCATCCGTATCGGCGGGAACTTTTCGGCGGTTTCCGGCGCATGCCGGATGTGCCGGCGGCCCGTACCGTCGTGGCATGGGCGCATTCTTCGACGACGCGACGACTCCGTACCGATTGGGCCTGGCCGGCATGGTGGCCGGGCGCTCCGACATCGCCTGGCGCGACCGGGGCTTCCTCGAGCTGACCGACCGGAAGAAGGGCGTGGCCCTGGTTTCCGGCGGCGGCTCGGGGCACGAACCGCTGCACGCCGGCTTTCTCGGCGAGGGCATGCTCGGGGCGGTGTGCCCCGGGCACATCTTCACGTCGCCGAACGCGCGCCAGGTGCTGGAGGCCACCCGCGCCGTCGACGACGGCTCCGGCGTGGTGCACGTGGTGAAGAACTACACGGGTGACGTCATGAACTTCGGCGTCGCCGCCGCTCTCGCGGCCGAGGAGGGCATCCGCGTGGAGACGGTGCTGGTCGGCGACGACGTCGCCACCGACTTGGGGGACGGGAACGGCGACGGAGGCGGGAACGGTGACGGCGACGGGGTGGCCGGCGGATCCGGCGGCCCCGGGCGCCGCGGCACGGGTGCGACGATCCTGGTGGAGAAGGCCTGCGGCGCGGCGGCCGCCCGGGGCGCGGAGCTCGGGGTGGTCGCGGACGTGGGGCGCAACGTCGCGCGCCGCGCGCGGTCGATCGCGATGTCGCTCGGCGGTGCCCGCACCCCGGGTTCGGCGGAGTCCTTCTCCCTCGCCGACGACGAAGCCGAGTTCGGCGTGGGCATCCACGGCGAGCGCGGCGTCGACCGCCGCAAGCGCATGTCGGTCGAGGACGCCGTCGCCGAGATGATCGACGAGGTCCACGGCGCCGCGGGCTCCCCCGACCGCGTACTTGTCCTGGCCAATGGCCTCGGCGGCATCGCGGGCCTGGAGCTCGAGGCGATTCTGGCGCTGGCCTGCGGCGAACTGGAATCCCGGGGCGCGCGCATCGAACGGACGATGTGCGGGAACTACATCACCGCGTGGGACATGGCCGGGTTTTCGCTGACGGTGCTCGGCGTCGACGACGATCTGCTCGACTTGCTCGACGCCCCCACCTCCGCGCCGGCCTGGGACGCCCCGGCCCCCTACTCCGGCGTTCCCGAGATTTCGGATGGCGCGCTCGACGACCTGCCCGCGGCCGACTCCGGCCCGGCACAGCCGGAGCTGTCCGCATGGGTCGAGCGGGTCCTCGCCGCTTCCGACGAGTTGACGGAGCTGGACCGAAAGGCCGGCGACGGGGATTTCGGAGTGAACATGCGCGAGGCGCTCGCCCCCTTCGACCTGCCGTTGCGCGGCACGGTCGGCGCAGTGCTCCACGCGCTGGGCGAGTCGTATCTGGTTCGGGCGGGAGGCACATCGGGGGCGGTCTTCGGCCTGTTTTTCGCCACGATGGGCGCCACCGCGGGGGACGCGGAATCCCTGTCCGACGTGGATCTCGCCGCCGTGGCCCGCGCTGGCCTCGACGCGGTGGTGGAGCTGGGTGGGGCGCAGGTCGGCGACGGCACGGTCGTCGACGCGATCGAACCGGCGGTGCTGGCGCTGGAGGACGGCGGCACGCTCGCCGACGCCGCGCACCATGCGGCCACCGGCGCGGAGGCGACCGCTGATCGGGTCGCGGGCAAGGGGCGGGCGAGCTACGTCGGCGACGCCGCGAAGGGCGTCGCCGACCCGGGTGCGCTGGTCATGGCCCGGTTCTTCGAGGCGCTTGCCGGCTGAGGGCGGGCGGTGCAGGCCCCGGCTTTTGCTTTACGACGGCTCGACGGAGAACAAGTCTCCCGGGGTGCACGCCAGCGCGTCGCACAACGCCGTCAGCGTCGAAAAGCGAACTGCCTTGGCACGGTCGTTCTTCATCACCGACAGGTTCACCGTGCTGATGCCGACCATCTCGGACAGAGCCCGGAGCGTCAGGCCCCGCTCCTCGAGCAGCCGGTCGAGGTGGCAGCGGACCCGGTGGCCGTCGGCCTCGGCGGCGGGAGGGGGAACCATCAGACCAGGCCCTCCGTGTCCCGCTCCAGGACGCTGGCCCGGCGGATGGCCACGGCGACGAGCGAGAGGGTCATCACCAGCACGTACATGACTATGAAGTCGCTGGTGTCGATCGCCGGAATGCTCAACCAGTCCCGGCCCAGGTCGCGCAGCACCATGTTGCCGCCGAGCATGCCCACGAAACCGGGCACGAGCAGATAGAAGATGAGCGCCCAGCACAACGCCGACACCCACCGGTACGAGCCGAGGGTGAAGAAGTCACCGCGCAGGAAGTTGCGGGTGAGACCCGCGGCGCACAACACCACCACCAGCAGGGCCGCCGCCCCGATCCAATGGGCCGCCCACAGGAAATTCGCGGCACCGTCGGAAATGGCCTCGCGGGAGACCGCCCGGCCCTCGTCGACCGCGGCGTCGCCGGCGATGCGGGCGACCTTGGCGGGGACGCCTTCGCCGTCGAGCAATGGGCGCAGCGCGTGATTGAGCAGCAGAAGCAAGGCCAAGGCCAGCGCGGCACCCGTGGCGTAGATGTCGATGCGTTCGCGGCGCGGCGTCGCGGGCTCCGGATAGCGGCGCCCGTCGCGCCGCCGTGTTTCGTCGTTCCAGGTGGACATGTCGGCCTCCTCGGACCTTGATGCGGAGGGTAACGAATGTCGATACCCCATCGATATTCGTTACCCTACTGCGCGACGCCCGCCAGCGCAATGTTTTTCGTTATGTTTTTCCGTGACCTCGCTCCAACCCCCACCCAGGCGACCCCCACCGGCGGCCCCACCCCGGCAACCCCGCGACGGCAGCCCCGCGCCCGTCAATCGGCGACGGCGATCGGACTACCCGTCATGCACCAGCGCGGACGCGAGCTGTTTCCTGGCCCGATGGAGCCGAACCTTCGTCGCCGAGAGCGTCGACTGCTGGTGATCGGCGATTTCGGCGACCTTCAGCCCCGCGATCTCGAAAAGGACGATCGCCTCACGGGCCTCCGGGGTCAACCCCTCCAGCGCCGCCCTCAGTTCCTGGGAGTCGACCACCGAGTTTTCGAAACTCGGCGAGTGCCCGACCAAATGGACCTCTTTCCCATCCCCCAGTTCCCCGTCCAGCGACACCACGTCCCGCCGGGAACGAACCAGCTCGAGCGACGCATTCGAGGCGATGCGGTAGAACCAGGTGCCGAAACCCGAGTTTCCCCGGAACTTCCCCAGATTGCGCCAAGCCAGCGCAATCGCGGACTGGAACGCATCCTCGGCATCATGCTGGTCAGAGCAGATCCGGAGGCACACGTTCCACGCCTTCAACCGATGCCGCGTCACGAGCTCGGCGAAGGCACGCTGATCGCCGCCGAGGGCTTCGCGGACGATCTCCAGCTCCTCACGGGGCATCCGGAACGACCCCTTTCCCAGACGAACGGCTCACGGTCATGACACCGGGTTCCGGACACCGAACGTCAGAGCGAGCCCTCCGCCGAATCCCAGGTTTCCGGGGATTCTATCGCGAACGGGCCGTCGGCACCGTCTTCGGAGGAAACTTCTTGCCCCGCGCCCCCATCCTCCCCGACCCCCCAATCGGTCGTCTCCGGGGATTCGACGCCGACGTCGAAATCATCCGGGGCCGGCCCCGAATCCTCGTCGCCATCCTCGCCGCCGACGCCGGCCGGCGCATCCTCGCCGAAGTCGAGCCCGTCGGCGGCCACCGGCGAATCCTCCGGAACCAGTTCGCCGTCGCCGACCACCGGATCGTTGTTCAGCGCGAAGTCGAGAAACGACGGCCATTCATCATCGGGAAACCCGACGAGCTCAAACAACGGGTCTTCGCTCGGGACCACCATGCACCTCCCTCGCACTCCGGTCGGATCCCACCTTAACGAAATGACGCCCCACCGGCCGCAGCTCACTCGCCCTCGGGGATCGGCTGAGAATCGGCGGGCAACAAATCAAATGCACGCAACATGGCAATCGCCTCGTCCGGACCCTTCAGATGCCTCGCCTCGATGATGAGGTTCTTTTCAACGTCGACGTAGATCGCCCGAACATTCGTCTCCGAATACGTTTCCTTTGACACGTAGACCGACGTGCTGCGGTCACGGTCGAAATCGCGCAGGACGACGTCCCCGTAACCGTTCCCATCCCGCGCGCTGGTGCGTTCACCCTTCGCGCCGACTTCGCTCACGTAAAAAGAGAGTTGGGGTTTGTCGAATTCCCGACTGAAGTTGAAAAACTCGGCCATCCGATCCGAATTGACGACGTCGCAATTGATCCCGGCAGGGTTTCCCGCGCGATAGTGACTTGACTCGACGCACCGGCCGATCTCCGGTTCCATGCCCGCGGGGATCGCCGCCAGCGCGTTGTCGACCGGCGACGCCGTCGCCCGCCCCGCATCGGCCGTGGGCGACTGCTCCGACGAACCCGTGTTTTCGCCTGACGGAGTCGCCGCGCCGGACGTTGGCTTTGCCACGGCTTCGTCGGAATCCCCGGACGCTGATTTGACCGCCCAAGCGCCACCCCCGATCAACGCCACCGCCACCAGGGCGCCGACGACCGCGAAGAGGGGCCATCTGCTCCGGGAACCCGCCCGCGCCAAGGGCTTCGTCGGGGCCGGCGAATCCCCGATCACACTTTCCCTCATCGTTTCCGGAAGGCTCGCCCGCGCGGATTCTTCCTCCGCGCCCACCGGCCCCGAGGGGGGCGGCCCCGCCCGCAAGTGAGTCAGCACGGGACCGACCGCGCTCAGCGCGCCCTGCGCGACGACGGTTTTCGGGTCGTCGAGCGTCGCCAGCGGGCCCAGTGATTTCAGTGCCTCCTGCACCGCCGGAATACGGGACGACCCACCCGTCAAATAGAGCGCTTCGATCTCGTTCGCTCCGACGATGCCGGCGTCCGCCAGCGTCTTCCTGGTCAAATCGACGGCGCGATCGATCAGCGGGCGGGCGAGTTCCTCGAACTCGCTCCGCGCTATCTGGAACTGGTGGATTTCGCCCGCCGCGATGACGCTCACCGAAGCGACCGACGACTCCGAAAGCAACTCCTTCGCGCGACGCAGGGAGTCCTCGGTCGCGTGCCGTTCCACGAGCGGCGATCGCGTGCGCACGTACTCCAGCAGCTCCGGATCCGACGACTCGATTTGCTCGTCGATCCAACCCCTGAGCACCGCATCGAAGCTCTTTCCGCCGAGTGCCTGATCCCCGCGCGCCGCGATGACCGAAAAGGAGCCGTCGTCCTGAGCCTCGAGCACCGCAACGTCCAGCGTGCCACCGCCGAAATCGAACACGGCGATCCGCTGGCCCGGTTCCAGCCGCTTGGCCCGGGAATAGTAATGGGCGGCCGCCTTCGGTTCGGACACCATCCGGATGTTCTCGGGCGGCACCCCGAGATTGCGCGCCGCGGTCCGAAGCACCTCGATTTCCAGATCCGACCATGATTCCGGGTGAGTCAAGACGATCTCGCAGGGCCGGACACCGCCGTGCTCCTTCGTCGCCCTTTCCACGACCGACGCCAACACGGCGGCAATCGGCGCGGAACTGTCGATGTCGTAGCCGTTCAACTGGAACGTCTGCTGCGGAACCAAACGCTTCGGCGCCGGAATGAACCCTGCGGGATTCGCCTCGCCCCGATCGATCGCCACGTTACCGACCTCTACATCGGCTTCGGAGCCGTAGTAGACCGAGGACGGCATCGTCGCGTTGCCATGGCCGAGATTCACCGCTTCGATAACGCCCTTGATCGGATTCGTATGGGCCGCGGCCGTGTTTGACGTTCCGAAGTCAATGCCCAAAATCCACTCGTTGCCGGACATCAAGAACCTGCTTTCGTCTTCGTCGCGACTGCGCTCATGTCCGACCCTCACTTCTCCGGGGTCGGCTCGGCGGACCCGGCCGGCTTTTCCGTGGACATGGTTCCGGAAACGGTCGGCGCCTCACTGGAAGGCTCATCCCGCACTTCAGCGCCGGGAAGCTTCGACCCTTCCGGATTGACTTCCGCGTCACGGAAGATTTTGTACTGCGCCGCCATCTTCTGCGAAAGGCGCTTTCGGGCCTCTTCCAGGGTTTTCGGCTTGTTCTTTTCGGACTCGGATTCCCGAACGTCCCGGGACTTCCCGCTTGAACGCTCGAAATAGACTTCTTCGCCAATTGCGACCTTGTCGCCGTACACCATCACGCAGGTCAAGTGCATGCCGCCCGGCGTAGGGGCCCCTTCGGCGCACGTGACATCGGGGAGCCCCTGGGGATCCTCGTAGATCTCGTAATCCTTCGACTCGTAGACGGTGATCACCGCGCTCTGCATCGCCTGCGCCCCCGTGTTGCTGCGAGCCCTAGCCACGGCCGTGTTGTAGACGCCCAAGGACTCGATTCCCGACAGCTCAACGGCCTGCTTCGTTTCCGTCACGAAACTCTGAGTGCCAGCATATCCGCGAGGGTTGTTGGTCGCGGGGAAGAGTGCAGGTTTTTCGTCGCCGAGCGGAGAAACCGCGTACCTCAGCAATCCATCGGGATCCACCTCCGGCCACTCCACTACCTTGCCGGACTCATCCGTCTTCGCAATGTCGGCCAGTTCCGCCACCATGTCCGGAACACGGGAAAGATATTCCGAGTGGAATTCGCGGATGTCCTTGATGGACCCTTCTCCCCCTTCGTAGTAAATGTAGAAGATGAACTCCCCCTCCGTCGAGAAAGTGAACATCGCTTCATTCTTATCGTCCTTGTGCTCGGTGGCCCAAACAATCGCCCGCGTCGTGGGCAAACCATTGACCCACCCCTCTCCCTTCATGGATTCACTTTCAGTCGGAGCGGAGTTGGTGTAGGACTCGTACAGTGCGGCACTTGCCCGTGCCGCTATTTCCGGGGTTTCGTAGCGCAACGCCGCGACCGTGACGGTTTTGTTCCGCCCCACATCGTTGGCAAGGCGGAAATAGCCGCCGCGATACGAAGGATCGAACGGCTTCAGCGACTCAATGTTCTCCTTGCCGAAGAAGAAGGAAGTCGACGCACTGCCGATCACCTCGCGGCCGCCCCTTCCGACGGTGAAATCGGGATCGATTTCGGAGGCCAAGGGCATGCTGTTGCCGATGGCGGTGCTTTCGACGACGCGTCCGACTTCCGCGTTATCGATCTTCTTGAGCGGAATCCGGTACTTGTCGAAGAACGGGCCCGAATCGAACGAGCCGGGATCGACCCCCGAAGCCGCGGACGGGGGCGACGCCTGATCCGCCGAGGACTCCGCTCCCGCCGCATCGGGGGCGACATCTCCCCCGCAGCCGACCAAGACAATGCACGAGGCAATTGCCGCGAACATCGTCGCCATCTTTTTCTTCTTCATTCCGGTGCTCCTTCGGATCGATCACGTCCCTGCCACGGGCCGTTCGGGGTTTCCCGGCGACCGGTGGCGGACCTTCATGAAGTTAGATGGGGCGTTCATCCGGATGGTTACATCTTTTGCCCCGCCCACCCCCGGGTTCCCCTGCAATAATGTTGTGCGCAGTGGGCAGCGGTGCTGCACCGCACCGTGCTGCACCGCGCTAGGAGGAACATGACCAAGGCAATGCCGTCCACGCCGCTGGAGAAAGCTTCGGCGCTGCTCGATCACGTCATCGACCAGGTGCTGCTCCCCTACGGATACGCGTCGGAATGCGACGTGGCCCGCGAGCGCTTTTCCGCGGCATCCCAGCAGAAGACGGTCGTCGTGGTCGGCGAAGTATCCCGCGGCAAGTCGGCGTTGGCCAGTGCCCTGGTCGGTATGCCGGGGGCCTCGCCCCAAGGCGTCGGATTGACGACTTCGACGGCGATCGCGCTCGGCCCCGAATCGGAGGCGTTGCAAAGCGGAATGGCGGAGCTCTTCTACCCCGACCGCGCGGTCGCGATCCCACACGGGGAATTGGCCGCGCACGTCACCTCGCCCACGGCCAGCGTTCCCGGCGATCCCGCGGAAGATCGGCCCACCAGGGCATTCGTCGCGGTCTCCGACTCCGCCATGGGAGACGCAATCGTGATCGACACCCCCGGCGTCGGCGGCATCAATTCCGACCATGCCGGTTTGGCCGTCACCAACGCACGGCAGGCGACGATCCTCGTCGTGACGGTCGATGCCTCGACCCCGATCACGAAACCCGAAATGGACTTCATCCGCACCACGGGCTCGGAAATCGGCTCCGTGATCGTGGCGGTGACCAAGACCGACAAGCACGCCACCGGATTCAGGTCCATCGCCGAACAGAACCGGGAACTCCTGCTCGCGCATGTCGGCCGGGAACTCCCGGTGATTCCGGTGTCCAGCGTGATGGCCACGTACGAATCCCCCGATCCAGGGGACATGGAGTTGATGCGTTCATTCTCGGGCATCGGGGATCTCCGGGAGGCCATCTTCCGGCGCCTGGCCAACGCGGAGAACCTTCCGGCCATCAACGGGCTGCGCGTGGCCGCGGCGACGCTGCAGAAATTGAAGGCGAAGCTCGAGGAAGAACTGGCCGTCGTCGAGCAGGGTGCCGGGGTCGTGCCCAAGCTCGCGCAGGACTTGGACGAACTCAAGGCGCTGAAGCGCGAGATGGAACAGTGGGAGCACTACCTCGGCCGCGACCTGACGTTGCTGCGTCAAAAGGTGGCGTTGCAGCTCGATTCGGAACTGGACCGCATCCGCCAGTCCTGGTCGGAGCGGATCTCGAAGTCCGGGATGAAGGTCCTCCGGAAGAACCCCCAGTACTTCACGTCTCTCATGGAGGCGGAATTCAATGGTGCAGTCGTCTCGGCGCTCACCGCCTACACCGATGAGCTCCGGACGGAGATCGTCGAGCCGCGCTTCAAATCGGAACTGGTGTGGCGCGACATCGAGGAGGACATCAAGGGCGCGCTCCTCGATCGCGAGCTCCGCACTTCCTCCGTAAAGAGCAAAAGGGAGGGCATCGTCGACCCCATGATGCTCATGATGGGCGTCTCCGGCGGCACGATGATCGGCACGGCCCTGGCCACGGTGGTTTCCTTCGCGGGTCTCGGCTTGATCGCGGGCGTCGGTTGGGTGGCCTTCAACGTCGGTTTCAAGGCGATGCGCACCGGCAAGAACAATCTCGTGACCTGGATCCGGGAAACCACCGTGACCACCAAGCAATTCACCTCGCGCCTGATCGACTCGGTCGCCGCGAGCGCCAGGCCCGCGATCGTGCTGAGGTACCGAGCTCAACTCCGCGAGGCCACCGAAGACTTGCAGCGCCAAATCAGGGTCGCCGAAGCCCAGGCGGAACGGGACGGTGCCTCGCGGAAGCGCTCGCTGGAACGGCTGAAGAAGAACCACGCGGTGGTGGTGAAGAGCATCCTGCGCGTCGAGCGGATGATCGAAGTACTCGAACAAGATGCGGTGCCGGAGTCCCCCGGCGCCGATGACCGCGGAGGAGCACGGTAGTGGACCCCATCCAATCCGCCCTGGACTCGGCCCTGTCGGCCCTGGCACGCCTGTCACCCGAACTGCGGGCGGAATCCGACGCCATCTCCGACGAGCTGTCGAAGCCGCCCCGCATCGTGATCACGGGCCGCCTCAAGGCGGGCAAATCCACCCTGGTCAACGCGTTGATCGGTGCCCCCGTGGCCGAGACGGCGACCCTCGAGGCCACGAACGCCGTCACTGCGTACCAGTACGGGGCCCCGGATCGCGCGGAAGTGGTGCTGAAGACGGGCGATCGCATTCCCGTCGCCACCCGGAGGGGAGAGGTCGCGTCTCTGTCCGTCCCCGCGGACGAGGTCGACTTCGTGGAGCGGTGGATGCCGGCCGGTGCCCTGCGGAACTACACGCTCATCGACACCCCGGGGCTGGCCACGTTGACCGAAGCCAATGAGCGGACGACCAGGCGGGCCCTGGGCATCGACGGTTTCGAGCAGACCAGGGAGGCGTCCGCGTCCGCCGATGCCGCCGTGTTCCTGTTCGATGCGGTGCCGCGCGCCGACGAAATCGAGTTCGTCCAGCAGTTGGGCTTCACTCCCCTGAACCTGCTGGGAGTTTTGTCGCGCGCGGATTCCTTCGGGCCGGGGGCGCTGGGCGCGGAAGATCCGATCGACGCGGCGCTCGCGCATTCGTCGGTGCTTCTCGATCAGCTCCGGCAGTTCGTCTTCCGCGTGATTCCCGTCGCGGGGCTGATGGCGCAGTCGGCCATCGGGGGCGCGGTCACGGAATCATTCGCCCGCCGCGTCGCAGCGAACCGGGAAAAGTCCCCCGCGGAAATCATGGCCCTGGTTCACGGCCCGCGCACGCCGGATCGCGACGAGATTCTCGAGCTGATCGAAGTGATCGGCGAGTACGGGCTCATCGAAGGACGCCGGCGCGTGGACGGGGGCGCGACGGAGCTGACCCATTGGCTCAAGGAGCGCTCGGGGGTGCCCGCGCTCGAGGAATCCCTCCACGAAGCCCTCGGCCCGTACGCGCGGCTCCACAGGGCCTGGCGTTGCGTCGAGCGTTTCGAGCGGCTCGTCTACGAGCACAGGGAGCATGGACCGGAGATCCGGCGCCTCGCCTCCGCCCTCCGATTCGACCCGCGGATGTACCCGGTGCTGTTGCTGGGCGATCTCAAGGCTCTGCTCATGAACGGAGCGGACCCCGAGATCACCGCCGCGGTATTCGAAGTGTGCCAGGGCACCTCGAACGGGCAGAGGCTCGGCCTTTCCCGTTTCGCCTCGGGCTTCGAGATCATCGAAGCCGTCCGGCAGAAGCGGGCGAAGCTGGACGGACTCGCATTGCGGATGCTCAATCCGGCCGAGGAGGTCGCGGTGGTGAATCTTCGCCGCGCGTATGCCGAACTGGACAAGGCCGGCCAGCTGCTGACCTAGCAGCGCCGGCCGGGAGAATCCGCCGCGCCTAGAACTCCTCGGGCTTGCGGGGATCCCACAGGCCGGAACCGACCGGCACGTTGGCGGGATCGTCGCCCTCGGTGACGATGCGGTTGTTCTCGTCGACGAAGACGACGTTGGGCTTGCGGGTGCGCGCCTCCTCGTCGGTCATCGTGCCGTAGCCGATGATGATCACCAGGTCACCGGGCGAAATCAGTCGCGCGGCGGCACCGTTGATCGAGATGATGCCGGACCCGCGCTCGCCCGTGATGCAGTACGTGGTCAGGCGGTTGCCGTTGTCGATGTCGACGATGTCGACCTGCTCGCCCTCGAGCAGGTCGGCGGCCTCCAGCAGATCGGCGTCGATCGTGCAGGAACCGACGTAGTGCAGATCCGCCTGCGTCACGGTGGCGCGGTGGATCTTGGACTTCAGCATGGTGCGGAACATCAGCGGCCTCCTTCGGACGCGGTATCGGGATCGGCGGTTGCGGAATCGGTGGTTCCGGCGACATCGCCCTCCGAAACCGGACGACGCACCGTACCACCCTCAACGCCTTCGGCGCGAAAACCCATTCCCCCCGCCGCGAAACCGGCGCCGCGCAGGCCCTCGCGGGCCTCGCGCGCCTCTCGTTCGGCGCGGACCTCGTCGACGCGGGCCTTGAGCCTCTTCAGCTCGGCCATCTCCTCTTCGGTCAGCGGGGCGTCGTCGACGCCGGCGGCGGACAGCGCGGCCTGGGCGATCTCGCGTTCCCGCATGTCGCCGAGCAGCACGCCGACGTTGTCGATCAGCCGCGTCGTACCCACCCGGGCGGCGACCAGCAGCCGGGCCTCGCCCTCCTCGGGGGCGGCGCCGAGGCCCGGGCCGCGCAGTTCCAGGTAGTCGACGTCGACCTCGGGGCGCTCGTCGAGCACGGCGCGGGCGGTGGACAGCACGGCCTCCGCGCCGTGGTCGCCGACGTGCGCGCCGGCGGTCAGCGCCGCCGAAAGGGTGACGGCCAGCTCGCGCTCGGCGTCGGAGAGGTACCGGTTGCGCGAGCTCATGGCCAGGCCGTCGGCCTCGCGGATGACGGGCACGCCGTGCAGCTGCACCGGCATGTTCAGGTCGGTGACCATCTGCTGCATCAGCGCGAGCTGCTGGTAGTCCTTTTCGCCGAAGATGGCGTCGGTGCAGTTGGTGATGTTGAACAGCTTGTTCACCACGGTCAGCGCGCCGGCGAAGTGGCCGGGGCGGGTGGCGCCCTCCAGCTCGTCGGCAAGCGGCCCCGGCTGGACGGTGGAGCGGAAGCCGTTGGGGTACATCTCGCGGGCGGTGGGCGCGAAGACCAGCTCGCAGCCGATGGCCTTGAGCTTCGCGACGTCGTCGTCGAGCGTGCGCGGGTAGGCGTCGAAGTCCTCGCCCTCGCCGAACTGCAGCGGGTTGACGAAGATGGACACGACGACCACGGCGCGCGGCAGCGACTGCGCCGCCCGGACCAGCTCGAGGTGCCCCTCGTGCAGCGCGCCCATGGTGGGCACGAGGACGACGGGCCGGCCGGTCTTGCGCATGGCGCGCGTGACCTGCGAGATTCCCGCGATCGTGTCGTGGACTGTGATGTCTCCGGCGGTGTAGCCGCTCACGTTTCCTCCGAAAATGCGCGAACGCCCGACTGACGTTCGTCGTGGTTCCCCCAAGGGTGGCCGGGGAGAATTCCCGATAGACGGTAGTCTCCCGGCCCCGGCCGATCCTAGTCGGCCCCGTCCCCCGGGTCCCCCAATTCGCGCAGGACGGCGGCCGAACCCTTCAGTTCGGCGATGCGCCGCGCCATGGCGCGGTAAGCGGGGGTCACCCGCGGCAGCTCGTCCCCGATGACCTCGAGGTGCTTTGCGACGGTGCCGGCGTCATCGCGGGCGGCCGGTCCCGTCAGTCCGCGCGGGCCCCATTTCAGGGCGTTCTCCAGCGAGGCCCCGAGCAGTGGACCGAGCAGGGCGGCGGCCTGTTCGCGGGCGGCCGCGGGCGAATGCCCCGCCGCCGGGTCGCCGCGGTCGGAGATGGTGCGGGCGAGGAGTTCGACGGCGTCGGCGACGACGGCCCCCAGGTGGTTGGAGCCGTGCGCCATGGCCGCGTGGTACAGCGGCCGGCGGCTTTCGGGGATGGGGATGGCGCGGCCGCCGATTTCGGAGATGAGCAGTTCGGCGACGGTGCGGGAGAGCTCGTCGCCGACGGTGACGCCCCAGGGGCACCCGGCCAGGCGGTCGGTGTCCTCGGGCACGCCGGCGAAGGTCATCGCGGGGTGCGCGGCGATGGTCAGCGCGCCGGTCAGGGCGATGGGGTCGAGCACCGCCCGGCCGCGGGAACCGGCCACGTGGGCCACGATGCGCCCGGGGCCGACGTGCGGGGCGATCCGCTCGACGACGCCCGGCAGTTCGGGGTCGGGCACGGCCAGGATGATCAGTTCGGCGTCGCGCGCGGCGGACTCGACGTCGGCGATGCGGGCCTGCGGCAGCCGCAGCGCGGCGCGCGCCCTCGACGCCTCGGAGCGGGCGACGACCGCGGTGACGGCGTGGCCCGCGCGGGCGAGCGCTTCGCCCACCGCGGTGCCGACCGCTCCGGCGGAGATGACGGCGGCGGTGAGTCGGGGGGCTCCCGGCACTGGCCGCCTACTCCCCGGAGTCCTTGCGCGCGCGCATCTGGGCGAGGAGCTCGGCGACGGTCAGGCCGCCCTCGTGGTCCTCGGCGCGGCGGCGGCCGTGGCGGGAGCGGCGGCCGGACCCTTCTTCCTCGGCCTCCGCATCCGCGGGGGCATCCGAACCGGCGCGGGCGGCGGCAGCGGCTGCATCGGTGGCGGCGGCGGCCTCATGTGCGCCGTGCGCGGGCCGATCGCCGATCTTGGGGAAGTCGGCGGTCTCGGGCGAATCGCTCGCCCAACCGGCGTCCGTCTCGCCGGAATCGCCGGACTCGCCCTCGATGCGCGGCAGCACGGCGGTCGGGCGGGATTCGGCAGCGTCGGGCTGGGGCCGGTACTGCGACTTGGTCTCGGCCTTCTCTTCCTTCTTCTCTTCCTTCGGCTGTTCGGCCGGCTTGGCGGGCTTGGCCGGCCTGTCCTCGGCGGGCTTGCTCACCTTGCTCGCCCACCCGTAGTCCGGCACCGGCTCGGGCTCCTTCTCCGGGGCGGTGGCGGGGGTGGTCTCCCACGGCACGGCGCGGAAATCACCGGTGTCGTAGCCGCCGTAGGACTGCCCGGACGGGCCGCCGTCCACGACGGGCACGTCGACCGGCTCGCTGTCGTCGCGGGAGTCGAAGGAATCGCGCCGGTCCCAGCCTTCCGGGACGCCCGTCACCGTCGGGCCGTGGGGGCCGTGGGTGGTGTGGGAGCCGACGGTGCCGTTGGCGGTGGCCTCGGCGCGGTGGGCGGTGGCGCGGGGCTTCGGGCGCTGGTGCGACTCCGGGTCCTTCAGCGGCGAGGACATCGGCGCGTCGAGCTCCCGCAGGCGCTCGGCGCGGGCCCGCAGCGCGATGCGCTCCTCGTCGAGGTCCTGGCCGAGCAGTTCGGCGAGGTGCTCGCGCAGCGCGACGATCTCGGCGCGCAACTGGGCGATGGTGTCCTCGGACTTCGCGTCGAGGGAGTCGAGGTAGTTCTGCTCGAGGATGAGCTCCTGCTCGCGGTGGGTGGCCACCTCGCGGTCGAGCTCCAGCTCGTGCATCACCTCCAGGTCGGCGATGCGCTCGCGTTCGGCGGCGAGCTGGCGGCGGTAGCGCGTGACCAGCAGCGCGCCGATGACCGCGGCCCACAGGCCGGCGAGCACGGCTATCTTCATCCAACCGGTGGAGTCGGTGAACAGCATCACGATGCTGGCGACCACGGCCAGGGCGATGAGCGCCACCATCATGATCATGGCCACCTTGTCGGTGGCGTCGCCGTCGCCGGTCGCCACCGGACCGCCGGCGACTGGCGCGTCGTCGTCCCGCTCATCCCATTCCCCGACGTGCCCGGACTCGGCCACGTCGGGATGCTGCCCGTTTCGGTCCACGTCGAAGTCCTCCGGTTGAGTCATGTTCCCCAGCCTACCGACGGCGGGACCGGTTCCCCGCCCGACGCGGCGGGCGGGTCGTCATCCGGGGGAACTTGACAACACCGTTCGAGCCACAGTCCGGCGGCCGCGAGGGCCACGCCGCTCACCGCCCCCACGGCGAGGACGGGGCCGTCTTCGGCGGCGGCCGCGAGGTCGCTCCAGCGGGGGATCGCCCACACGAGCGCCCCCGCGTACAGCCCCGTGAGCACGGCGCCGAGCCACGCCGCCGAAGTGCCGATGACCAGCCAGCGGGCCACCGTCAGCGGTTGGATCTGGCTGGAGTCCTGCCCGACGCGGTCGTCGTCGAGGGCGGCGCCGATCCACCGCGCGGCCGCGGCGCACACGAGCGTGAGCACCCACGGGAACAGCAGGTCCCACCAGCTGCGCGGCCCCATCGACCCGTAGAAGCGCCCGTAGAGCAAGTACCCGGCGAAGGCCAGGACCAGCGCGGCGGCGGCCAGGGAAACGATCGAGGTCGGCTTCATCTGGTTCACGGTCCCCAACCCCCGGGGTCGCGCCGCACCGCGGCCACTTCCTCCGCATCGAGCTTTGCGACGAGGCGGGCGACGTTTTCGCCGAGCAGCCGGGCGCCGGGATCGGCGTCGAGCCACGGGACGAGCACGAAGGCCCGATCGCGGGCATGGGGGTGGGGCAGGGTCAGCGTCGGGTCGTCGGAGACGAGTTCCCCGCCGGACGGGACGTCGTCAGGCAAATCAGCCGAGCCAAGCAAATCAGCCGAGCCAAGCGGAATCACCTGCACGACGTCGACGTCGAGGGTCCGCGGGCCCCACCGGACGTCGCGGACCCGGCCGGCGGCGTTTTCCAGGGACTGCCCGAAACGCAGCAGCTCGAGCGGCGTTTGATCGACTTCGATGATGAGGACGGCGTTGAGGAAGTCGCCCTGCTCGACGCCTCCCCATGGCGGGGTGGCGAACACGTCCGAGCGTGCGACGGTGACGTCGGCGAATGCGTCGGCGACGCCGCGCAGCGCCGCCCGGGCGTCGCCCAGGTTCGCGCCGATCGACAGCACCGCGCGGATCATCGCCGGGTCTTCCTCGAACGGCGGGCGGTCACCGCGACGTCGCCGAATTCCAGCGGGATCGGGGCCTGCGGCTTGTGGATGGTCACCTCGACGGCGTGCAGCAGCGGCGGGCGGGAGGCCGCGGCGGCCGCGGCGCCGTCGTCGGCCAGCAGCTTGTCGGCGATCTCGGCGGCGACGGTTTCGATGAGGTCGCGCGGCGGCCCGGCGATGACGTCGTGCGCGGTCTGCGCGACGGCCCCGTAATCGACGGTGTCCGCCAGGTCGTCGCTCGCGGCCGCCGCGGTGAAGTCGAGCCACAGGATGATGTCGCAGATGAATTCCTGCCCGTCGCGCTTTTCGTGGTCGAAGACCCCGTGGTTGCCGCGGACCTTCAGCCCGGTCAGGGCGATGCGGTCGGCCATGTCAGTTCTCCTCCCCCGCGCCGGCGGATCCGTCCGTCGCGCCCGGCTGCGCCATCGGCCTGTTGCCCCCGCCCGCCGGGTAGTCGCCGTCGGCGGCGACGCCCTCGGGCGCGCGCCCGGCGGTCCAGGCCGCAGCGACGTGGACGGCATCGCGGCTGGCGGATACCTCGTGGACCCGCACGGCCCACGCGCCCGCGGCGGCGGACAGCGCGGAAATCGCCGCGGTGGCGTCGTCGGCGTCGCTCGGCGGGCGCGGGGTGCCGTCGACGACGGTGGCGGTGAATCGTTTGCGGCTCGCGCCGACCAGCACGGGGTATCCGTCGGCGACGAGTTCGGGCAGCGCGTGCAGCAGCGCCCAGTTGTCGTCGGCGTTCTTGGCGAAGCCCAGCCCCGGGTCGACGATGATCCGCTCCTCGGGGATGCCCGCGGCCAGCGCCCGGTCGGCGAGGCGCCGCAGGTGGCCGCGGACTTCGGCGACGATGCCCTCGGCCGACGGCTCCGCCCGCCCGGACGCCGACCCGAAGCGGTCGGTGCGCCAGTGCATCAGGCACACCGGCACCTCGCCGGCGGCGCAGACATCGAGCATCCGCGGGTCGGCGACGCCGCCGGAGACGTCGTTGATCAGCACCGCCCCGGCCTCGATGGAGGCTTCCGCGACGGCGGCGCGCATGGTGTCCACGCTGACCGGGATCCCGGCGGCCGCCAGCTCGCGGACGACCGGCACGACCCTGCCCAGCTCCTCCTCCGCGGCGACGCGCACCGCCCCGGGGCGGGTGGATTCGCCGCCGACGTCGACCAGGTCGGCGCCGTCGGCCATGAGCCGCCCCGCGTGGGCGACGGCGACGTCGGGGTCGATCCAGCGGCCGCCGTCGGAAAAGCTGTCCTCGGTGACGTTGACTATGCCCATCACCAGGCAGCGGTCGCGGGCGGGCAGGGCGAGCCGGTCGGGGGCCACGGCGATCAGCGCCCCGTGATCAGCGACATCGCCTCGGCGCGCGACCGGGCGTCGGACTTGAAGCCGCCGCGCACCGCGGAGGTGATGGTCGTCGCTCCCGGCTTGCGGATGCCCCGCATCGCCATGCACAGGTGCTCGCACTCGATGACGACGATCGCCGAGGTCGGCTCGAGCTTGTCGACGAGGGCGTCGGCGACCTGCGCCGTGAGCCGTTCCTGGACCTGGGGGCGCTTGGCGTACAGGTCCACCAGGCGAGCCAGCTTGGACAGGCCGGTCACGCGGCCCTCGGGGCCGGGGATGTACCCGATGTGGGCCTTGCCGAAGAAGGGCACCAGGTGATGCTCGCACGTCGAGTAGATCGGGATGTCCTTGACCAGCACCAGCTCCTGGTGGCCCTCGTCGAAGGTCTTGTGCAGCACCTCCGTCGGGTCGACGTGGAGCCCGGCGAAGACCTCGCGGTAGGCCCGGGCGACGCGCGCCGGGGTTTCCCTCAGGCCCTCGCGGTCGGGGTCCTCGCCGACTGCCAGCAGCAGCTCGCGGACGGCCGCCTCGGCGCGGGGCTGGTCGAAGGTCCCGCCGTTTTCGCCGTGGTCGGCGGCGATGTCCGGGTGGACCTCGTCATCCCTGTGGTCGTAGTTCATCGCGGCTCCTCCGTTCCGGTCGTGCCCGAACCCGGGGTCTCGTCCGGGCGCGGCGGGGTCGGCTCCTCCTCGCCCGGGGCGCGGTGGCGGCCGGAGCCGACCGTGGGGAACTCCCGCGTCGACTCGGTGTCCGAGCCGCCGAGCGGACGGCCCTCGGGGGCGTCCTCGCGGGACTTCGGGGTCTCGCGGTGCTCCGGCTGCTCATGGTCGGGCAGGCGGAACCCGCGGGGTTCGTCCGGCTGCTGCGGCTGGGCCTGCGGGGTCTGGGGCGGCCGGGGATTCTGGGGGCTCTGCGGGCCCTGCGGCGGCTGCGGGATCTGCGCCGCGTTCGGGCCCGGGCGCTCCCACCCGGACGGCGCCGGGTAATTCGCCGTGCCCGGGTGGCCGCCCTGCGGTCCAGGCTGGCCATGCTGACCCGGCTGGCCCGGCTGACCCTGCGGTCCCCGCTGCTCAGGCTGGTTCGGCGCGCCGTACGGGTTCCGCGAACCACGGTTTCCGCCGTCCTTCGGCGGCCAGCCCGGGACGATCCAATCCGGCGGCGGCGGGGTCCCGCCGTAGACCGGCACGTTGCGGCGATCGGGCTGTCCCGGCTGCATCTGCTGTCCGGGCTGACCCGGCTGACCCGGCTGCATCTGCTGTCCGGGCTGGCCCGGCAGCTCCTTCTGCCCGCCGTCGCCGGCGCCCTGCGCGCCGTCCTGGCGGCGCGGGCGCACCGGGGCGAAGATGTTCTCGCGGCGCGGCGGCTCCTCGCCGCGCTCGATGGCCAGCTCGACCGGGGTCTTCACCGGCTCGCGGCCATCGCGCGGGTGGCGCTTGTCGGTGTCCAGGAAATCGAGGCGCTCGCGGATGCGGACGTCGGTGAACATCGCCTCCAGGTCCGGGCGGCGCAGGGTCTCCTTCTCCAGCAGCTTCTCCGCGAGCACGTCGAGGGTGTCGCGGTTCTCCTTCAGGATGTCGTAGGCCTCGTCGTGGGCCTTGGAGATCAGCGCGCGCACCTCCTCGTCGATCTTCGCGGCGACCGCGGGCGAGTAGTCCAGCTGGCCGGAGCCGCCGCGGCCGACGAACGGGTCGCCGGCCTCCTCGCCGTACTTCACCGGGCCGAGCGACGCGGTCATGCCGTATTCGGTGACCATCGCCCGCGCGATCTTCGTCGCCTGCTCGATGTCCGCCGACGCGCCCGTCGTCGGCAAGCCGAAGACGAGCTCCTCCGCGGCGCGGCCGCCCATCGCGAACACCAGGCGCGCGAAGAGCTCGGGCAGGTTGTACATGCCCTTGTCGTCCTCGGGCACCGTCATCGCGTGGCCGCCGGTGCGGCCGCGCGCGAGGATGGTGACCTTGTACACGCGCTCGATGTCCTTCAGCGCCCACGCCGCCAGGGTGTGGCCGCCCTCGTGGTACGCGGTGACCTTCTTCTCCTGCTCGGAAATCACCTTCGACGTGCGGCGCGGGCCGCCGACGACGCGGTCGACGGCCTCCTCCAGCGCATCGGCGGTGATGACGTCGCCGTTGACGCGGGCGGTCAGCAGCGCGGCTTCGTTGAGCACGTTCTGCAGGTCGGCGCCGGACATGCCGGCGGTGCGCTTGGCCAGCGACTCCAGGTCGGCGTCGGGGCCCAGCGGCTTGTTGCGGGCGTGGACGTCGAGGATCGCCTTGCGGCCTGCCATGTCGGGCGCGCCGACGGGGATCTGCCGGTCGAAGCGGCCCGGGCGCAGCAGCGCCGGGTCGAGGATGTCCGGGCGGTTGGTGGCGGCCATGATGATGACGCTGGAGCGGTCCGAGAAACCGTCCATCTCCACGAGCAGCTGGTTCAGCGTCTGCTCGCGCTCGTCGTGCCCGCCGCCCATGCCGGCGCCGCGCTGGCGGCCGACGGCGTCGATCTCGTCGATGAAGATGATGCAGGGGCTGTTTTCCTTGGCCTGGTTGAACAGGTCGCGCACGCGCGAGGCGCCGACGCCGACGAACATCTCCACGAAGTCCGAACCGGAGATCGTGTAGAACGGCACGCCCGCCTCACCGGCCACCGCGCGGGCCAGCAGGGTCTTGCCGGTGCCGGGCGGGCCGTAGAGGAGCACGCCGCGCGGGATCTTCGCGCCCAGCGCCTCGTAGCGGGCCGGGTTCTGCAGGAAGTCGCGGATCTCGTCGAGTTCCTGCACTGCCTCGTCGGCCCCGGCGACGTCGTCGAACGTGTTGGTCGGCTCCTCCTTGTTCAGCATCTTCGCCTTGGAGCTGCCGAAGCCGAACATGCCGCCGCGGCCGCCCTGCATGCGGCTGAACACCCACATGATCAGGACGAAGAAGATGAGCATCGGCAGCAGGAAGCCGAGGGTGGACACCAGGAAATTCTCCTGGGTTACCTTCGTCGTGTACTTGTCGATCCCCTGCGCGCCGGAGACCTTCTCGAAGATCCGGTCGGAGGCCCGCGCCGGGTACTTCGTCTTCACCTCCTTGACGTCCTTGGTCTGCTCGACCTCGATGCCGTTCTTCAGCTTCAGGCGCAGCCGCTGCTCGCGGTCGTCGATCTGCGCCTCGGTGACGTTGCCGGCGTCGATCTGCTGCAGCGCCACCGACGTGTCGACGTCGCGGAAGGACCGCGTGTCGTCGGTGAGGGTGGTCACCGCGAAGATGAGGAGGAGGAAAACGCCGACGATGCCGGCGATCCTGAAGACCTTGTTCTTGTCCATGGAGTGGCTTGGCCTTGGCTTTCTCGGGTGTGTTGGGCCTTGTGCGAAACGACCGCCGCGGCTGTTCGCCGCGGCGGGCCGTCGTGGAGCGGGGCGTCAGCTCTGGTAGACGCGCGGGTGCAGCGTGCCGACGTACGGCAGGTCGCGGTAGCGCTCGGCGTAGTCCAGGCCGTAGCCGATGACGAACTCGTTGGGGATGTCGAAGCCGATGTCGGAGATGTCGAGCTTCGCCGTCAGGGCGTCGGGCTTGCGCAGCAGGGTGATGACCTCCAGCGACCGCGGGTTGCGGTTGCGCAGGTTCTTCACCAGCCACGACAGCGTCAGGCCGGAGTCGATGATGTCCTCGAGGATGATGACGTCGCGGCCCTCGATGTCGCGGTCGAGGTCCTTGAGGATGCGCACCACGCCCGACGACGACGTCGAGTTGCCGTAGGACGACACCGCCATGAACTCCATCTGCGTGGGGCACTTCAGTTCGCGGGCGAAGTCCGTCATGAAGAACACCGCGCCCTTGAGCACGCCCACGAGGATGAGGTCCTCGTCGGCGCCGGCGTGGCGCTCGTTGACGCGTTCGGCCATTTCGGCGATGCGCGCGCGCAGCTCCTCTTCGGAGATCAGGATGGCTTCGACATCTTCCCCGTACGGGTTGTCCGGAACGTTGAAGTCCTTGACGTCATGCATGCGGTCGTCCTTTCCGCGCGGGCGCGCCGGCGGTTGCTGCCTGGGATCCCGTCGGGATCACTGCGTGGTCGCGGCGGGGCCGGTGGAGCCCCGCGACACTGCCAGAGTGCCACCTTTTCGGTGCGCCTCCAACCTGCATCCGGGCCGATCGGGGGTTTCGGCGGAAGGCAGGGCGACCGGGCCGCGACCGCGATGGTCGCACACGAGCTTATCCAGCGCGGCGACGTGGGCGGCGGTCAGCGCCGCGGCGCCGTTGGCTTCGGCCCATTTCTTCAGGGTGCGGGTGCGCACGGCTTCGGGCAGCTTTGCGACGTCGCCGGCGTCGAGCTCGGTCATGGTGCCCAGTGCTTCCACGGCCAGTGCGTCGAGTGCGGCGGCGTCGGCGCGGATGAGGTCCGCCGTGCGCGCGAGGTTGGCGGCCACGCCGGGGCCGAGGTGCTCCTCCAGCATGGGCAGGATGGTGGCGCGGACGCGGACGCGGGCGAACCTGGGGTCGTCGTTGTGCGGGTCATGCCAGGGTTCCAGCCCCAGTTCCGCGCAGGCGGCGAGCGTGTCCGCGCGGCGCAGGGGACCGTCGGAATGGGGCGCGCCCGACCCGAGGAAGGGCCGGACCACCCGCACGCCGTCGTCCCACGTCCGGTCGGGCGACATGCCGGACAACGCGCCCGCGCCGGCGCCGCGGGCGAGGCCGAGGAGGACGGTTTCCGCCTGATCGTCGAGGGTGTGCGCCAGGAGCAGCGGCCGCCCCAGGGCGCGGGCGACGCCGTGGAGGGCGGCGTGCCGGGCGGTGCGGGCGGCGGCCTCGGGCCCTTCCCCCGCTCCGGCGGCGCCGCCGGGCACGTCGACGCGGATCACCTCGGCCGTCGCGCCGAACCCCCGCGCCGCCGCGGCCGCGCGCTCGGCGACGTCCCCGGAGCCCTCCTGCAGCCCGTGGTCGACGACGACGGCGTGCACCGCGCCACAGCCGGCCCCCGAAGCCATCGCTTCCGCCGCGCATGCCGCGGTCAACGCCAGGGAATCCGCCCCTCCCGACAGGCCCACGATGACGCCGGGGCCGGCCGAATGGGAGTCGCGCGGGCCGTCGTCAAGCCAATGCCGCACGGCCCGGCGCGCCCGCAGGAACGCGGGGCTGCGGCGCGGCCAGAACGGTGCTTCGGTCATGCCGACAGGCTATGTCAGTCCCGCCGCCTCCCTGCCGCGCGCCCTCAGCCCAGGCCGGGAACGCCGCCCGCGGCGATGCGGTCCATGGCGGTGAGCAGCACGCGCTCCTGCGTCATGCGGGCGACGACCTGCACCGGCACGCCCGACACCGGCTCGACCACCACGCCCGCCGGGAAACCGAGCAGGTTCCACACGGAGACGAAGGGGGCGTAGCGCATGTTCGAGGCCATGTTGGCCAGCCAGGGCCGCGAGTGCCACTGGGCGTCCGACGGCGGCTCGGTGGCCAGCGCCGGGGTGATCAGGACGTTGTCGCCCGGCAGGAACTTCTCCATCTTCGCGCGGGCGCGGACCACCTGGCGGTCGGAGATCGACCAGCGCAGGCCCCGCCCGATGCCCGCGTGGACGCGGTTGCGCCATTCCAGGTGCTCGCCGGCGCCCTCGTCCTCCAGCGAGTTGGCCACGCTCGCCGACCAGCGCGCCAGCATCGGCAGCGGGTTGAGGGGGTACGGGGCCTTCGCCTCGCGCACCGGCAGCCCGGCGTCGGACAGCGTCCGCGCCGCCATCCGCGCGGCCTCCTTCCACTCCGGCTGCGCGCCGAAGCCCGCCACCGGCGACGACAGGTCCAGGATCGCGCCGAATTGCGGCGGCAGCGGGGCGTCGACGGCGTCGACGTGGCCGCGGGTCAGCGCCTTCATCAGAAGCACCAGGTCCTCGTTGTCCTGCGCGAGGACGCCCTGCACCGCCATGCCGTACCAGTCGTTGCGGCCGGACCGCCCCGGGACGATGCCCGGCGTGGCCTTGATGGTGGACAGCTTGCAGGCCGCCGCAGGAATGCGCAGCGACCCCATGCCGTCGTTGCCCTGGGCGAACGGCACCATGCCCGCCGCCACCGCCGCCGCGGCACCGCCGGAGGACCCGCCGGGCGTGCGCCCCGGGCGGACCGGGTTGCGGGTGATGCGGCCGGGGACGTCGGTGGTGCCCCACGTGCAGAACTGCGGGTTCGCCGTCGTGCCCACCGGGATCGCCCCGGCTTCCTCCAGCCGCGCGACCACGTCGTTGTCCCGCCCCGTGTTCGCCTTCATGGCGAAGGGCACGCCGGCCAGTTCCAGATCCGCCAGGTCGGGGCGCTTGGCCAGATCGCGGGCCTCGGAGATCGCGCGGTCGGCCCACACCTCCGTGAAGGCGTTCACCGCACCGTCCACGGCGGCGATCCGGTCGAGGGAATCGCGCACCGCTTCCTCGGGCGTCAGCTGCCCGGCGCGCACCCCGGCGGCGATGTCCCGGGCGGTGGGCTGGGTCAACGGCTGAATCTCGTCCATCATCTCTCCTCGCGTCGGTCCCGGGCACGGGCGTGTACGGCCACCGTAGACGAGATCGTTTCGCGGGGGATCGCTTTTCGACGCCCGCGTGCGGATGCGGCGGCCGGGCCGTGCCGGAGGCCGGGATCAGGACGGGGTCAGGAGATGGCGCTGAGCTTCGTCGCCGCGGCGTCGGCGGCGGCGCGGGCGGGCAGCAGCGAGGCGTCGTTGGAGAGCAGGACGAACGTCAGCACGTCGCCGCCCTTCGTGACCGTGAACCCGGCCAGCGCCGAGGTCCCGTCGAGTGTGCCGGTTTTGGCGCGGACCCAGCCGGCGCCGCCGGTGCCCGCGTAGCGCTCGGCGAGGGTGCCCGAAACGCCGCCGATGGGCATCGAGTCGAGCAGGGGCCGCAGCTCCGCCGTGACGTCGCGGCCGTCGGAGTGCCGGCCCGCCGCGGCGAGCAGCACCCGGTCGAGCTGCTGCGGCGTGACGCGGTCGTCGACGCTCAGTCCGCTGGAATCGGCCAGGTTCGCCGCGCCCGGGCCGGTGAACTGCAGGCCCAGCCCATGCTCGGAGAGGGTGTCGGCCACGGCCTTCGCCGCGCCCGCGAAGTCCGGCGTCAGGCCGCGGTCGATGGCGACCTCGCGGGCCAGCGACTCCGCCAGGACGTTGTCGGAGCGCGTCATCATCTGCCGCACGCGATCGACCAGCGGCGCCGAATGGACCTCGGCGAGCACCTCCGGCGCACCGGCTCCGCCGCCGAATTTCTTCGCGGCCGACTCCTCCGGTGCCAGGACCTCGACCTTCGACGCGCCCAGCGCGCTCGCCAGCGCCTCTCCCGCACCGGCGGCCGGGTCCGGGGTGCGGCGGGCGTCCTCGCGGTCGAGCGCCAGGCGGGCGCCGTCGACCATGACCGGCTCGACCGGGGCGATGTAACCGGCGCCGATGCCGTCGCGCTCCCAGGTCGGGTGGAACGTGTCCGTGAACAGCGAGCGGTCCACGTACACCGTCGGCGCGCCCGGCACAGGCTGGCCCGCGGCGACGCCCGACGCCTTGCGGACCTTCTCCGCGATCTCCGCGATCGACGCGGCCCCCGGGTAGAAGCCCGCGCCGTCGATGCTCAGCGTCGGGTCGCCCGCGCCGATCAGCACCACGCCATCCTGCCCGGGGTAGCGCACCACGCGGGTGGTGACGGTCTTGGCGTGGTCGAGCTGCAGCAGCGCCGCGGCGGCCGTGAGGATCTTCAGCGACGACGCCGGCCGCGTCGGATCTCCGGCGCCCCGCTCCCACAGCGTCGCCCCCGTCTGCGCCGACGACACGATCGCCGTCAACTGCCCCAGCGCCGGATCACCCGCCGCACCGTCCATCACCGCGGCGACCCGCGCCTTCAAATCCGACTCATCGGCCGACGGCGCGGACGACGGGCCGTCGTCAAGCCCCTGCACGGCACCCGCCGGCCGCAACGGCGCCTGCGCGGCCGGGACCTGCGGCGCCTCGGCCACCGTCACCCGGTCGGCGTTGACCGCCAGCCCGGCGACGACGATCAGGCACACGACGACGGCGAACGCGGCGACGGACAACATCCACCCGACGGTGCGGCTCACGGGGCTCCTCCAGTAGGCAACGACTAAGCTGGAACCACTTTAGGCGCCCGCGCCTGTGCAGACACGACACCACACCAGAGGAGCAGTCCACATGACCATCGAGGTCACCATCGAGATCCCGAAGGGCCAGCGCAACAAGTACGAGGTCGACCACGAGACCGGCAAGGTCTACCTCGACCGCTACCTGTTCACCCCGATGGCCTACCCCGCCGACTACGGCTACATCGACGAAACCCTCGGCGAGGACGGCGACCCGCTGGACGCCCTCGTGGTGCTGCCGGAGCCGGTGTTCCCCGGCGTGATCGTCAAGGCCCGCCCCGTCGGCGTTTTCAAGATGACCGACGAAGCCGGCGGCGACGACAAGCTGCTCTGCGTCCTCGACGACCCGCGCTTCGACGACTTCCAGAACATCTCCGACATCTCCCAGTTCACCCTGGACGAGATCGAGCACTTCTTCGTGCACTACAAGGACCTCGAGCCGGGCAAGGAGGTCTCGGGCTCCGGCTGGGGCGACAAGGACGAGGCCCAGCGCATCCTCGACGAGGCCATCGCCCGCCACAAGTAGGGCGCGGCGCGCAGCCGACAACCCGCCGCATGCCATGGGCGTGCGGCGGGTTTTCGCGTGTGCGGGGGCACCCGCCCGCGGGTTTCGGGACGCGCCGGAATAATGCCCCGAGGGGTATGGTTGAACGGTGCGATGGCGTGCACCCCGGAACTCCCCGGGACAGCCGCGCCGCCAACCGCCCGGCGCCGCCGAACGAACGCCGGGACCGTGACGCCCCGTCCCCCAACCCACTTCGAAAGGACCCCGCGATGAGCGAGAGCACCATGGACCGACTGCCCCTCGGCGACGTTTTCAAGGAGGCCTGGAAGGCGCAGGCCGCCCAGACCCAGGCGATCTGGAAGAAGGCCGAGGAGCTCGGCGTCGGCCGCGACCTCATCGAGCTGGTCTACGTCCGCGCCTCGCAGATCAACGGCTGCGCCTTCTGCCTCGACGTCCACGTCCGCGAGGGTCTGAAGGCCGGCCTGTCCACCCTGAAGCTGTCGGTCACCCCGGCCTGGCGCGAGGCCGGCGCGGTCTACGACGAGGTCGAGCGCGCCGCCCTGACCATCGCCGAGACCGCCACCGACCCGGTGGCCGCGCACGAGAACGTCGCCGAGTACGACGCCGCCCGCGAGGTCCTCGGCGACGAGAAGGCCGCGCTGCTGTCGTGGGCCGCGATCTGCATCAACGGCTGGAACCGCATGCACGCGCTGAGCCACACCCCCGTCGAGGGCGCGTAAGCGCTCAGTCGCCGAGCCGCGCGCCGGATTCGCCGTCGAACAGGTGGATCCGGCGCGCGTCCGGCACGATGCGCAGCCCGTCGCCGGCTGCGACGCCGTGGCCGCGCTCGCGGCGCACGGCGATCTTCGCGCCGCCCGGCCCGATGCCGTGGATGATCGACTCGGCGCCGAGCTCCTCCACCTGCGTGACGTCGATCTTCGCCGCATGATCGGCCGGCTCCGCGCCATCGGCGTCGATGGCGACGTCCTCCGGCCGGAAACCGACGGTGACGCGGTGCCCGTCGCGCTGCGGCGCGGCCAGCGGCACCACGGCACCGCCGTCGAGCTCGACCACGTCGCCCCGGACCACGCCGGGCAGCAGGTTCATCGACGGCGAGCCCATGAAGCCCGCGACGAACGCGTTGACCGGGCGGTCGTACAGCACCGCCGGGGTGTCCACCTGCTGCAGCACGCCGTCGAGCAGCACCGCGACGCGGTCGCCCATGGTCATGGCCTCGACCTGGTCGTGGGTGACGTAGACCGTCGTCGTGCCCAGCCTGCGCTGCAGCGCCGAAATCTCCCCGCGCGTTTCCACCCGCAGCTTCGCGTCGAGGTTCGACAGCGGCTCGTCCATGCAGAACACCGCCGGTTCGCGCACGATGGCGCGGCCCATGGCCACGCGCTGGCGCTGGCCGCCGGACAGGGCCGCGGGTTTGCGGTCCAGGTACGGCTCCAACTGGAGGATGCGCGCGGCCTCGCCCACGCGGGCGTCGATCTCCGCCCTGGGCACCTTCTGGTTGCGCAGGGCGAAGCCCATGTTCTGGGCGACCGTCATGTTCGGGTACAGGGCGTAGTTCTGGAAGACCATGGCCACGTCGCGGTCCTGCGGGCGCACGCCGGTGGCGTCGAGCCCGCCGATGTGGACGCTGCCCCGGTCGACCGGTTCCAGGCCCGCCAGCATGCGCAGCGACGTCGACTTGCCGCAGCCGGAGGGCCCGACCAGGACGAGGAACTCCCCGTCGGCGATGTCGAGGTCCAGCGAATCGACGGCGGGCTTGCCGTCCTTGGCGAAAATGCGAGTGGCCCCGTCGAAGATGACGCCCGCCATGAATTGCTCCTCGTGGATGGTGTTCGGGCGCCGGCGGTCGGCCGGCGCGGAAGTCGTGGCGGGGCGGCGGCGCCGGTCGTTCGCCGGCCGCCGCCCCGGGCCGAAATCAGAGCTTCGGCTTGATGTCGCGCTCGTAGGTGCCGGTCAGTTCCTTCTCCAGCGCGGACAGGGTCGGCTCGATGCCGGCGCCGGTCAGCAGGATGGTCTCCAGGGCGTCGCCGATCTTGCGGTCGCCGTTGGGGATGAACACGCGGGCGTTGTCCTGCGGGCGGGTCTCCGGCAGCTGCTCCACGGCGGTGCGGAAGTTCGGGTTATCCTCCATGAACTTCTTCTGCTCGGCATCGTCGACGGCGTCCTTGCGCACCGGCATGTAGCCGACGTTGCGCGACCAGTACGAGGTGTTCGCCGTGTTGGTGATGAAGTCGATGAACTTCGCGGCGTTGTTCTGGCGCTCCTCGGAGATGCCGGCCGGGATGGCCAGGCCGGCGCCGCCGGTCGGGCAGCCGCCGTCGCCCTTGGGGTTCGGCAGGAAGGCGGTGCCCACCTCGAAGTCGGCGGTTTCCAGGATGCCGGCGAGGTCGCCGGTGGAGGCGACCACGGAGCCGAGCAGGCCGGTGCCGAACTCGTTGGCCAGGTCGTTGGACACGGTCGCCCACCCGTCGTCGACGGTGGACTTCAGCCACTCGACGGCCTTGACGGTTTCGGGGCTGGTCAGCTTCATGTCCCAGCCGTCGGAGTAGGCGCCACCGAGGGTCCACAGCGGGCCGGAGAAGGTCCAGGACAGGTAGTCGACGGCGTTGCCCCAGCCATGGGCGTGCTCGCGGCCGGACATCTTGTCCTGGAGCTTCTTGCCCCACTCGGTCATTTCCTCCCACGACTCGGGGCCGCGGTCGGGCAGGCCGGCCTTCTTCCACAGGTCCTTGTTGTAGTAGAACAGCGGCGTCGATCGGGCGAACGGCATGGCGTAGTGGCCGCCGTTGAGCGCGTAGTCCTCGTAGAGGCTCTCGACGTAGGTGGAGGTGTCCACGCCGGCGCGCTTGGCGACGTCGTCGATGTTGGCGATCTGCTCGTTGAGCGCGAAGTTGAACCACCACACGTCGGACAGCACGACGACGTCGGGCAGGTCGGTGCCGGACAGCGCGGCGTTGAACTTCTGGCCGAGTTCCTCGTAGTTCTTGCCGCCGTCGACCAGGCGGACCTTGAGGTCGGGGTTCTCCTTCTCGAAGCGGGAGATCAGCTCCTCTTCGATGGCCTTGGAGCTGGCCAGGTGGTTGGACCACCAGACGATGGTGTTGGGGTCGCCTTCGGCTCCGCCGCCCCCGCCGCCGGTGCCCGCGCACGCGGTCAGGGCGGCGCCGGCGCCGGTGAGGCCCAGCAGGGCGAGGAAGGTGCGGCGGTTGACGCCGTTGGGCAGTCGCTGCGCGTGGTCGTTCATCGGGGGTTCCTTTCGGGGGAGCATGTGCGGGGTTCCGGGCTTTGCGACGTCTGGGGCGGCGCGGGACCCGAGCCGAGGTGCCGGGGCGAGGGGGTCATCCCTTCACCGCGCCCGACGTGAGGCCCTTGATCATGTATTTCTGCAGGGCCAGGAAGAGCAGGAGGACGGGGATCATGGTCATGATCGTGGCGGCCATGACCGGGCCCCAGTTGGAGACGCCGTCGTTGTTCTGCAGCATGGTCAGGCCGACCGGCAGGGGCGCCGAGGCCTCGGTATCCGCCATGAGGAACGGCCAGAGGTACTGGTTCCACTCGTTGACCACGGTGATCATGGAGAACGCCACGAGCGTGGGCAGCGAGATCGGCAGCAGCACCTGGAACAGCAGGCGGAACGGGCCGGCGCCGTCCATGCGGGCGGCTTCGACGATCTCGTGCGGGATGGACATGAAGTGGTTGCGCATGAGGAACGTGCCGAACGCGATGCCCGCCAGGGGGATGATGATGCCCTGGTAGGTGTCGCGCCACCCGAGCTGGCTGACGAGCGCGTAGTTGGAGATCACCGTGACCTCGCTGGGCACCATCAGCGCCGAGATGACCAGGATGAAGACGAGGTTGCGGCCCGGGAAGCGCAGGATCGCCAGGGCGTACGCGGAGATCACGCCGAGGATGATCTTGATGGTGCACAGGATCACCGTGATGATGATCGAGTTGCGGAAGTACGCGAGGAACGGCACGCGCTCCGTCGCGTCCGCGTAGTTCTGCGGGTGCCATTCGTCCGGGAACCAGCGCACGGGGACCGAGTAGATGTCGCCGTGCTGCTTGAGGCTGGTCAGGACGATCCAGATCAGGGGCAGGCCGATGAATGCCACGGCGAACGCCATGCCCAGGTAGCCGACGATGCGCCAGCCGATGCCGCGTTCGGTTCCGATCATGCCCGCACGTTCTCCTTGTCCATGTAGCGCACCTGGATGAGCGTGACCGCCAGGAGGATGAGGAAGAGGATGGTCGCGATGGTCGCGCCGTATCCCGCCCGGAAGTTGACGAAGGTCTCGTTGTAGACCTGGAAGACCAGCGTCGTCGTCCCGCCGTCCTGCGGGCCGCCGCGGGTCATCGTGTTGATGATGTCGAAGACCTGCACCGAATTGAGGGTGACGGTGATGGACAGGAAGAACGTCGTCGGCCGCAGCTGCGGCAGGGTCACCTTGCGGAATCTGGTCCAGGCCCCGGCGCCGTCGATGGCGGCGGCCTCCGACAGGTCGCGGCTGAGCCCCTGCAGCGCGGCCAGGTAAATGACGAAGGTGTAGCCGAGGTTCTTCCACACGAAGGTGAACGTCACCATGAACAGGGCCCACTTGGGGTCCTGGTAGAAGTTCGGGCTGTCCGCGCCGATGCGCTCGAGCAGGTCCTGGACCAGGCCGAAGTTCGGGTCGAAGACGAATTGGAAGGCCACGCCGATGGCGGCGCCGGAGATGACGAAGGGCGCGAACACCATCGAGCGCACGGCGTTGCGGCCGCGCAGTTTCTGGTCGAGCAACAAGGCCAGGAGCAGGCCGAGGACCATGGATCCGATCACCGCGAAAAACGTGAAGAAGGCCGTGTTGTACAGGATCTTCGCGGTATCGCTGCGCGTCGCCCATTCCACGTAGTTGTCGAACCCGATGAACCTGGACGTCGGCGACGAGATGTTCCACTCGAAGAAGGACAGCCGGATGTTGTCCAGCAGCGGACGGTAGGTGAATACACCCAGCAGGATCAGGTTCGGGGCGAGCAGCAGCGCCGCCAGGAGCCATTCGCCGGTCCGGGCCCGCCGGGCCCTGGCCTCGAGCTTCTCCTGGGAGCCGGTACCCGCGTCCGAGTCCGCGCCAAAATCCGCGTCCGGGCCCGTCTCGACGCCGGGCCGCTCCGGTTCGATCCCATTGCTTTCCACAAATGATCACCATGTCCCGCTCGGGTTGAATCAAGGGTACGGGAGGATGAACATTTGTTCACCAACCAATTACGCGCGGGTGAACCGCCAGGTCGAGGCCCCCTCTTCCGTTCCCGATCCCCTCCCTTACAATCGGCGCCATGGAATTCATCCCCGTCAGCGAAGTTCCCGACGACGCGCAGATCATCGACGTCCGCTCGAAGATGGAGTGGGACGAGGGCCATCCCGTGGGCGCCACGCACATCCCCATGGAGGAGATCCCCTCCCGCTACGGCGAGTTCGATTTCGACCGCGACATTTACCTGATGTGCCGTTCCGGCGGCCGCTCGGCGCAGGTGTGCCAGTGGCTGGAGATGAACGGCATCGACGCCATCAACATTTCCGGCGGCATGATCGATTGGGAGCACGCCGGCCGGCCGATCGAGAAGGCCTGACCCGGGCGGAGAGCCCGCAACCGCACGCCCCAGCACCGCTTTACGACGGCCGTCGTAAAGCGGTTTCCCCGTCCGATCCGCTCCCGCCGTAAACATTCGGTGGGGGCGGCCCCATTATTGGAATCCGCGCACATGTGCATATGATGGGGACATGCCAACGAAAAAGGAATCCCGGGCCGACCGCCCGGCCCCCATCATGCCGGAGGCGGTGACGTCGACCGCGGCGTGGGCCATCCGGCGCCTGGACGCCGAGCTCGGATCCGCGATCGACGGCGTCCTGGCCGACCGGGCGCAGGACCCCGCCCTCACCGTGCGCGGGTACTGGCTCCTGGAGGCGATCGGCCCCGCCCCCGCCCACTCGCAGCGCGAGCTGTGCGACCTGCTGTGCATCGACCGGTCCGACATGGTCCGCCTCATCGACGTCCTCGAGGGCGCCGGGCTGGTCGAGCGCGTCCGCGACACCACCGACCGGCGCCGCCAGCTCGTCGGCCCCACCGCCGAAGGGGCGGAACTCCGCGACTCCATCCGCGCCGGCATCGCCGACGCCGAGGCCCGCGTGTTCGCCGCCGCCCCCGCCCCCATGCGCGCCGCCCTGGCCGCCGCACTGAGCGCGGCCGACGCCGCCGACGGACAATCGGGGGCGAACCCCGAATCGGCCCCCGTCGCCGGGGAGCCCGCGGAAACCGCGGAACCCGCCGACGTCGACGGGACGCAGAAGAAGCCGAAGAAGAAGCGGAAGAACAAGAAGAAGGGCGGCAAGAGGCAGTGAACGACGTGACTGATCCGATCCGGTCCGGATACCTGCGCGGCGACCTCGCCGCCCCCGAACGGACCCTCATCGACATCCTGCGCGCCACCGCCGCCGAGCACCCCGAGGCGGCCGCGCTCGACGACGGCGACGTCGTGCTCACCTACTCGGACCTGTTGGCCGAAATCGACGAGACCGCCGGCTGGCTCGGCGAGCGCGGCATCGGCGCCGGCGACCGCGTCGGCGTGCGCATGCCGTCGGGCAACCGCGAACTGTACGTGGCCATCCTGTCGATCCTCGCCGCCGGCGCGGCCTACGTGCCCGTCGACGCCGACGACCCCGACGAGCGCGCCGAAATGGTCTTCGGCGAAGCCGGCGTCGCCGCGTGGTTCGGCGCCGACGGCCTGCACGTGACGCCGGGCCACGTCGCGGCGGAACCCGCCCGCATGCCCGTGCCGGACGACGACGCGTGGATCATCTTCACCTCCGGCTCGACGGGCAAGCCGAAGGGCGTGGCGGTCACCCACCGCAGCGCCGCGGCGTTCGTCGACGCGGAGTCCCGCCTGTTCCTGGCCAACCACCCCGACGGCCCGCTGGGCCCGGAGGACCGCGTGCTCGCCGGCCTGTCCGTCGCCTTCGACGCGTCCTGCGAGGAAATGTGGATCGCCTGGGCGCACGGCTCCTGCCTGGTGCCCGCCCCGCGCTCGCTGGTGCGCTCCGGCATGGATCTGGGCCCGTGGCTGATCTCGCGGTCCATCACCGCGGTGTCCACAGTGCCGACGCTCGCCGGCCTGTGGCCCGCCGAGGCCCTGGATTCGGTGCGCCTGCTCATCGTCGGCGGCGAGGCCTGCCCGGCCGAGCTGGTCGAGCGCCTGTCGACGCCCGAGCGCGAGGTGTGGAACACCTACGGCCCCACCGAGGCGACCGTCGTCGCCTGCGCCGCCGAACTCGAGCCCGGCGCGCCCGTGACCATCGGCCATGCCCTCGACGGCTGGGATCTGGTCGTGGTCGACGCCGAAGAAAGGCCCGTGGCCGTCGGCGAGGTCGGCGAGCTGGTCATCGGCGGCGTCGGCCTGGCCCGCTACCTCGACCCCGAGAAGGACGCCGAGAAGTACGCCCCCATGCCGTCGGTCGGCTGGGACCGCGCCTACCGCACCGGCGACCACGTCCGCCTGGAGCCCGAGGGCCTGCACTTCGTCGGCCGCGTCGACGACCAGGTGAAGATCGGCGGCCGCCGCATCGAACTCGGCGAGGTCGAGGCCCACCTGGCCGCCCTGCCGGGCGTCACCCAGGCCAGCGTGCAGGTCCGCCAGACCGCCGGCGGCCAGGACATCCTGGTCGGCTACGTCGGCGCCGGCGGCAACGCCGCCAACGTCGACGCCGATGCCGCCGCCGAGCGCCTGCGCGCCGAGATGCCCGCCGCCATGGTCCCGCGCCTCCACGTCATGGACGAACTTCCCGTGCGCACCTCGGGCAAGGTGGACAAGGACGGCCTGCCCTGGCCGCTGCCCACCGACGGCGCCGCGGTGGACGACGCCGCCCTGGCGGGCCTGTCGCCCGTCGAGGCCTGGCTCTCCGGCATCTGGGCCGAGGTCCTGGCCGTGCCCCCGCCGGGCGCGGCGGCCGACTTCTTCGCCCTCGGCGGCACGTCGCTGGCCGCGGCGACCGTCGTCGCCCGCATGCGCGAGCGCGCCCCGCAGGTCGCCGTCCGCGACCTCTACGACCACCCGCGCCTGGGCCGGCTCGCCGAAGAGCTGGAGTCCCGCGGTCTCACGCTCGACGATGGCTCCGCGGATGGCGCGGCGGACGCGGAACCGAAGCGCGTCGTCAAGCCCGTCCCCCGCTCGACCCGCCACGCGCAGTCCCTGTCCATGGTGCCGCTGCAGACCATCCGCGCCGCGAAGTGGATGACGTGGCTGGCCGTGCTCAACTGCATCGGCCACGCCATGGGAGCGCCGTTCACGCTGCCCGTGCCGTGGTGGCTGGCGCTGGTGCTGGCGCTGCTGTTCATCACGCCGCTGGGCACGCTGCCGCTGACTGCGCTGGCCACCCGCGCCCTGATGCGCGGCGTCACGCCGGGCGACCACCCGCGCGGCGGCAAGGTGCACATGAAGCTGTGGGCCGCCGAGCGGCTGGCCGACGCCTCCGGTGCCCGCGGCGTCGGCGGCGCCCCGTGGATGCTCTGGTACGCCCGGGCGCTCGGCGCCGAAGTGGGCAAGGGCGTGTCGCTGCACACCCTGCCGCCGGTGACGGGCTTCGTGTCCCTCGGCGACTACTGCTCCGTCGAACCGGAGACCGACATCTCCGGGTACTGGGTCGACGGCGACGTCGTGCACGTCGGGCGCATCGAGATCCGCGACGAAGCCCGCATCGGCGCGCGCTGCACCCTCATGCCGGGCACCGTCGTCGGCGAAGGCGCCCACGTCGAGGCCGGCTCGTGCGTCACCGGCGCGAAGAAGGTCAAGGCCGGCGCCCGCTGGTCGGGCTCGCCCGCGCGGAAGGTCGGCCGCCCCAAGCGCCGCTTCCCCGTCGAGGCCCCGCCGCGCCGTTCCTACTGGCTGCCGGTCTACGGCGTGTCCGCGCTGGTGCTGGCCCTGGTGCCGGTGGCGGCGCTGGGCACGGCGGCGGCGATCATCGGCTCCGGCGCGTCGTCGGCCACCACGTGGGCGGGCGCCGTCGGCCTCGCGTTCGCGTGGACGGCCCCGGCCGCCATCGCCGCGGTGGCGGTGTACGCGCTGCTGACGCTGATCCTCGTGCGCCTGCTGTCCATCGGCCTGAAGCCCGGCGTGCACCCCGTCCGCTCGCGGGTGGGCTGGCAGGCCTGGGCGACCGAGCGCCTGATGGACGCCGCCCGCACCGACCTCTTCCCGCTCTACGCCTCGCTGCTCACCCCGTGGTGGATGCGCGCGCTGGGCGCGAAGGTCGGCCGCGACGCCGAGATTTCCACGGCGGTCGTGCTGCCGAAGTTCGCCGACATCCGCGAGGGCTCCTTCCTCGCCGACGACACCATGGTCGGCGGGTACGAGCTCGGCGGCGGCTGGCTGCTGCTCGAGGAGACCCGCATCGGCCGCCGCTCGTTCCTGGGCAACTCCGGCATCGCCGGACCGGGCCGCAAGCTGGGCAAGAATTCGCTGGTCGCCGTGCTGTCGTCGACGCCGAAGAAGGCCAAGGCCGGCTCCAACTGGTGGGGCTCCCCGCCGGAGCGCCTGCGCCGCGTGGCCGTGGAGGCCGAGGGCGGCGAGGACCGCACCTACAGCCCGGGCTTCGGCGTGAAGGCCGCGCGCGGCGCCGTCGAGACCCTGCGCCTGCTGGCCCCGATCACGTCGCTGGCCCTGGCCGTGCTGGTGCTGCTGGCCATGCAGGGCACCGCGGTGGGCGTGGCCGCGCTTGCCGACGCCGTGGTCGGCGCGGACGGGTCCGGCCAGCAGTTCCTCGCCGTTCTGGTCGGCCTGTCGGCGGCGTGGTTCATCGGCTCGCCGGTGCTGCTCACCGCGGGTCTGCTGGGCATGCTGATCACCGTGGCCATGAAGTGGATCTGCGTGGGCACCCACCGCAAGGGCGAGCACGTCCTGTGGAGCCGCTTCGTGTGGCTCGACGAGCTGCAGGACACCTTCGTCGAGACCGTCGCCGCCCCCTGGTACCTGGTGCCCGGCACCGGCACCGGCGGACTGAACCGCGCCATGCGCTGGCTCGGCGCCGACGTCGCCCACGGCGTGTGGCTAGAGTCCTACTGGCTGCCCGAAACGGACCTGTGCCGCATCGGCGAAGGCGCCACCGTCGGCCGCGGCTGCGTGGTGCAGACGCACCTGTTCCAGGACCGCGTCATGAGCCTCGACACCGTCGAACTCGCCCCCGGCTCCACCCTCGGCCCGCACTCCGTGGCGCTGCCGGCGTCGCGCCTCGGCGAGTCGACGACCATCGGCCCGGCGTCGCTGGTCATGCGCGGCGACGTCGTCCCCGCCGGCACCCGCTGGCAGGGCAACCCCATCGAGCCGATGAAGGAGTAGGGCGCGCCACCCCGCGAACGAAACGGCCCCCGCACCGGATGGTGCGGGGGCCGGGCCGTCGCAAAGCAGCTGGCGCGAAGCGAAAAACCGCCGCTAGTCGCCGATCTGATCGCGCCCGCGGAGGACGATCTTCGGGTCCGGGTCGCCGACGAGCTCATGGTCCTTGTTCGTGTACTCGAACTTCGACAGCACGTACCGCATCGCGTTGATGCGGGCGCGCTTCTTGTCGTTCGACTTGATGGTGATCCACGGCGACTCGTCGGTGTCGGTGTAGCGGAACTGCTCTTCCTTCGCCCGGGTGTAATCGTCCCAGCGGTCGAGCGAGGCGAGGTCCATCGGCGACAGCTTCCACTGGCGCACCGGGTCGACCTGGCGGATGGCGAACCGCGTGCGCTGCTCCTTCTGCGTCACCGAGAACCACAGCTTGGTCAGCGAAATCCCCGACCCCAGCAGCATGTTCTCCAGCATCGGCACCTCGCGGAGGAACTCGGCGTGCTGCGACTCCGTGCAGAAGCCCATCACGCGCTCGACGCCCGACCGGTTGTACCAGGAGCGGTCGAAGAAGACGATCTCGCCGGCCGACGGGAAATGCTGGATGTAGCGCTGGAAGTACCACGACGTCGACTCGCGCGGCGACGGCTTCTCCAGCGCGACGGTGCGGGCGCCGCGGGGGTTGAGGTGCTCGTTGAAGCGCTTGATGGTGCCGCCCTTGCCGGCGGCGTCGCGGCCCTCGAAGAGGATGATGTGCTTCTGGCCGGTTTCCTTGGTCCAGTTCTGCCACTTCAGCAGCTCGATCTGGAGGGCGCGCTTGGTCTTTTCGTATTCCTTGCGCGTCATGCGCTCTTCGTACGGGTAGTTCTCGCGCCACGTCTGCACCGGTTCACCCGACGGGGTGACCAGCACCGGGTCGTCCTCGTCCGAGTCGTCGACGACGTATCCCTCGGTCGCCGCCAGGTCGACGATGTGGAAGTCCTCTTCGTTCGTGTCAGCCATGCCTTGAGTCTACCCGCGCGACGCCCCCGATTCGGGGCGGTGAGCAGTGGCGCGGGCCACGCTTTGGGCGCGGGTGCGCTTTTCGGGGGCGTCCGGGCGGGCGGGAGGGTGCCCCCGCGGTGGGTGCGCGCCGCTTTCGTTGCTTTGCGACGCTCACCGGGTGCCGGTTTCCGTCGTCACGCGGTCTTTGGGGTGGGCGTCGGCGGGGTTCGTGTCATGTGGCCGACGGTCCCGGATGGCGGCATCGCCCACCTGGGGTTTCGAGGGGCGGTTTCCATGAGCGTCGATCGGATGACACGACGGCCGAAAGACACCCCGGCAGTCGGCCCACCGGGCGCCCGCGGCGGTTCCGTGCCACGATGCGCCCATGGACCATTCGGGGGGACGGTCCCGCGGCGGCGACGCGCGCCCGGGGGATTCGAGCGGTGCGCGGTCGGTCGAGCCACCGACGACGTGGACGCGCGGGCAACTGACGGAGCTGGGGCTGACGCGCGGGGATTTCACGGTGGCGCTCGACCGTGGGTGGCTCGTGAGAGAGGGGCGGGGGAGGTACCGCGTCGTCGTCGGCAAGCTGCGCCTGCGCATGGAGTTGGTGCTGGTCAGGTCGCCGAACGCGGTGTTCTCCCATCGCACCGCGGCGTTCGCGCACGGGCTGAAGAAGCGCGAACCCGCGGAGCTCGAGGTTATCGTCCCCCGCACGCGGAGCAGCCCGCGCGGCGCGAAGGGCCATCCGCGCGGTCGGGTGCAGTGGGCGCCGGTCGCCGGGCTGCCGTTCACGACGGTCGCGCAGACGCTCGCCGATCTCCTCGACGTGTGGCCGGCGCGGGCGGTGGCGGAGACGATCGACGCGCGGTTCCCCACCATGGATTCGCGGGCCGCGGTTCTCGCGGATGCGCGCCGCCTGCCCGCGCGGCACGCGAACCGTGTTCTGCCGCTGCTGGCCTGGGCACCGGAGAACCGCAGGTCGAAGATCGAGGGGCAGCTCGCGCGTGCGGTGCAGATGCGCGGGTGGACGGTGCGGCTGAACGTGACCATCGGCCCGTACATGTGGGACATCTACATCGTCGAGGCGAACCTGGTGGTGGAGTTCGATTCCGTGCGATTCCACACAGATGAGGAGGTGTTCCGCGTCGACCGCGCCCGCCAGAACAACTTGGTGCGTCGGGATGTGACCATTCTCCGGTACACGGACTACGACCTCGAGCACCGTTTCGAGCACGTCGTCGATGAGATCTGCGACGAGGCCGCCCATGCCCTCGGCGCCCCGCGCTCGCCGTCGCGGTGGGATGCGAAGCATTGCCGGGACATCTACTTCAATCTCGAGGTCGAGAACGGCTGGCGATACCGGTAGCGGGGGTCGGTGGGTGGGGTGGCGGAGGGGGGAATGCCTGCGCGTATGCCCGGGCGTGCGCGCTCATCTCCGGCCCGAATCGCGCGTGTAATTCCAACCCCTGATCAGGCCGAATTACAACTCTGGCCGGGCCGACTGTTGTCATTCACACCCGTGGCACGGCATCTCATGCCATATGCAAGAACGTGATGTCATGCCACGCGCAAGCACGTCATCTCATGTAATCCGGCTTCGCGCCAAGACAGCTCGCCTTGTGCCCAGGCGTGGCGAAGGCGTTCGTGTCATTTGATCAACGCTCCCGAGTAGCACTCCTGACCACCAGCGGTTATGACGGACGGTTTCCATGAGTGTTGATCAAACGACACGACGGCCGGCGCAAAACCCCGAATAACCTCCCTGGTTTGCGCAAACGCCACGCTCACGCAGGCCAAGCATGATCGGCACGCTCACGTCGGTCGGCGCCAACGGACGCGACGGAAAAGCGCGGTCTACGGAAAAGCACGCGCCACGGAATAGCACGATCCGCAGCCGTCCCGACGGAACTTTTGCTTTCCGACGCCGCCCGGGTTCCCCTTCGTCGCAAAGCAGGGTCCTCGGCGGCACGCGGATTCGGTCCGCCCGCTCGCGTGACCTCGTGTCCGTGACCAAATGCCATGGGGAAGCACGTCATGTCATGTGATGTGAATCCATGGCATGTCACCTCATGCCATATGCAAGAACGTCATGTCACGCGCAAGCACGTCATCTCATGTAATCCGGCTTCGCGGCATGGCAGCTCGCCTGGTGCCCGGGCGTGGCGATGGCGTTCGTGTCATCTGATCAACGGTCCCGAGTAGCACTCCTGACCACCAGCGGTTACGACGGGCGGATTCCACGACCGTCGATCAAATGACACGACGGTCGGCGCGATGGGCAGGGCGGTCGGCGCGATGGGCAGGGCGGTCGGCAAACTGTGAGGAAGAAGTGGCGGTGACCGGCGCGAAATGGCCAAAGTGAAGGGGAAACCGGCCACCGGCAGGACATGGACGACGCCGGGCATGCGAAAAGGCCCCGCACCACACCGAAATCGTGTGCTGCGGGGCCTTCTCTACGAGGCCCTTCTCTACCTGCGCTTTCCGGCGCAGCCCGCGTCTCCCCCGGTAAACCCACCGGAAGCGGACGGAAGCGAGACCGGGCGAACCGGCCAGGCGGGCCGGGGACTTAGAAGCCGCCCATGCCGCCCATCTCGTCGCCGCCCGGCATGGCCGGGGCAGCCGGCTCGGGCTTGTCGGCGACGACGGCCTCGGTGGTCAGGAACAGCGCCGCGATGGACGCCGCGTTCTGCAGCGCCGAGCGGGTGACCTTCACCGGGTCGTTGATGCCGGCGGCCATCAGGTCGACGTACTCGCCGGTCGCGGCGTTGAGGCCCTCGCCCTGGGGCAGGCCGGAGACCTTCTCGGACACGACGCCCGCCTCCAGGCCGGCGTTCAGGGCGATCTGCTTCAGCGGGGAAGCCAGGGCGGCGCGGACGATGCGCACGCCGGTGGCCTCGTCGCCGGTGAGGCCCAGCTCGTCGTCGAGGACGTGGGCGACCTGCAGCAGGGCGGAGCCGCCGCCGGCGACGATGCCCTCCTCGACTGCAGCCTTGGCGTTGCGCACGGCGTCCTCGATGCGGTGCTTGCGCTCCTTCAGCTCCACCTCGGTGGCGGCGCCGGCCTTGATGACGGCGACGCCGCCGGCCAGCTTCGCCAGGCGCTCCTGCAGCTTTTCGCGGTCGTAGTCGGAGTCGGAGTTCTCCAGCTCGGCGCGGATCTGGTTGACGCGGCCCTCGATGGAGGCCTGGGCGCCGGCGCCCTCGACGATGGTGGTGTCGTCCTTGGTGACGACGACCTTGCGGGCGCGGCCCAGCAGCGGCAGGTCGGCGGTCTCGAGGGACAGGCCGACCTCCTCGGAGATGACCTGGCCGTCGGTGAGGATGGCGATGTCCTGCAGCATGGCCTTGCGGCGGTCGCCGAAGCCCGGGGCCTTGACGGCGACGGACTTGAAGGTGCCGCGGATCTTGTTCACGACGAGGGTGGACAGGGCCTCGCCCTCGACGTCCTCGGCGATGATCAGCAGCGGCTTGCCGGACTGCATGACCTTCTCCAGCAGCGGCAGGAGGTCCTTGATGTTGGAGATCTTGGCGGAGACCAGGAGGATGTACGGGTCCTCCAGGACGGCTTCCTGGCGCTCGAGGTCGGTGGCCATGTAGCCGGAGATGTAGCCCTTGTCGAAGCGCATGCCCTCGGTGAGCTCGAGGTCGAGGCCGAAGGTGTTGGCCTCCTCGACGGTGATGACGCCTTCCTTGCCGACCTTGTCCATGGCGGTGGCGATGAGCTCGCCGATGGCCGGGTCGCCGGCGGAGATGCCGGCGGTGGCGGCGATCTGGTCCTTGGTCTCGATGTCCTTGGCGGTGGCCAGGAGCTCGGCGGTGACGGCGTCGACGGCCTTTTCGATGCCGCGCTTGATGCCCATCGGGTTGGAGCCGGCCGCGACGTTGCGCAGGCCCTCGGAGACGAGGGACTGGGCGAGGACGGTGGCGGTGGTGGTGCCGTCGCCGGCGACGTCGTCGGTCTTCTTGGCGACCTCCTTCACCAGCTCGGCGCCGATCTTCTCGTAGGGGTCCTCGAGCTCGATCTCACGGGCGATGGACACGCCGTCGTTGGTGATGAGCGGGGCGCCCCACTTGCGCTCCAGGACGACGTTGCGGCCCTTGGGGCCGAGCGTCACCTTGACGGCGTCGGCCAGCGTGTTGAGGCCCTTTTCGAGGCCGCGGCGGGCCTCCTCGTCGAATGCAATGATCTTGGCCATGAGGCTGCGATCCTCCGTTGATGGTCGACGACACTTTGACGGTGCTGGCCCGACGCCCGCGACGGCATGCGACCGCGGTAAGTGTCACCCGCGGCCTCGACCGGCCCAGCTGTTTCGTTTCACGTTGTTGGCACTTGCTCAACGCGAGTGCTAATCCCCGTTTCTAGCACTCGGCACATGCGAGTGCAAGACATGCCGGGTTCGCCAAGGCTTTTGCTTTGCGACGCCCACGGGCAGCCCCGAGCGGCCCGAGCTTCGGCGGCACTGCGCGGACCATTCCGACCACCCCGACGGCCCATCCCCCTCGGGCACCACGCGCATCACGCCGGCCGCCGCCACACATCCCCACCCCCGCGAACCCGCCGGCCCACACCCGGTTTCCACCATCCCATTGTGACCCCCGACACAGTCATATATCTTATATGAAACGAAGGTCACGGGCGCATGCGGCGCCGGCGCACAGGCCGGAACGCATCGCCCGCCGGCCCCGCTCGACGCAATCGACCGGACCCGACACCCGAACCGAGGACCCACATTGGCTGACAACCAGGCACCGGACGCAGATCTGGCCGCCCGCACGCTCGAATTCATCAAATCCGAGATCCTGCCGCTGGAAGAAGAGCACGGCGGCGACATCACCTACGGCGACGACCTGCGCGTCCACATGCAGGATCTGGCGCGCAAGGCCGGGGTGTTCGCGCCCCACGCCCCGAAGGAGTACGGCGGCCACGGCCTGAACATGGTCGACCGCGCCCCCGTTTTCGAGGCCGCGGGCTACTCCACCTTCGGCCCGACGGCCCTGAACATCGCGGCCCCCGACGAAGGCAACGTGCACATGCTCGCGCACGTGGCCAACGAGGAGCAGCGCGAGCGCTTCCTCGCCCCGCTCGCCCGCGGCGAGGTCCGTTCGGCGTTCGCCATGACCGAGCCCGCGCCCGGCGCGGGCGCCGACCCGGCGGCCCTGGCCACCAAGGCCACCCGGGTGGGCGACCGCTGGCGGATCGACGGCAAGAAGGTCTTCATCACCGGCGCCGACGGCGCGGGCTTCTTCATCATCATGGCGCGGACCTCCGGTGAGCCGGGCGACCGCGGCGGCGCGACGATGTTCCTGGCCGACGCCACCGAGCCGGGCATCGAGGTCGTCCGCCACATCAAGACCTCCGACACGTCCATGGTCGGCGGCCACTGCGAGGTCGTCTTCGACGGGCTGGAGCTCGGCGACGACGCCGTGCTCGGCGAGGTCGACGAGGGCTACCGCTACGCGCAGGTCCGCCTCGGCCCGGCGCGCATGACCCACGTGATGCGCTGGCTGGGTTCGGCCCAGCGCGCCCACGACATCGCGCTCGAGCGCTGCGTGACCCGCCGCCTGTTCGGCGAGCGCCTGGGCGACCTGGGCATGGCGCAGCAGATGATCGCCGACAACGAGATCGACCTCGCCGCCACCCGCGCGCTGCTGCGCCGGGCGTGCGAGGACCTCGACGCCGGCGATCTGGGCACCACGAACACGTCGATCGCCAAGGCCTTCGGCGCGGAGGCCATCCACCGCGTCGTCGACCGGTCCATCCAGCTGTGCGGCGGCCTGGGCGTCTCCGACGACCTGCCGCTGGCACGCCTGCTGCGCGAGGTCCGTCCCTTCCGCATTTACGACGGCCCCTCGGAAGTCCACCGGTGGTCCATCGCCAAGCGCGCCGTGTCCGCCACCCGCCGCCGGATGGGGGTGCCGAAGTGAACGCGTCCGATTCCCTGACCCGCGAGGCGCTGCCGCTGGGCCCGCTGCGCGACTACCTGGAAGGCAAGGCCGCCGACGGTGCGGGCCTCGTCGTCAAGCCGGAGATCGTCGGCGAGCTGACCGCGACCCGCCTGACCGGCGGCAAGTCCAACCTGACGTTCCTCGTGGAGGACGAGGGCGGGCACCGCTGGGCCGTGCGCCGTCCGCCGATGGCCGGCGTCACGCCCTCCGCCCACGACATGAAGCGCGAATTCACCGTGATGAGGGGCCTGGGCGGCACCGACGTGCCCGTGCCCGAGATGATCGCGCTGTGCACCGACGAGTCCGTGATCGGGGCGCAGTTCCTGGTCTCCGGGTTCGTCGACGGGCGCATCATCCGCGCGGCCTCCGACCTCGACGGACTCTCCGACGCGCAGCTCGACGCCGCCATCAACGGCATGGTCGGCGCCCTGTCCACCCTCCACGCCACCGACTACCGGGCCGCCGGGCTCGGCGAATTCGGCCGCCCCGAGGGGTACCTCACCCGCCAGGCGAAGCGCTGGCTCAAGCAGTGGGGCCACGTGAAGGCCGAGGAGATCCCCGACGTCGAGCGCCTGGGCAACGCCCTCCTCGACCGCGTGGTCGCGGTGGAGGCCGAGGCGCCCGCGCCGTCGGTGGTCCACGGCGACTACCGCCTGGACAACGTCATGCTCGACCACGACGACCCGGGCAAGATCCTCGCCATCGTCGACTGGGAGCTGTCGACGCTCGGCGACCCGCTGTCCGACGTCGCCATGATGTGCGCCTACCGGTCCCCGCAGCTCGACCGGGTCCTCGGCTTCGACGCCGCCTGGTCCGCGCAGCGCGTCCCCTCCCCGGACGAACTCGCGCAGCGCTACGCCACGGCCACCGGTTCCACCCTGCCGAACTGGGACTTCTACCTGGCGCTGGCCTACTTCAAGATCGGCGTCATCGCCGCCGGCATCGCCCACCGCACCCGCCAGGGCGCCGACGCGGGCGAAGACGACGCCGGGTCGACGGTGCCGGAGTACATGTCGCTGGGCCTCGCCGCGCTGGGCGGCTAGCGCTTCTCCCCGCAGCACGCCGCACCCGAACGAAACAGCGCACCCGAACGAAACAAAAGGAAAACCCCGATCATGACCCACACCCCCTCCGCCCTGGTCACGGGCGCCACTCGAGGCATCGGCCGGGCCATCGCCGACCGGCTCGCCGCCGACGGCTGGGCGCTGACGCTGGTGGCCCGCAACGCCGACGCCCTCGCCGACACCGCCGACGCCCTGCGCGCCGCCGGGTCGCCCGACGTGCTGGTCTGCCCCGCGGACCTGTCCGACGCCGATTCCGCGGCGGCGCCGATCGCCGCGCACGGCGAGAAGTACGGTTCCCTGGACGCGCTGATCCTCAACGCCGGCATGGGGCTGCGCGCGCCGTTCGCCGACATGCCGCTGCGGCGCTTCGACAAGCTGTTCGCCATCAACGTCCGCGCGCCGTTCGTCATGATGCAGGCGGCCACGCCCCTGCTGACCGCCGCCGCGGAGGCGCGTCCCGACAAGGGGGCGAAGGTCGTCGCGCTGGCGTCGTCGACGGGCGTGTACGCCGAAGAGGGCTACGCGGCCTACGGTGCCTCGAAGGCGGCGCTGATCAGCATGCTGGAGACGTACACCATCGAGCACTCCGGCGCGGGCGTCATGGCCACCACCCTGTCCCCGGGGTACGTGGACACCGACATGACCGACTGGGTCGACGAGCAGACCCGCGCGACCATGCTCTCCGCGGACGACCTCGCGGTGATGACGACGGCGCTGCTGGACCTTTCGTCGCGGGCGTTCGTCAAGAACATCACGCTCACGCGGGCCGGGACGCCGGGGTACGGGGCCTGATCCGCGGGCGCGCCTATGCTGGCGCGCATGAGCACCGCTGACATGCACGACGCCGACATCGACCCCGCCCTGATCTCCGCCCTGCGCGACCGCGTCGCGGCCGACCGGGACACCATCCGGCAGCAGTTGTCGGAGCTGGTGGCCTTCCCGTCCGTCCACGGCGACGAGGCCACCGCCGCCGCCTGCCGCGACGCCGCCGCCCACGTGGCGGAGCTGTTCGCGGACGCGGGCGTGGACCTCGATTCGCACGTCACGGTCGACGGTTCCATCGCGCTGACGGGCCACATCCCGGCGCCGGAGGGCCGCCCGACGGTTCTCCTCTATTCCCACTACGACGTCCAGCCCGCCGGCGACGTCGCCGCGTGGACGGATGACCCGTGGACGCTGACGGAGCGCGACGGCCGCTGGTACGGCCGCGGCACGGCGGATTGCAAGGGCAACGTGGTCATGCACCTCGCGGCCCTGCGTGCCCTGCGCGCGCTGCGGGAGCTTGCCGACGACCCGGCGTCGCCCGTGGAGCTGCCCGGGATCAGGATCGTGGTGGAGGGCTCCGAGGAGCGCGGCTCGGCCGGCCTGGAGGACCTGACGCGGACGCGGCCGGAGCTGTTCCGGGCCGACGTCATCCTCATCGCCGACGTGGGCAACGTGGCCGTGGGCCGCCCGACCTTGGTGACCACGCTGCGCGGCAGCGCGGACGTCGACGTCACCCTGGAAACGCTGGCGGGGCCGGTGCACTCCGGCATGTTCGGCGGCGCCGCCCCCGATGCGCTGGCGGCGATGATGCGCCTGCTCGACTCGCTGCGCGACGAAAACGGCGCGACGCGCATCGACGGCCTCGACTGCGGCCAGACGTGGGAGGGCCTGGGCTACGACGACGCGATGTTCCGCTCCGACGCCGGGGTGCTCGACGGAGTGGAGCTGATCTCCGACGGCTCGGACGCGACCGTGGCGGATCTGACGTGGGCGCGCCCGGCGCTCATCGTCACCGGCATCGACTGCCCGCCGGCCACGAACGCCGTCAACGCCATCCCCTCCTCCGTCACCGCGCACCTCAACCTCCGAGTGCCCCCGGGCATGGACCCGCGGGAGGCGCAGGACAAGCTCGTGGCGCACCTGGAGTCCCATGTGCCATGGAACGCCCGGATGGAGATCGAGCGCGACGTGCTGGCGTCGTCGTTCAGCGCGAACGTCGAAGGCGACGTCGTCAAGCATGTCGAAGCCTGCCTCGCCGCGTCCTACGGACGCGAGACCGAGCGCATGGGCGAGGGCGCGTCGATCCCCCTGTGCGCGACGCTTCTCGACGCCGTGCCCGACGCCGACATCGTCCTCTACGGCGTGGAGGAACCGCAGTGCCGCATCCATTCGGCGGACGAGTCCGTCGACCCCCGCGAGATCCGCGACATCGCCGTCGCCGAAGCCCTGATCCTGGCCACGATCGGGCGGTGATTCACGCCCGAATCCCCGTTACGGGTGGGGACCGGGTGTGACGCGCCGCACCTCCGATCGGCGCGTTTTCTTGCGGGCCGCACCCGCGTTGTTCTACGGTTGCCCACATGCAGAAGAACATTCGACTTACGCGAGTAGCCGAGGCTACGAACCCCGGTGGAGGCATGGACTGACCCCTCCACACGGGGTCTCTGGCCGCTACGCACCCACGCATCCATGGGTCGGTCCACCAAATTTCTTCTTCTCTGGACTTATCCGAAGGACCGCACAGAATGTTCACCACCCGCACGCACAAGAACACCTCGACGACGATGACCTATAGCGGGAAGCGCCCCTCCGCGAAGGCGGCGTCCACCTCCCGCACCTTCACCGAGGACCCCTTCCGCGCCCGCTTCGGCCACCGGCTGCCGCGCGGCCTGCGCCAGGAGGCGCGGGGCATGGACTGGCGCACGTTCATGACCACCTACTCGCCCACCGGCGGTTCGCTGGCCATCCGCGAGTTCACCTCCGTCAAGGGCCTGGCGGGCCGCGCGACCTACCGCGCGACCATCACCACCGGCCGCGGCACCGACGCCGAGCGCACCGAGCTGCGCGAGGTCACCGCGATGGGCCCCGTCTCCGCGGTGACCAACCTGATGGCCGACTCCGGCTACCGCGTCGAGATCCTCGAGTTCCACCAGTTCGAGATCTTCGAGGCGACCGCGACCTTCCTGTACGCGACGCACAACAAGAGCTCCGTCTGGGCCATGGGCTTCGGCACCACGCCGGAGGCGGCGACCATGACCGCGATGACCTGCGCGGCGAATCGCCTGCACGGGTGACGCGCACGCGGCGCGCTTTCCCCGCCCGACCCGGGCACTTTCCGATCACCCTCGGCATTCGCCGAGGGTGATCGCTGTTGCGGACACGTACTCCTTTTCAGCATGATTGGTGGAGTGACCATCATCCTGTGCCTCCTCATCGCCACTGCGGCGGCGGCACCTTGGGTGATACGCGGTCTCGGCAGGCGCGGGTTCCCCGTTCTCGCCCTGCCCCTGGCGGCGGGCGCCGCCTGGACCGGCTCGCACCTGGTGGGCCATGCGACGGCCGGGCCCGGAGCGCCGCATCCCGTTCCCGTCGAGCGGTTCGAGTGGATGCCGGCCGTCCACCTGGACATCGTGCTGCGGCTGGGCCCGCTGGAATCGCTGTTCGGCACGCTGGTGCTCGTCGTCGGCGTGCTGGTCCTCGTCTATTGCGGCGGCTATTTCCACGACGCCCCGCCCGGCAAGCGCCGCCGGATGGGTTCGTTCGCGGCGCAGATGGTGATGTTCGCGGGGTCGATGTACGGCCTCGTCGTCGCCGACAACATGCTGCTCATGTACGTGTTCTGGGAGATCACGTCCGTGCTGTCGTTCCTGCTGGTCGGCTACTACGCCGAGCGCGCGTCGTCGCGCCGCTCCGCCGGCCAGGCCCTGTTGGTGACCACGATGGGCGGGCTGGTCATGCTCGTGGGCATCATCCTCATGGGCCACACGACGGGATCGTGGGAGTTCTCGGCGCTGACCGCGCCGGATGCCCAGAGCTGGGCGGAGCTGAACGACCCGGCGATCGCCACTGCGGTGGTGCTGCTGGTCCTCGGCGCCCTGACCAAGTCGGCGATCGCCCCGTTCCACTTCTGGCTGCCCGGCGCGATGGCGGCCCCGACTCCGGTGTCGGCGTTCCTGCATTCCGCGGCGATGGTGAAGGCCGGCGTCTTCCTGGTCGCCCGCCTGTCGCCGACGTTCGGCGCAACGGAGACCTGGCATCTGGCGATCATCCCGCTGGGCCTGGTCACCATGGTGATGGCCGGCTGGATGGCGCTGCGGCAGAAGGACCTGAAGCTGGTGCTGGCCTATGGCACGGTGTCGCAGCTGGGGTTCATCATCACGGTGGCGTCGATAGGCACGCGCGCGGCGATGCTCGCGGCGCTGGCGCTGACGCTGGGCCACGCGATGTTCAAGGCGACCCTGTTCATGATCGTCGGCGCCATCGACCATTCGACGGGCACGCGCGACGTGCGGCAGCTGTCGGGGCTGGGCGCCCGCCGCCCGCAGCTGGCCATCATCGCGGGGCTGGCCGCGGCATCGATGGCGGGAGCGCCGCCGCTGTTCGGGTTCGTGGCCAAGGAAGCCGCGCTCGGGGCGGTGCTGGAGGCCGATCCTCTGCGCGGCATGCCGGGCGTCTTCACCGCGATCGGCCTGGTGGTGGGGTCGATCCTCACCGTGGCGTATTCCCTTTATTTCATGCGCGCGGCGTTCGCCACGAAGCCGCAGACGCATTCGTCGGGCGGCGGGACGTCACGGGCGGTCGAGGAAATGCGGCGCCCGAGCCCGCTCATGACCGCCCCGGCCTGGCTGCTGGCCGTCGCCGGGTTGGCGACGGGCCTGCTGCCCGGGCTTTACGACGCCGTGATCCGCCCGTACCTCGTCGCCGCCTTCCCGGATTCGGCGGATGACCCCCACCTGGCCCTGTGGCACGGCTTCACGGTGCCGCTGGCGCTGACGGCGGTCATCCTGCTGACCGGCGCGATCATGCACTGGCAGCGGACGCTGGTCCGGGAGCTGCAGTTCGAGAAGCCGGCGCTGGGCGACGCCGACGTCGCCTACGACTGGATCCTCGACTTCGCCCGCCGCCTGTCGCTGCGCGTCACCGCGTTCACGCAGCGCGGTTCGCTGCCGCTGACCGAGGCGACCATCTTGGGCGTCTTCATCCTGCTGCCGATCGCCGCGCTGGTGGTCGGCGACCGCGATGACCTGCGCATGGAGCTGTGGGACACCGCGCCGCAGGGCGCGGCGGCGCTGTTGATCATCATCGCGGCGCTGGCGGCGACGCGGATGCGCAACCGGCTGTCGGGCGTGATCATGGTCGGCGTGACGGGGTACGGCCTGGCCATCGTCTTCGCGCTGTACGGCGCCCCGGACCTGGCGCTGACGCAGCTGCTGGTCGAGACCATCACCATGGTCGTGTTCGTGCTGGTGCTGCGCACCCTGCCGCCGAAGACCACCGATCAGCCGACCGGCCTCGAGCGCGCCCGCGCGTGGCTGGCCGTCGCCGTGGGCGCCGCCGCGGCGGTCATCGGCGCGTTCGCCATGGCCGCGCGGGGCACCGACCCCGTCTCGGGGGAGATCCCGCGGATCGCGCTGGAGGACGGCCACGGGGCCAACGCGGTCAACGTGCTGCTCGTGGACATCCGCGCGTGGGACACCTTCGGCGAGATCTCGGTGCTGGTGATCGTGGCCGTGGGCATCGCGTCGCTGGTGTTCCGCACGCACACGGTGCACAACCTGCCGCGGGTGACCACCCGCCGCACGCGCCGCGAGCGCAACCCGCGCTGGCTGGCCACGTCGGGGTCGCGGGTCGACGCCGGCCGCCGCCCCCTGATGGTCGTGGTGTCCACGCGCTTCCTGTTCCCGTCGATGATGGCGCTGTCGCTGTACCTCTTCTTCGCGGGCCACAACGCCCCCGGCGGCGGATTCGCCGGCGGCCTGGTCGCATCGCTGGCCATCACGCTGCGTTACCTGGCCGGCGGCCGCTACGAACTGGCCGAGACCATCCCGTGGTCGACGGACAAGATCCTCGGCACCGGCCTGGGCGCCTCGGCGCTGGCGGTGTTCTGGCCGATGATCGTCGGGTGGCCGCCCCTGGCCAGCCACATCGTGGACCTGGAGCTGCCGCTGATCGGCGAGATGCACCTGGTGTCCCCGCTGCTTTTCGACGTCGGCGTCTACCTCATCGTCATCGGCACCGTCACCTACATCCTGCGCAGCCTCGGCGGCCGCATCGACGTGGAGACCGACCGCCGCGCCGAGCGCGCCCGCTCGCGCCGCGTGGCCCTGACCAAGCTGGGCCGCACGCGCCAGTTCCGCTACAAGTCCGGGAAGGAGGCCGCGAAGTGATCATCAACTTCGTGCTGCTGGCGACGGTGGCCGTGCTCATCGCGACCGGCGTGTACCTGTTCCTGGACCGCGCCATGACCAAGATGCTCATGGGCGCCCTGCTGATGGGCAACGGCATCAACCTGCTCATCCTCATCGCCGGCAATCCGGGCGACCCGCCGATCTGGGGCCGGGGTTCGGGCGCCGGCGGCGAGACGGCGGATCCGCTGCCGCAGGCGTTCATCCTGACCGCCATCGTCATCACCATGGGGCTGGCGGCGTTCCTGCTGGCGCTGGCCTACCGCCAGCACCGGTACCGCGTCGGCGATCAGGTGCAGGACGACCGCGAGGACCAGTTCGTGGCCATGCGCCGCCCGGACGACCCCTCGGCGGCGCCGGACCACGACCGCTCGGACGACCCGACGACGGGCCGGCCCACCGAGGCCGGCGACAAGTTCGGCCCGGACAGCTTCGAGAAGCCCGTGGAGGAGGACGATTCCGGTGACGACTGAGCAGCTGATCCTCTTCCTCATCCCCATGCCGGTGCTCATCCCGGCGGTCACCGCGGGCCTGGCGCTGCTGTTCTCGCGGCGCCCGCGCCTGCAGCAGCTGCTGAGCATCGCCGCGCTGGTCCTCCTGCTGGTCCTGGCGGTCTGGCTGGTGTACCTGGTGCAGGTCAACGGCATCCACACGGTCCAGATCGGCGGGTGGAATTCGCCGATCGGCATCACGCTGGTCGCCGACGGCCTGTCGACGGTCATGATCGCCGTATCGCAGCTCGTGCTCTTCGCCGTCCACTGGTTCGGCATCGGGCAGGGCATCCGGGACGGCGACGACGATGACCCGATCTCCGTGTTCGTGCCCACGTACATGCTGCTGAACATGGGCGTGTCCATGGCCTTCCTGGCCGGCGACCTGTTCAACATGTACGTCGGCTTCGAGGTGCTGCTGCTGGCGTCGTACGTGCTGTTGACGCTGGGCGCATCGGCGTCGCGCATCCGCGCGGGCGTGAGCTACGTGATGGTGAACCTGCTGTCGTCGATGGTGTTCCTCATGGCCATCGGCTTCGTCTACGCCTCGGTGGGCACGGTGAACTTCGCCCACGTGTCCATCCGCATGGAGGAGCTGCCGTCGGGCACCCGCACCGCCATCTTCGCGGTGCTGCTGGTCGCGTTCGCCGTGAAGGCGGCGGTGTTCCCGCTGTCGTCGTGGCTGCCGGACTCCTACCCCACCGCCCCGTCGATGGTCACGGCCGTCTTCGCGGGCCTGCTGACGAAGGTCGGCGTGTACGCCATCATCCGCTCCCGGTCGGTGATGTTCCCCGACGGCGCGCTGGACGGGGTGCTCATGTGGGCGGGCCTGGCGACGATGGTGATGGGCATCCTCGGCGCCATGGCGCAGAACGACATCAAGCGGCTGCTGTCCTTCACGCTGGTGTCGCACATCGGCTACATGATCTTCGGCATCGCCCTGGGCAACGAGCTCGGCCTGTCCGGCGCCATCTTCTACATGGTCCACCACATTCTGGTGCAAACGGCGCTGTTCCTGGTGGTCGGCCTCATCGAGCGCCAGGCCGGCTCGTCGTCGCTGCGCCGCCTGGGCGGATTGGCCAAGGCCTCCCCCCTGCTGGCGCTGCTGTACCTGGTGCCGGCGCTCAACCTCGGCGGCATCCCGCCGTTCTCCGGGTTCCTGGGCAAGATCATGCTCATCGAGGCCGGCGCCCAGTCGGGCACGGCCACCGCGTGGGTGCTCGTCGGCGGTTCGGTGCTGACCTCGCTGCTGACCCTGTACACCATGGTCATCGTCTGGTCGAAGGCGTTCTGGCGCGACCGCTCCGACGCCCCCGAGGGCGGCACCGCCCTGGCCAGGGTCTCCCCGCTGCGCGAGGACACCCGCGTCGTGTCGCTCGAGGAGCGCGAGGACGTCGGCCGCATGCCCTTCGGCATGGTCGCCCCGACGGTGTTCCTCGTCGCCGCATCCGTCGCCGTCACCGTGATGGCGGGCCCGCTGTCCGGCGTCTCCGACCGCGCCGCCGCCAACGTCTCCGACGTCGACGGCTACCGGTCGGCGGTGCTCGGCGTCCGCGACCACGACGACCAGAGCGCCCTGCCCGAACCGGGCCGCACGCTCGATCCCGCCCGCGCCCGCGACGGCGGCGGGGACTCCGTGGAGAAGGAGGAAGACCGGTGAGCGTCGGCAAGCGGAAGATCCGCGAACTCGAGGAGGAGCGCCGCAAGAGCCGGCCGTCGTTCATCCTGTTCGTATGGCTGATCGTCATGTGGCAGCTGCTGTGGGGCGAGGTCACGTGGGCGAACGTCGCCGGCGGCATCGGCGTGGCGCTGCTGGTGTCCATCTTCGTGCCCATGCCGCGCGTGCCCGTCAGCGACATCAGCGTGAATTGGCCGGCGATGATCGGGCTCTTCGCCACGTTCTTCGTCGACTTCATCGTCGCGTCGTTCACCGTCGCGTGGCTGGCGCTGCGGCGCTCGGACCCGCCGCCGAGCGCCGTCGTCGAGGTCCCCATGCGCACGCGCGACGACCTCACGCTCGCCTCGGCCATCGCGCTGATCAACCTGCAGCCCGGCGGCCTGGTCATCGACATCGACAACCGCCGCAAGACAGTCACCATGCACCTGCTCGACGGGTCGTCGACCGGGCGCATCGACAAGACCATCGCGCAGCTCGGCCGGCTGGAGCGTCAGGTCGTGCGGGCCTTCGAGAACAGGGAGCTCGACGACGCCCCCGCCCCCGGCGACTTCGGCCACGACCACGCGGGCGTCCGGGCCGACGCCGCGGACCGGAAGGAGGACTGATGGACCCGCAGCTCTATTCCACCCTGCTGGCCGTGACGGCGGGCCTGTACTTCGTCGCCTCGCTCATCGCCCTGGGGCGGCTGCTCGCCGGACCCAACTCGATGGACCGGCTGGTGTCCCTGGAGTCGATGATCGCGATGTCGCAGGGCATGCTCGCCGTGTACATCGCGTGGTCGATGGACACGTCCGTGGCCTACGCGATGCTGGTCATCGCGCTGCTCGGGTTCATTTCCTCGCTGTCGGTCGCGCGCTTCCGCGTGCCGGACAAGCGCCCCCGGGCGACGGTCCGCGCGTCCTCGCGGGAGGCTTCCCGCGAAGCGTCGCGCGACGCCGCCCAGCAGGCCGCGCGCGAGGAAGACCTCAAGCACGTCGACGAGAAGGAGGACCATTTCTGATGCTCATCGTGGACGTCATCTCCATCACGCTGATCCTCGGCGGCGGCTTCTTCTGCTTGGCGACGGCCTTCGGCCTGGCCCGGTTCCGCGACACCATCGGCCGCATGCACGCGTCGACCAAACCGCAGACGCTCGGGCTGTCCATGACGCTGCTGGGCACCGTGCTGCACATCTTCGCCAACGGCGGCGGGGGCGCCACCGTCGCGGGCGACCTGGGCATGATGCTGCTCATCGTGCTGTTCGCGCTGATGACCTCGCCAATCATCGGCAACCGGCTGGGCCACGTGGCGCAGAAGGAAGGCCTCATCGACCGCGCGGCGCTGTCCCGCGACGACGAGACCGAGCCCCGTCTCCGTCCCGCGCCGCGGGGCGACTGAATCGGCGCCCTACGCCTCCAGCGGTTTCCCGGCCGCCATCTCGCGCACGGCCAGGTCCACGGCCGCCACCCAGGGGCTGTGCCCGAGCTTCGCCTCCACGGCGAGGACGTCCTCCTCCTCCGCCAGCGACGGCAGCGCCCCCGCCCGTCCGGCGGCCCGACGCTGCCGCTCGTAGCCGGCGCCGCCGCGGATGATGTCGTGCACGCCCTCCAATTCCTCCGCGCAGCCGAGCTTCCGGGCGATCGGCGCGATCCGCGCGAGCAGGTCGGCGAGGTCGTCCTTGACCCACCGTTCGTTGGTGTCGCGGTCGACGATGATCAGCGCGTCCATGCCGTAGCGGCTGGCGCGCCACTTGTTCTCGTCGTTGTGCCAGTACTGCATCGACGGAAGGTCGGCGCCCCGGTCGAGCAATTCGTCGTAAAGCACCACCAGGCAGTGGGTCAGCGCGACGATGGCCGCGAGCTCCCGCGTGTTCGAGGTCGCGTCGGCGACGCGGACCTCGATGGTCCCGTACTTCGACGCCGGCCGGATGTCGATGTGCATCGAGCCGGTGTGGTTGATCACGCCCGACTTCCACTGGTCCGCCATGTACGAGCGCCACGATTCCCAGTCGCGCACGTCCGGCGGCAGCCCCGCGGTGGGCAGCTGCCGGTACAGCAGGGTGCGGTTGGAGGCGTACCCGGTGTCCTCGCCGTTCCACGCGGGCGACGACGCCGACAGCGCCAGCATGTGCGGCAGATTGACCAGCAGCGCGTTGATGATGGGCCACACGCGGTCCTCCGACCGCACGCCGACGTGGACGTGGATGCCCCAGATGATCATCTGCCGGCCCCACCACTGGGTGCGGTTGATGATCTCCGAATACGAGGTCTTCTCGCTGACCCGCTGCCCGGTGCCGCGCGAGAAGGGGTGCGAGCCCGAGGCCCAGACGTCGACGCCGAGCTCGTCGGCCGCCGCGCGGACCATCTCCAGCTGCTCGCCGATGTCCTCCATGGCGTCGGGGACGGTGTCGTGGACGCCGGTGACCAGCTCGACGGTGTTGGCCAGGAATTCGCGCTGGATGCGGTGCCCGGGGTGGTCGCGGCCGATGATCTCCAGGGCATCGGCCGCGCACGGCACCAGTTCGCGGGTGTCGCGGTCGACGAAGGCGACCTCCCACTCGACGCCGAGCGTGTGGCGCGGCGATCCGGCGAATTCTTCGATCATGAAGCCATTTCACCACACCGGGTGGTGCGCCGGGCGAAACGACCCCGCAGGTCGGGGGCCTTGCCCGGCGGCGCCTTACGACGTCGCGGAGGTGGTGGCGGAGGTTTCCGGGGTGCTCGGTTCGGTCCAGTCGACGCTCTTGCCGCACGACAGGACGGTGCCGTCGGAGTCGGCGAGCACGACGGTGGAAAAGGAACCGGCCTCGCCTTCGACGGGGGTGTTCCAGACCTTCGCGGAGCCCTTCTCGGCGTGGATCTCGCCGATGACGCCCAGGCCCTCGTCGGTGGTCTCGCCGACGCCGGGGCAGCCGGAGGCGCCGCGGGCGATGACGCGGTACTTTCCGTCGTCGAGGGAGGTGAAGGCGATTTCGTCGTCGGCGAGGCCCAGCCAGCCGCCGGCGGAGAGGACCTTGACGTGGCCCAGGATGTGCGAGCGGCCGTCGTCGGCCATGCGGACGAAGTTGAACGAGCCCTCGCGGTCGGTGAGCTTCGGGGCGTCGGGGTCGACGCTGACGGCCGCGGACGTCGCGGTGGTTTCGCGGGTGCCGCGGTCGCCGCCGCCGTCGCCGCCGGAGCCGCATGCGCCCAGTGCCAGGGCGGACGCCGCCAGTGCGACCAATGCGTGGGCGGTGCGGCGGGTGCGGGGCTTCATGGCGGTGACGGTCTCCATCGTGTGGGTTCGCTGTGGGCGAGATAAGACTACTAGCCCGACCGCCCGTTCTCAGCGTCGGCCCCGGAGGCGGGGACCGCCCCCGCGGTCAGCGCCGGGCGTCCGCCGCGGTGACCACGATGATGCCGCCCGGGGCACTGGAAAGACGCTGGTCGCGGGGGGCGACGTCCCAGCCGTTGTCGCGAGCGATCTGCTCCGCGGCGGCCTTCTCGGCGGCGTTGCCGGGGTTGTAGTGGACGGTGGTCCGCTCCCAGATGCCGGTCTGCCCCTCGGCGGCGTTGCCGGTCGCGCCGCGGCCCCATCCCTCGCGGGACAGGGAGTCGGAGACGCTGGCCGCCAGGCCCTGTTCGTTGGAGTTGTTCAGCACGGTGATGCGGTAATCGGCGCGGCGGATCTCGCCCGGCGCGGCGGGGGCGGGCGGCGGGGCCGGAGCCTCGGCGTCGGGGCGGCCGCCGGGGCCGGCGGCGGATTGGTCGCCCCCGGGGCGGTCGCCGGTTCCGGGGGCGCCGGCGGCGGGGGCTTCCGCGACGGTGCCGTCGCCGCCCTCCCCGCCGTCGCCGTTTTCGCCGCCCGAGGTCCAGGCGTAGAGGCCCCAGCCCATGAGGCAGACGCCGATGAAGATGCAGATCATGGCCAGGCCGCGCAGGGGCATGCCGCCGCCGGAGTCGGCGGGGCGGTCGGCGCGGTCATCCCCGCGGTAGTCGTCGTAATCGTCGTACCCGGCGGCGGGAGCGGCCCGAAGGCCGCCGTCCCGATCGCCCGGGTTGCGGTGGCGGCCGGCGCGGGGGAAGTTGCCTTGGTCATGTAGCTCGTTCACGCCCCCATCGTAACGACCCACACCCCTAACTGTTAAGTAAAGGTTTAGACACCATCCCGGGAGCTACGCCGACCCGTCGCGAAGCCTCTGCAGCCGATGCACCGTGACGGGATCCGCGGCCTCCGCTTCCGGCGCATCCAGCAGCAGGTTCAGGCGCTGGTGGTACCGCACGGCGCCCATGCCGAACTCGGCGCGGATGGCCTCCTCGCGGCGCCCGGCCTGCCTCGGCCCGCGCCGCACCGACGTCGACCACCGCCGCTCGAAGGCCAGCGCGCGGCGGAGGAAATCCTCGGCGCCCATCCCCGTGTCCGTCCCCGTTTCCATCCCTCCACTTAAGCACGCGTTCGGGCCCGGGCCGCCGGGGCCCCCGCACCCGGCGCGTAGAATTCCAGCATGACCATCCTGCCCATCGTCGTCTGCGGCGATCCCGTTCTGCACACCCCGACCGAGCCCGTGACCGGGGACGTCTCGGAGCTCGCCGAGCTGATCGCGGACATGTACGAGACCATGGACGCCGCCAACGGCGTGGGCCTGGCGGCCAACCAGGTGGGCCGCAATCTGCGCCTGTTCGTCTACGACTGCCCGGATGAAACCGGCGAGTTCCGCCGCGGCTGCGTGATCAACCCGGTGCTGGAGACCTCCGAGATCCCCAGGACCATGCCGGCGGACGACGGCTCGGACGACGAAGGCTGCCTGTCCGTCCCCGGACTGAGCTTTCCGACGGCCCGCGCCGAGCACGCGACGGTCACGGGATTGGACGAAAACGGGGAGCCGGTCACGGTGGTGGGCACCGGTCTGCTGTCGCGCTGCCTGCAGCACGAGGTCGGCCACCTCGACGGTTTCCTCTACACCGACGTGCTGACGGGCAGGTGGAAGCGCATGGCCAAGAAGGAGATCAAGCGCGAAGGGTGGACGACCGGCGGCATCACGTGGACGCCCGGCGTCGACGAGGACCCCTTCGGCCACGACGAGCCCGATTCGCTGGACAAGGGGCGCTCCGAATGAGCCTGCCCGAGTACCCCGACTCCCCCGGCCTGCCGACGTCCCGCTGGGGCGTGGGCGACGTCGCCGTCGGCAGGCGCGTCATCGTGCGCCGCGAGCTGACGCCGGAGGAGGCCGCGGCGTCCGGCAAGAAGGTCACCGACCTCATCGGCCACGTCGAATCGCTCGACCCGCTGGTGGTGCGTCCGAAGGAGGGCGAACCCGTCGACTTCTCCCCCTTCCGCGTGCTGGTGGTCAAGGCGCTGCCCGACAAGGTCGTGCGCAACTCCGACATCCGCGCGGTGGAGACCGCCACCGCAAAGGCGTTCCCCGGCATCGAGCACACGTGGGCGGGCCAGTGGCTGATGCGCGCGGGCGACGGCATCACCGAGCGTTCCAATTCGGCCCTGCCGATCGGACCGGGCGCGGGCACGGCGCCGGTGCCGCTCGACGAGATCCGCGCGTTCTACGGCCGCCACGGCCTGCCGGTGCGCATCGCCGTGCCGGACCGGATCTGCCGGCCCGCGGAGCAGCTCGTCGCCGGCGAGGGGTGGGAGATCGGGCCGGACATCATCGTCATGACGCGCTCGGCCGACGACCTGCCCGAGCCGTCGGCCCCGGACGCGCTGCCCGGCATCCGCGCGGAGGTCCTCGACCAGCCCGACGAGGAATGGCTGGCGCTGTACCACTTCCGCGGCCGGGCCCTGCCGCGCCGGGCGCTGCAGCTGCTGCGCGAGGACATCGACGGCCGCATGTGCTTCGGCCGTCTGCTCCTCGACGAGGGCGATGGCGCGCCCCGCACCGTCGCCATCACCCGCGGGACCCTCACCGAGTCCGGCGACGGCCGCCGCTGGCTGGGCTTTTCCGCCGTGGAGGTCACCCCCGACCTGCGCCGCCGCGGACTGGGGACCCTGATGGGACTGCACATGATGCACTGGGGCGCCGCCAACGGCGCCGACGAGTGCTACCTGCAGGTGGTCTCGGGCAACGAGGCCGGCGTCGCCCTGTACCGGAGCCTGGGCTTCGGCGAGCACCACCGCCACCGTTACGCGGTCTGGACCGGCTGATTCCCGGGAACATTTCCGCGCCCCGGCGCATCTCATCGGCGACCCACCATGAATCGCGTTCCTTCCGCGCGCGTGCCGTGGAATAATTCCCCTCCAGAAAGGGAGGTGCCATGCTCGACGACAACCAGCCGGACCTGAACCTGGCCGAGACCGCGCCGATGCACCTCGACGCCGACGTCTTCGACGGGCTTCTCGATTACGCGCTCGACCCGGACGCCCACGACGTCGACGACTCGATCGTCCCCGACGACGCCCCCGACGACGCCCCGGCCGACGACGACCTCGACGCCATCTCCCTGGCCGACGACGCCGACGACCCCCTCGACGACCCGATCGACGACGGTCACGCCGCCGACGCCCCCGACGACACCGGTGCCGTGCACCCGGACGTCGACGGCCTCGACGACGTGCCCGTGCTGCCCGGGGATCCGGGCGCCGGAGACGACGTCGATGACCTCGCCGGAATCGACGCGGCGGACGACGCCGATGTCGATCCGTCGCCGGACATGGGCGACGCCGACCCCGGAATGGAGTGGTGAGACGGTTCATGAGCCGCGATCGCGATGTGGAACTGGACCTGGTGGCCCGCGCCCGGGAGGGTGATTCGGGCGCGTTCCGGGAGTTGGTGGCGCCGCATCGCGATCATCTGTGGGCCGTGTGCCTGTCCATCACGTCGCATCGGCAGGACGCCGAGGACGCGCTGCAGGATGCGCTCATCGCCGGTTGGCGCAATTTGAACCGGTTCGAGGGGCATTCGCGTTTTTCCACGTGGATGCACCGCATCGCCGCCAATGCGGCGCTGATGCTGGTGCGCAAGCGCCGCGAAACCCCCGAGTCCGACGCCGGCGACGACGAGGTCGACCGGGCGCCGGGAGTGTCGGATCGCGTGACGACGGTCGACGTGGTCCGCGCCGCTCTGGCGCAACTGGCGCCGGAGTTCCGCGAAGCCGTGGTGCTGCGCGAATACGCCGACTTCACGTACCAGGACATCGCCGACCATCAGGGCGTGGCGGTGGCGACGGTGAAAACCCGCCTCAACCGCGGCCGCGCGAAACTGAAGGCGGCGCTGGTCGAAGCGGGCGTGGGAGCGGGCTAGATCAGGCCCCTGCTGCGAAGGAATGTGCGGACGTTCTCCGCGGATTCGACGTGGCCGGAGCTGAACACGTAGCCGCCGGCGTCGTCGACGTAAAGGAAATACGCGAACGTTTTCGCGGAATAGAGGTAGATAGCCTTGCCGTCCTTGTCGGACAGCGTCTCGAGGTCGCTGGTGGTGCGCTCGCCGGCGCGGCGCACGGCATCCACGATCTGGGGGTCCGGCGCGATGCTGCCGATCGTCGGCTCCGTTCTGGAGCCCCCGCCGCCGTTGTATTCGTACCCGCACAGGTAACCCGGAACCTTCTCGCTGACCAGGCCGACGCTGATCGACGTATCGGTCGCGTTGCACTGCCGCAAACCGCGGGCCAGCCCCTCGGGCAGGCGGTCCCGAACGGTATCCGTCGCCTCCTTGTAGTCCGTGGGCGCCGGTGTCGGCCACGGCGAGGTCGGTTTCGAGCCCCCCGCAGTCGTGGTCGTGGCCGCCGTCGGCGTGGTGGTCTCCCCGCCGTCGACGCCCTCGCCGCCGCCGGACCGCGCGGCCCAGATTCCGCCGCCGACCAGCAGCAGTGCGGCGATGCCGAAGACGGCGAAAACCGTCGTCCTCGACTTGCCCGCATCCTTCGATGAGACGGAGCTGGGCACCGCGGCAAACTGCTGCGGCTGCTGCGGCTGCTGGGGGCGGCCCTGCCCTGCGTAGGGGTTGGCGGGGGCGCCATGCGGCGGCATCTGCGCATAGGGCTGCTGCGGCCGGAACTGCTGCGGCTGGGGCCGGGTCTGCTGCTGGGGATGCGGCTGCGGTCGAGGCTGCGGCTGCGGCCGGGGCGCATTCTGCGGAGTCTGGACCGGCGGCACCGGGGCGACCGCCATCGGTCCCGCGCCGGCGGCGATGGAGCCGGGGGCGATCCACGTGGTCACGCCGGCGACAACGTCGTCGGCCCGGCGCGTCGGGCCCATCAGCGCACCGCGGCTGACCACCGTCTTCGGGTCGTCGAGCGTGGCCACCTGGCACAGCTCGCCCAACCGGTCCTGGATGTAGGGGATCCGCGCCGAACCGCCGGTCAAGTACAGCGGCGTCGACGGATCGGGTCGCAGGCCGGCGTCGAGAAGCGTCGCCCGGGTGACGTCCAGTGCACGGTCGACGTCGGGTTTGATCAGCTCCTCGAACTCGCCGCGGGTGAGCATCAGGGTGGTCTCGCGACCCTTGGCGGCGACGGTGATGGTCGCCCGCGGGGCCTCCGACAGCACTTCCTTGGCCGTCTTGATGGCGCGGTCCAGCGCCAGCGACGCCCCCGCCGCCCCCGAACGCAGCGCGCGCAGGAGCTCGGTGTCGTTCTCCTCGAGCTCGGCCTCCACCCAGGAGCGGATGCGGGCGTCGAGGGTGCGGCCGCCGAGCGAATTGTCGCCGCGTGCCGCGATGACCTGCAGCGAACCGTCGGCGGCGGGCGTCAGCACCGCCACGTCGAGCGTGCCGCCGCCCAGGTCGAACACCGCAACCTTCTGCCCCGGCGGCAGCGGGCGCTTGAACGAGTACCAGTACGTCGCCGCCCGCGGCTCCGACACGAGCGACAGCCGCCGGCGCTCGATCCCGGCGCGCTCGGCGCCCTCGATCAGGCGGACCAGTTCGGTATGCCCCCAGCCCTCGGGGTGGGTGAGCACGACGTCGTCCGGCATGGAGCCGCCCGCGAAGCGGCGGGCCCGGTCTAGCACCGACCCGATCACCGCGCCGATGACCTCCGCCACCGGCATCCTGGTGCCGCCCAGCAGCACGGTCTCGGAACCGACGGCGCGCTTGGGCTCCGGCAGGAACGCATCGGGGCGGCCCTCGGCCTGATTCAACGCCACATGACCGACGAGCAGACCCTGGCCATCCGCGAACACCGCCGATGGCAGCAGGTTGCCGTGGTGCGACAACGCCAGCGCCTCGGCGGCCGGCCCGCCCTGACCGGTGGCCGCCGCGCGGTGCGCGGCGGCCGTGTTGGACGTTCCGAAGTCGATGGCCAAACGCCAACCGGACATGGTCATGTTCCTTTCGGGTTCCTCAACGATTCGGTCAGCTTAACAGTGCCGAGACCATCGCGAGCAGGCGAACTCGGGAGTCTTCTTCCGCCGCAGATCGTCCCAGAAGCGCCATGCGCTGCAACTCGTCGTACATTTCCCGCGCCCTCAGCCGCACCTGCGACGGATCCGCCGCCGCCGGAAGCCCGAGCTTCTCGGCGGAATTCCCGCCGGTCAAGGCGTCGTAAAGCAAAGGCATCAGGGGCGAATCGGGGGACGTCGCCGCCAACCCCCGGTACGCGGTGAAGAGCATGACCGGCGCCATCGCGGGCCGGCCCGCCAGCACCCCCTGCACGTGGCGCACGTGGGCGGAAAGCGGGTGCGAATACCCCAGCAACTCCAGCTGATGCAGCAGTCGCGCCGCCCGGCCCAGCGCCGCGTAGCGCAGCAGCCCGCCCTCCAGGACGCGCCGCAGACGGGCGATGCCCGACCGCTCCTCGAGCCACTCGTTGAGGGCCACCGCCCCCTGCGCCGCCACTCCCGCGCCGCGGGCGACGCCGTACTCGCCGAGCAGATCCAGCGCCCGGTTCCGCAGGCGCGCGTCGATGCGCGTCGGCTCGTCGGTCTCCAGCTCCTCCACGAGGTCCTCCGGCTCCAGCCGGCCCAGATCCGCCACGGCTCGCGCCACGGGCTCGGTGACCCGCCCCGTCGCCGCGGACTCCGCCATCAGCCCGGACACCGGCACGACCTCGGCCATCAGCGAACCCAGCCGCCCCCGCAGCACCCCGCAGTAGCGGTCGGCGTGCTCCAGCGGGTCGCGGCGGCCGAACGCCCCCTCGCCGAAGGAATCCGCGCGCGCCAGCACGCCGACGGTGTTCAGGGGCGTGAACCCCAGCTTGCCGATGAACTGGCGCTCGTCCATGCGCGGCGAGGAATCGAAGAGGAACACCGCCGCATCGGCGTCGACGGAGGCGTCGCGGGTCTGGGCGTACCCGTCGATGAGGGCCCGTTCCGTGGCGTCGCGGTTCTCCACCGTCAGCGTCGCGATGCCGGGGGTGTCGATGATGGTCATCCGCTCGACCGCCGCCGACGGCAGGAAACGGTCGACGTAGGCGACCTCCGGAACGGGGCGGCGGACGTCGACGAGCACGCCGTCGTCAAGCACGCCGCGCTCGCGGCGGCCGTCGTTGCCCACGACCTCCGCCCGCGACGGCGCGCCGTGGCGGAAGACGGTGACGGCGTTGGTGGTCTCCAACGTGCCCGTCGCCGCGACGTTCTCTCCGATCAACGCATTGACCAGCGTCGACTTGCCTGCCTTGAGCCGGCCGACCACCAGCACCCGCGGCGGGGAGAACAGGATCCCGCCCAACCGGTTGGCGTGGTCCGGCAGATCGCCGCCGCCCGCGGCCAGGGCGTGCAGCGCCCGGTCGATTTCCTGGGTCACGGCATCCATCAGCGCCCCACTCCCCTCAGCGTGCCCGCGGAGGTGGCCAGATCCCCGCGGATCTTGGCCACGATCTCCTTGTTCCGGTTGAGCCTGGCCAGCGTCTGCCGGCGCTCCTCCTCCGAGGCGCGGGCGGCGGCGCGGGCGTCCTCGATGCGGCGCTTGAGCTCGTCGCCCTCGCGGCGCAGTCGGGCCCGGTAGCGCAGCACGATCTCCGTGCGCACCGTGGTCACCAGCGTGTCGATGTTGCGGTTGACGCTCATGCGCAGCGCCGCCACCGTCTCGCGCGTCCACGTGACCAGGTGCTGCTTGCCGTTGCGCATGGCGCGGTACGCCATGTTCACGCCCAGCCAGCCGCCGCCGATGACGGCCGCGGGCAGGGCGATGGTGGCCAGCCCCATCGCGGCCAGGGCGCCGCCGCCCGCCGACGCGATCGCCGGGCCCGAAATGATGCCCAGCGTGACCATGCCCGGGTCGAGCAGGTTCTCCGTCTTCGACGCGACCGAGTGCCGGCCGTCGGAGCCCGAGCCGGGGGCGATGCTCATCAGCGCCGCCCCGGCCATCGCCTCCCATTCGTGGTCGTCGCCGAACAGGGCGTGGGCCTCGCGGCGCAGCACCTCCAGCTGCCGGTTGACGGTCGTCTCGGCGGCCGCCGACAGCTCCTCCTCGATCCGCGAGGTGAACACCTGCGGCTTCGACCGCAGCACCTTCATGCCGGAACCGTTGATCGTGCGGATCCAGTGCTCGCGGATGCGGTCCATTTCGGCGTCGAAGCCGGCCATGATCGACTGCCTGGCGACGGTGATGTTGCGCGCCAGGATCTGCTCCCATTCCTGGCCGTGGTCGCGCAGGCGGCGCAGCTCGTCGCGCCGCGCCTCGAGTTCCGGGACGACTTCCTCCGCGCGGTCGACGGCGGCGAGGTCCTTGTCGATGGTGGCGGTGACGCCCTCCAGCGCGGATTCCGCCATGGACAGCGCGGCCACCTTGGACAGCAGCGCGCCGCGGGCCATTTCGGCGCTGATGCGCCCGCGCAGCTCCGCGATGCCGGAGGTGCGCTCGACGCGGGCGCGGCGCTCGGGGTCCGTCATTTCGGCGGCGTCGACGGCGCGCAGGCTGGACACCCCGATGACGGGCACGTCGCGGCCCAGGTGCCGGCGGATCAGCCGGCGGTCGTCGGCGACGATGGCCCGCCAGCGCCGCAGGTTCTTGTCCGTCTTGGTCACGGCGACGATGACGGAGCCCGCCGCCTTCGCCGCGCGGGCGAGGATCTCCATTTCCGGCGCGGTGATCGGCGTCGTCGCGTCGCAGACCATGAGCAGCACGCCGGCGCCGCGGGCGCGTTCCAGGGCCACGTCGATGGCGTCGCGGTCCAAGCCGCCGGCGCCGGGGGTGTCGATGAACAGCGCCCTGGGCACGTGGTCGCCGGACACGCGCACGGTCACGCCGGTGGGCAGCTCGGGGGTGTCGGGGTCGGCGACGCGGGCTCCCGTCATGGTGGACCATTCCCGCAGTTCCGCCAGGGGCGCCCGCTCGATGTGGTCGCCGAAGTTCAGGTCGATGACCTCGGTGTTCTCGTCCGACCGCAGCACCTGGACGGGAGCGGACGTGCAGACGTCGACGTCGACGGGCAGCAGATCCCGGGCGCCGGTGATGGCGTTGATCACCGAGCTCTTGCCGCGCTTGACCTCGCCGACGACCACGACGGTGCCGCGCAGGGCGGTGTCTCCCCAGGTTCGGCGGATCGCCTCGGCGGCGTCCCGGTGGCCGTAGCGGTCGAGGATCTTCAGCGCGGACGACAGGGTCTTCGCCGCCGATTCGACTTCGCGCCGCAGCGCGGCGCGTGCGTCGGCCTGCGTCGCCGTCATTCGTGTCCTAACTTCGGGTCGGATGGGTCGTTCGACATCATAAAGGTGCCCCCACGAAAATAGTCGTGGATAATCTTCCGGCAACGGGAACATTCCGCACCGGTCGGCGCATCACATCGTCGACCAACGCGGAAAACCACCGCAGAAGCGACCCCCGAGAGGATCGAGACAATGTCCGGAAACGACGACCGCACCACCGACCGCACCACCGATCAGAACCAGCCGCAGAACCCGGTTGAGGCGCAGGCGGACGCCACGGCCCCCGCCCCCGAGTCCGGCCTGGGCATCAGCCTCGACGAGGTTCTGGAGGAGTCCGCCGCCGACGTGAAGTCCACCGCGGACCTCGATGGCGACGGCTCCATCGACCAGATCGTCATGGACCTGGACAAGGACGGGTACATCGACACCGTCGTCACCGACTTGGACGGCGACGGCGAGGTCGACGCGGTTCAGTTCGACACGACCGGCGACGCGAACCTGGACACCACGCTGAACACCAAGGCGGAGGTCGACGAGTTCGTGAACGGCACCTCCGCTCCCCCGGCCTCGGCGGCCCCCGCCCCGGCTCCCGAGCGCGCCGCCGACCAGGGCCAGTCGTCCAACGTCGACTCGGGCGAGTACGAGGTCTATGGCCAGGTCTCCGGCCCGGACGGGACCATCGACCTGGATTCGGCGAAGGTCCTCGCGGCGACCGACACCGACGGCGACGGAGTGGTGGACACCCTCTCCCTCGACCTGGACGGCGACGGCATCGTCGACGCCGAGATGCGCGAGCCGGTGGGCGACAACTTCGCGGAGCTCCACGTGGACACCTCCGGCGACGGCCGCGTCGACCACGTCTGGTCGGACGAGAACCACGACGGCAGCATCGATTCCCTCGAAATCGACCGCGACCACGACGGTTACACGGACATCCGCTACTCCGACACCGACGGCGACGGCATCGTCGACGCGGTGGAGGAGGACCCGAACTACGGCGGCTCGGACGATGCGGCCGACACGGGCGCGGAAGGCCTGAACGCTTAACCCTTCGCTTGACGACGCCCCGGCGTCCCCGCCATTTCGGCGGGGGCGCCGGTTTCGTCGTAAAGCGAAGAAAATGTCCGCCGACCGGGAACCTTCCGTGCTGCCGGCGCATCTCATCGGTGAACAGGCCACAAGGCGACAGACGACCGAGAGGAACGGCACATCATGTCCGGCAACAACGTTTTCACCCAGTTCATCAACGACGTCCGCGGCGACGAGACGAAGGTCCAGCCCCAGCAGACTCAGCCCCAGCCGCAGCCGCAGCCGGCGTCGGACGCCCCCGCCCCCGAGTTCGGGAACCTGCCCTTCGGCGACATGTCCGACATCGTCGATTCCATCGACCCGGATCTGGTGGTCTCGAAGTCCGACCTGAACCGCGACGGCAAGATCGACGAGATCCAGGTCGACGTCGACGGCGACGGCGACGTGGACGCGACCATCTCCGACTACGACAACGACGGGATGGTGAACAAGATCGACTTCGACCTCGACGGGGACGGCGAGCCGGATGCCCGCGCCTACGACTTCGACCCCGACGGGGTGGCCGACGCGCTCCTGTACGACACCGACGGCGACGGCGAGTTCGACACCCGCCACTACGACTTCGACGGCGACGGCGTGGTCGACTCGATCAACATCGATCCGGTCGGGACGTAGCCCGGGGCCGGGGAGGCTAGTCCTTCTCGGTCACGCGGGTGCCGATGGCCCGCTCGTGCCCTCCGCGGCCGAGCGGGTCATTTCCCGCGCTCAGGCCGATCCAGCCCATCATGGCCAGGCTGACGATCCACCCGAGGCCGGGGATCATCGACGGCAGGATCCACAGGTTGCGGCGCAGGCCGTCGGTGCCGGAGACGGGCAGGCCGTTGGGCCCGCCCATGTGCAGGCCCAGGGCGTGCTTGCCGGGCGAGCCCTCGAAGATGGCGTCGCCCATCGCGCGGTAGAGGTAGAAGCCCGCCGGGCCGGCGAACAGGGCGGCGGCCGCCACGATCGGCGCGGCGTCGGCGGGGCCGAAGATGCCGGCGATGACCATGAGCACGGCGAGCAGGACGCCGTAGACGGCGGCGTCGACGAACACCGCGCCGAAGCGCCTGATCAGGGGCGCGTTGACGGCTTCGGGGTCGTAGCCGAGGGCTTCGGCCGCGGCGGCGGTGGCCGGGGTGATCCACGGGTGGCGCGGCCGGCCGAGCAGCGGGTGGTCGGCGGGCACGGGGGTTCGGGCCACGAAGGGCGCGGGGTGGGTCGTCGCGCGCGCGAACGGGTCGAATTCGTTGGGGTTCGCGGTCGTGAACGGGTCCACCCGCATTCGATCTGCCTTCATGCCGGATACCACCTTTCCGCGTCGCGCATCCGTCGACCGATCCAACGCGCGTGGCCTCCCCTTTGTTCCCGGCGGGTACGGTTGCCGCATGCGTATTTGCGTCTGGAACGTCAATTCGGCCCGCACCCGCCTCGACCGCATGGTCGGCGTGCTCGAGCGCCATGCGATCGACGTGATGGCGGTGCAGGAGACGAAGTGCCGCGACGATCAGTTCCCGTCCGCCCGTTTCGAGGAGCTCGGTTACGAGGTCGCCCACCACGGCCTGAACCAGTGGAATGGCGTGGCCATCATCTCCCGCGTCGGCCTGGAGGACGTGGTGGCGGGGTTCCCGGGGCAGCCGGGCTTCGCCAAGGACCCGGAGGCCGAGCAACTGGCGGAGGCCCGCCACATCGCCGCGACCTGCGGCGGCGTGCGCGTCCACAGCGTCTACGTGCCCAACGGCCGCGAGATCGGCGACCCGCACTACGACTACAAGCTCCGCTTCCTCGAGGCCCTGCGGGACGCGGGCAGGGCCGCGCTTGACGACGACCCGGCGCACAAGGCCATGATCGGCGGCGACTTCAACATCGCCCCGCTCGATGAAGATGTCTGGGACATGGCGTTCTTCGAGGGAAAGACGCACGTCACCGGCCCGGAGCGCGCCGCGTTCGAAGCGGTCCAGGACGCGGGTTGGCGCGACGTCACCCGCCCCCACACCGAGGGCCAGTGGACGTACTGGGATTACCAGCAGCTGCGGTTCCAGAAGCGCCAGGGCATGCGCATCGACTTCCAGCTGGCCACCCCCGCGCTGGCGGACACCGTCACCGGCGCGTTCATCGACCGCGAGGAGCGCAAGGGCAAGGGCGCCTCGGACCACGCGCCCGTCGTCGTCGACTACGACGTGTAGCTCTCCCGCCTGACCGCCCACGCGAATCCGGCGAGGGCGATGGCGGCGGAGCACGTCATCACGGTGCCCATGGTCACCGCGGCATCGGCGCCCAGTCCGACCAGCGGCGACACCGCCCCGGCGACGAGGAACTGGCCCGCCCCGAGCATCGCCGACGCCGCCCCCGCGCGCCGCCTCGCCAACCCCGTGGCCAGCGCCGTGGCGTTGCCCATGACGAACCCCATCGCCCCGAGCGCGAGCATCAGCAGCGGAGCGATGATCCACACCGTGGGGTCCACGTGGGCGTCGGCAAGCAAAAGCACCGACACCGTCAGCAGCACCGCAATGCCGAAGCCCAGCAGGCGCCGCGGATCGATGGCGTTCACCAGCCGCGCGCTGACCGCCGAACCCAGCACGATCATCGCCGACGCCATCGCGAACAGCACCGAATACGTGCCCACGCCCAGGCCGAGCTGCCCCTGCATGACGAACGGCGACCCGGAAATGTAGGCGAACATCGCGCCGAAACTGAACCAGAACGCGATGACGTACCCCAGGAAACCGCGGATCAGCACCACCTCCGCGATGCCGCCGAACAGGCCGCGCAGGCCGCCGTCGCTGCGGGCCTCCGGGGGCAGGGACTCCTTGACGACGACCGCCAGCACCCCCATCGCCGCCAGGTTGAACGCGCCCATGAACACGAAAATCGACCGCCACCCGAACGGCACCAACAGCACCGCGCCGATCAGCGGGGCCATGATCGGGGCAATGCCGTTGATGAGCATCATCAGCGAAAACGCCCGCGCCGCCGACTTGCCCGCCGCCAGATCCGCGACCACCGCCCGCGCCAGCACCACCCCCGCGCCGCCCGCGACGCCCTGGATCAGGCGCCCCGACCACATCACCCAGATGTCCGGCGACGCCGCGCACGCGAACGCCGCGACCGCCGCCAACAGCTGGCTGCCCAGCAGAAGCCGCCGGCGGCCCATCGAATCCGACATCGGGCCAATGAAAAACTGCCCCGCCGCCATCCCCGCCATGAACAGCGTCAGCGACAGCTGCACGCCCGGCTGCGTCGTACCCAAATCATCCGCCACCAGCGGAAATGCGGGAAGGTAGGTGTCGATCGACAGCGGTCCGGCCATCGTCGCCAACGCCAGCGCCGCCAGGAGGGGCAGGGGGACGCCCGCATTTTTCCCGGAGATTTCGGCACGCATGTAACACTCGACTTTCTACACTGAATATATAGTTGAGGGACTATTCCGGACCCCGCAGCAATCCCGCGGCGATCCCGGATCCGAGAAAGGAAGGTACTCCATGGTTTCCGCTTCCTCCGCCGAGAACCCGGGCATAAATCCGGACTTCGACGAGGCGATGAAGGAGAACATCCGGCGCATCGCGATCGGGCTGTACGACTTCCTCGCGGCCACGCGCCGCCTCGGGGAACGACCCAACCAGCGGCTGGACATTTCGCAGTCCGAGATGGAGGTGCTGCATTTCATCTCCACCCACCCCGGCTGCGGCGTGTCCGACATCGCGCGGCTGCGGTTCCTGCGGCCGTCCAACGTCTCGGCCACCGTACGCCGGTTGCTGGACAACAACCTGATCAAGCGGGAGCACAACGCCGTCGACCGCCGCGCGCAGGACCTTTACGTCTCCGACACCGGATCCGAATTGCTCGAGCAGATGATCGGCCATTGGGGCGAAATCATCGAGCGCATCGTCCTGACCATGAGCCCCGACGACGTCCGCCGGCTGGCCAAGGCCGTCCCGCCGCTGCTGCAGCTCGCGGAGCACTCCGAGACGTTCGTCGAGGAGCATCAGCGGAGGCACGAGACGTTTTAGCGGCGGCTGCGGCGCCGGCTTCGGCTTCACGACGGCCCGTGTGCCGCCCCCCATTAATTCCGCCGCCCGCCACCGCACACCCCGCCTCACCCCGGCCAGATGCGCCCGTTCCATGCAGTTGCGCCAACTCCGCCGCCCGGCCACCGCTCACCCTGGGCCAGATGCGCCAGTTCCAGGCAGATGCGCCCGTTGCAACGGGCGCATTTGCACGTAAGTGGCGCATCTGCGGAGAGGGGGCCGAAAAGTGGCGGTGCGGGGACGGGACGGTGCGGCGCGGGCCGGGAAGGGCGGGGCGGAGTAGAGCCGCCTACCCCAGATCCTCGTAGTCCGGCGACGACGCCAGCGCCCACGACCTCTTCGGGATCCGCCCCGCCCTGTACGCGAGGCGCCCCGCTGCCACGCCGTCGCGCATCGCCGCGGCCATGAGCACCGGATCCTTCGCGCGGGTCACGGCCGTCGCCAGCAGCACCGCCGAACACCCCAGCTCCATCGCCCGCGCCGCATCCGACGCCGTGCCGATGCCCGCGTCGCAGATGACGGGCACGCCGGCGCGCTCGACGATCATCGCCAGGTTGTGCTCGTTCAAGATCCCCTGGCCCGTGCCGATCGGCGCGGCCAGCGGCATCACCGCCGCGCAGCCGATGTCCTCCAGGCGCTTGGCCAGCGCCGGATCGTCGTTCGTGTACGGCAGAACCGTGAATCCGTCGTCCACCAGCTGCTCGGCCGCGTCGACGAGTTCGAGGGCGTCGGGAAGCAAGGTCCGGTCATCCGCGATGACCTCCAGCTTCACCCACGACGTCCCCAGTGCCTCGCGCGCCAGCCGCGCCGTGAGCACGGCCTCGCGGGCGGTGCGGCACCCGGCGGTGTTGGGCAGCGCCTCGATGCCGAGCTCATCCAATAGGCCCAGCACGCCCGTGCCGCCGCCGGAGTCGACGCGCCGCATGGCGACGGTGGTCAGCTCCGTGCCCGACTCCCGCAGAGCCTCGCCGAGCACCGCCTGATTCGCGGCGCCGCCGGTGCCCATGATCAGGCGCGAACCGAACTCGCGGCCGGCGATGACGAGGGGATCGCCCATGGCCTAACCCCCCTGGACCGCGGTGAGCACGTCGATGGCCGACGGCGCGAGCTCCCCGACGGTGGCGCCCCAGCGCTCGCGGGGCAGCACGACGCCGTCGACGGCGACGGCCACGCCGCGCGGGCCGCCGGCGATGTCGTCGACGACGTCGGCGATGGTGGCGTCGGCCGCGAGTTCGCGGTCGGCGCCGTTGACGGAAACGGTGGTGGTCATGGTGTCCTTATCGTTCATGCGTCCCCGCGGAATCGGTTGGGGTCCGCGCTCGCGGCCTCGGGCAGCGGTTCGCCCTCGACGATGCCCTTGACGGCGTCGGCGGTGACCGCGGCCAAAAGGATACCGTTGCGCCCGTGGCCGCAGGCCGCGATGATGCCCTCGCGGACCTCGCCGATCATCGGCGCGTTGTCGGGAGAGTACGGCCGCAGGCCCGCGGTGACCTCGGCGAACGCGTAGTCGTCGATGCCGGGGAACACCAGCGCGGCGTCGTCGAGGAGCGTCCGCGCGCCGCCGGCCGTCGCCTCGAGGTCGTGCCCGTGCTCGTATTCGGTCGCGCCGACGGCAAGGCCCCAGCTGCGGGGCACCAGGTAGCAGGGGCGGCCGTGGACGCGCGCGCGGATGGTACGCGCGGGGGCGCTTTCCGACGAACCGCGCTTGCGCACCCGGAGCACCTCCCCCTTCACTTCGCGGACGGGAACGTCGATCAATTCCGCCGATCCCGCGCCGGCGGCGACAACCACGAAGTCGGCGCCGGTGCCCTCGCGCAGTTCATCGACGTCGGTGACGGGCATCAGCGACCGTTCGACGCCGAGGTCGCGGCACGCGCCGCCGAGCTCGGACAGCAGCAGGCGGTTGTCCACGCTCCATTCGTCGTCGCACACCACGGCGCCGCGCAGCACCGGGGCCAGCGACGGCTCCAGCTCGCGCAGCTCCCGGCGCGTGACGTGGCGCAGCGCGCCCGGGTAGTGGGCCTCCGTGGTGGCGGCGATCGATTCGACGTCGGCGGCGTCCGCCGCATCCACGCCGGCCAGCACCGTGCCCCGGCCGGTGAGAATGCGCGACCGCTCCGCCGGCGCGCCCTCGAGGTCCTCCAGCAGCGGCAGCCAACGCTCCAGCGACGCCGCGCCGAGGTGGAGCATGGTCTCCTCCCCCGGCCACGCCTCGGTGAAGGCGCCGAACATGCCGCCGGCGACCCAGCTCGGGCCGGTCGCCGCACTCGGCGCGTGGAGGCTCACGCGGTGCCCGGCGCGGGCGAGCCGGAACGCGGTGGACAGGCCGATGACGCCGGCGCCGACGACGGCGACGTGGGCGAGGTTGCGGGCCGTCATCGCGCGCCCACCGCCTCCCGCAGCGCCGCCGCGTTGCCGCGCAGCTCGGCGTCGTCGGCCGCCCCGGTCAGGGCTCGGACCACGACGATCTTCGAGGCCCCCGCCGCCGCGACCTCCGCGGCATTGCCCGGGTCGATTCCGCCGATGGCGAAGAACGGGTGCGCATGGGCGTCGTCACGCAGGACCCCCGCCGCGTGCCGGACCAGGTCCAACCCCGCGGCCGGGCGCCCGGGCTTCGTCGGGGTCGCCCACACCGGGCCCGTGCAGAAGTAATCGAGGTCCGGGTCCGCGCTCGCCGCGTCGACCTGCTCCGGGGTGTTGCACGACTTGCCCAGCAGCATGTCCGGGCCGATCAGCGCACGAGCGACGGCGACGGGCAAATCCTTCTGCCCCGTATGCAGCACGTCCGCGCGGGCGGCGATGGCGATGTCCGCGCGGTCGTTGACGGCGAGGAGCTTGCCGTGGCGGTCGGCGACCTCGCGCAGCACCGCCAGCGCCGCGAGCTCCTCTGCCGCCTCCATCGCCCCGAGCTCCCGCTCGCCCGCCGACCCCTTGTCGCGCAACTGGATGATGTCCACGCCGGCCGCCAGCGCGGCATCCGCGAACCGGGCCAATTCGCCGAACCCGGGATCGATGTGGCGCCGGGCATCGGTGACCAGGTACAAGGCGGAATCGGCGAGCATCGCGCGGCGCCGCGCGCGGCCCCCCGAAACCCCGTCCGGAACATTGTTCAGCATGCCGCCAGGTTAGCGCGGATACTCTGGCCCCCATGGACATGAAACTGAAGAAGGCCGAAGACGTGCAGACCGCCCCGCTCATCGCGACGGGCCTGATCGGCGGGTGGCTCACCGCCCGCGAAACCGGCATCCGCCCGCTCGGCGGCGTCATCCTCGCCGCGGCCGGCATCTACTCCGCCCGCACCTGGTACGCCCGCAAGGGCCCGCTGGCCACCGCCGGGCTGCTCGGCGCATACGTCGGCGCCTTCGGCGCGTCGCACCCTGCCGCCAAGAAGATCGGGGCCTGGCCCGCCGTCCTGTCCGTCACCGCCGTGGCCTCCGGGCTGGCGGCGCTGGCAGACCGCTAGTCTCCGAGCGCCGCGCGCAGCAGTTCCTCCGCCCGTTGGCGCACGCCGGGCCACGACCGCGCGAACGCCGGCAGCAGCGGCAGGTCGGTGACCTCGTCGAACGGCACCCACCGCAGGTCCAGCGACTCGGCGTTGGGGAACGTCTCCAGCTCATGGTCGGCGATGGCGTACACGGTGGTGTACGTCCAGTCACCGGTGAGCTCCGGGCGCTCCGGGTCGGCCGGGTAGGGCCCGGCGGTGACCTCGGCGTCGAGGACGCGGACCTGATCGGCCGTGATCCCCGTTTCCTCCTCGGACTCGCGCAGCGCGGCTTCGGCGGCGGTCTCGTGGGAATCGCGGGCGCCGCCGGGCACCCCCCACGTCAGCGGGCACGACGTCCATTCGGCGCGGTACTGCATGAGCACCCGCCCGCCGGGGGTGAGCAGGAGCAGCCCCGCGGCGCCGAGTTTCCCCCACAATCTGGAGCCGTCGGGGCCAGCGGCCCAGCCATTGCCGTCGTGAAGCATGGCCCCAAGGGTACGCGGTCGCCGCGGGCACCCCTCCCTGTGCCTTGCCTCACATGGCAACGGTACTAACATCTGTAACAGAGCTCCCCCGCGCTCGCGGGGACTGATCTGCACCGACGGGAGGCGACGCGCAATGGCCGCAGATGCCGCCGAAGTCCGGCACCGACCACGCAGAACGCGGTTCACGGGTCGCCGGTCCCCGGGCGGGTCCGGGCTCGACTCCACGCCGGCGCCGACTCCGCAGCGCACGTCCGGCGATCCCCCGTGGGTTCTGCCGGCGATGTACCCGCCCCCGCAGGCCCCGAAGGACGACCGCGATCCGGACGAGCGCGTCGACGATCTCGAGCTCGGCGGCGGCACGACGACGTTCGGGTCGATCCTCGGCGAGCGGATGGCCCCGGCGCTGGATTTCCCGAAGCGGACCATGTCCTTCCTGCTGACGTCGCCGGGGCGGCTGACGTTGGCCGCAGTGGTGCTCATCGTCGCCATCCTGGCGGCCGGCCTGGCCATGTCGCAGTCGACGAACCACCGCCAGCAGCAGCTGTCCACGGTGTCGTCGGCGTCGGAGCCGCAGGCCAACGCCGCGCAGAACCTGTACTCGGCGTTGACCATCGCCGATGCGTCGGCGAACACGTCGTTCAGCCGCGGCGGCCTGGACAGCGCACCGCAGCTCAGGGAGCGTTACGACGACGCCATCGCACAGGCCACCTTGGCCGGCACGCGCGCCGCGGCCGGCATCACGGAGGTCGACGGCGAGTCGATGCGCAACATCGCGACCGTGCAGCGGCTCATTCCCGTGTACACGGGTCTGGTGGAGGCGGCCCGCGCCAACGCGCGCCAGGGCCATCCGGTGGGCGTGGCGTACCTGGCCGAGGCGTCGGGGCTGATGCGTTCCGAGATCCTGCCGGCCGCCGCCGCGCTGTACGAGGACACGAGCCAGTCGGTGGCGGCCGACCGCGCGAAGCTCACCGGCCTGCCGTGGGTGCCGCTGTCCGGCCTGCTGGCGGCGGTGCTGATGCTGCTGTTCGTCCAGTGGCGCATGACGCGCCGCACCGGCCGGCTGTTCAACATGGGGCTGACGGCGGCGACGGCGCTCATGGTCATCGCGCTGTTGGCCGTCTCGCTGGCGACGACGCTGTCGTGGCGCGGGTCGACGTCCTTCGGCGGCTCCTACTCGCCGGTGCAGACGCTCACCGAGGCGCGCATCGCCGCGCAGCAGGCCCGCGCCTCCGAGACCCTCGCGCTGGTGCGCCGCCAGCCCGGCGAGGTCGCGGACTTCGACGAAGCGGCGACGAACATCGGCGACCTCATCGACGAGTCCGGCGACCCCGGCGCCGCCGCCGGGAAGGCCAGGACGGCGCTCCTGGAGTGGCGCAAGGGCCACGCCGAGATGCGCTCGCGCCTCGACCGCGGCGACTACGCCGGCGCGGTGGAGGCGGCGACGGTCGAAGGGGCGCTGCCGCATTCGTCGGCCGATGCCTTCGGCGAGCTCGACGCCGCGCTGCAGACCGCCATCGCCGACGCCCGCCTGGAGCTGCGCCGCGAAATCGAGGACGCCCGCCAGGCGTCGGCCGCCCTGTCCGCCGTGGTCGTGCTGCTGTCTATCGGCGCGACCATCTGCGTCGTCGTCGGCTTCCGCCACCGCCTGCTGGAGTACCTGTGATGCGCCGATCCCGCCCCCTCGCCGCGGCGCTGTTCGCCGCCTCCTTCGCGCTCGCCGCGTGCGCCCCGCAGGCGCCGCTGGTCGGCGACCCCTTCAACGAGATCATCGAGGGCGCCCAGGGCGGCATGCCGCTGCCCCCGGAGTCCCGGTACGAGAAGGCCGATTCGCGCCCGCCCAACCTGCCCAACGGCGTCGTCCCCGACGCGACCCCCGCCCCCGGCACCGGCCCGGCGGAGGACCGGATCCCGGAGATCGTCGACCGCGGGCGCATCATCATCGGCGTGGACCAGTCCCTGAACCTGCTGGGCTTCCGCGACTCCACCACCGGCGAACTCGCGGGCTTCGAAGTCGCGCTGGCGCAGGAGATCGCCCGCGACATCTTCGGCTCCCCGGACGCGGTGGAGTTCCGCTACGTCGACTCGACCGAGCGCATCGAGGCCCTGGACAGCGGCCGCGTCGACGCCGTCGTGCGCACGATGTCCGTCACGCCCGACCGCGAGGCCGCCGTCGACTTCTCCGCGCCGTACCTGACGGCGCGGGCGGGGATCCTCGTGCCGGCCTCCGACGCCGAGAACCAGGAGGGCGCGATCTCCTCGGCCGCCGACCTCAACGGCCGCCGGGTGTGCGTCGCCGCCGACTCGACGCCGGAGGAGATCGTCCGCGAGGAGGCGCCCGGCGCGATGCTGCTGCTGGTGCGCAGCTGGTCGGACTGCCTGGTCGCGCTCCAGCAGCACCAGGCCGATGCGGTGGTCTCGGATGACACGATCCTGGCCGGCATCAACGACCAGGACCCCGGCACGGCCATCGTCCGCCGGGGCCTGAGCACCGAGAACTACGCCGTGGGGGTCAAGGAGGGCAACGTGGGCCTGGCTTCGCAGGTGAATCTGACCATGGAGCGCATCCGCGGCGACGGCACGTGGCAGCAGCTCTACGACACGTGGCTGGGCGCCTTCCTGCCCGGCGGTTTCCAGCCCTCGGGCACGTATGCGGAGGTGGAGCGATGACGGACCCCGAACGCGCGAACGCGAATCCCGGCCCCGACGAGACCGCCCCGCCCACCGAGGCCGTCACGTTCGACCCCTTCGCCGACGAGACCGCGCCGCCGACGGAGGCCGTCGCCTTCGACCCCTTCGCCGACGACTCCGAGCCGGGCACCGTCGCCACGCCCTTCGACCCCTTCGCGGATGACGACGATGACGACGCCGGCGGCGGGCCGTCGCCAAGCCCCGCGGCGACCGCCCCCGACCCGTCCGCCGAGTCGCACCGCCGCGCCCTCGACACGTTCCGCGAGCGCCGCAGCCGCGCCCGCCAGGGCCGCACCGTCGCCGACGGCATGGTGCAGCTGCCGTTCATCCCGCCGACCAACCCGCGCGACGCCGTGATGGAGCCGGAGAAGGTCGCCGCCACCGGCAAGCCCACCCCGACGCTCAGCCCGGGCGACCTGGTCGCAGGGCAGTACGAGATCGCCGGCCCCATCGCCCACGGCGGCCTCGGCTGGATCTACCTGGCGCAGGACCACAACGTGTCCGACCGCTGGGTGGTGCTCAAGGGCATGATGGCGTCGTCCAACGAGCGCGACCTGGCGGTCGTGCAGGCCGAGCGGGAGTTCCTGGCGGAGATCACGCACCCGGGGATCGTGAAGATCATCAACTTCATCGAGCCCACCGAGACCGACACCGGGTTCATCGTCATGGAGTACGTCGGCGGCCCGTCGCTGCGGCAGCGCAAGCGCGCCCAGCCCGACGGCGTCATGCCCGTCGACGTCGCCGTCGGCTACATCCTGGAGGTGCTGCCCGCCCTGGACTACCTGCATTCGCGGGGCGTGGTCTACAACGACCTGAAGCCGGACAACGTGCTGCTCACCGAAGACCAGGTGAAGCTCATCGACGTCGGCGCGGTGACGGGCATCGGCGCCTACGGCCACATCTACGGCACGCCCGGGTTCCAGGCGCCGGAAGTGGGCCGCACGGGCCCGACCGTGGCGTCGGACATCTACACGGTGGGCCGCACGCTGGCGTCGCTGATCACGGACCTGCCGTCGACGGGCGGCGTCTACGACCCGGGGCTGCCGACGCCCATGGAGGTGCCGCTGTTCCGCCGCCACCTGTCGCTGTACCGGCTGCTGCTGCGCGCGTGCGACGAGGACCCCGACGCCCGCTTCACCAGCGCCGAGGACATGGCCATCCAGCTCACCGGCGTGCTCCGCGAGATCCTGGCGGTGCGCGACGGCGTGCAGTACCCGCACATCGGCACGCTGTTTTCGCCGCAGCGCTCGACGTACGGCACGAAGCACCGGGTGTTCCGCACCGACCAGCTGGTCGACGGCATCGCCCGCGACGTCACCATCACGCCGCAGGAGATCACCGCCGCGCTGCCGGTGCCGCTGGTCGACCCGACGGACCCGGGCGCCCGGCTGCTGTCGGCGTCGTCGTTCACCGAGCCGGGCGAGCTCATCGACACCCTCACCGCGGCGCTGCAGAACCCCGAGAACTCCGCGTCGGTGGAGATCCCCCTGGCCATCGTCCGCGCGCAGCTGGACCTCGGCTCGACGGAGGAGGCCCGCGACGGCCTGCGCTCCGCTCCCCCGCGGCTGAAGAAGGACTGGCGGTGGGGCTGGTACGCGGGCGTCACGGAACTGCTTCTCGACGACTACGATTCGGCGCTCGAGTCCTTCAACCGCGTGCTGGCCATGCTGCCCGGCGAGCCCGCCCCGAAGTTGGCGCTGGCGGCGACGCTGGAGCTGCTGCAGCAGCGGGCGGGCATCTCGCGCCAGCAGGTCCTGGACCCGGTGACGGCGCGGGCGACGGCGAATCTGGACCAGCAGCTGGACGAGATCCCCGAGTCGATGCTGCGCCACCTGACGGAGACGTGGACGACGAACGCCGCCGACCACGCCTCGATGCGCTTCCACGCCACCCGCCTGTACGCGATGGTGTGGGCGACGAACCCGACGACGGTGTCCTCGGCGTTCGGTCTGGCCCGCCAGCTGACGGTGGAGGGCCAGCAGGAGATGGCCATTTCGATGCTCGACCGCGTGCCGGCGGCGTCGCGCCACCATCGCCTGGCGCGGCTGACCACGATCCTGCTGCTGACCTCGGGCGCCCCGGAGACGCTGACGGAGTCGCGCATCCGCCGCGCCGCGCGCCGCCTGGTGGAGCTGCCCACCAACGAGCCGCGGCTGGAGCAGCTGCGCATCGCCGTGATGGTGGCGGCCCTGAACTGGCTGCGGGCCAGCGGACTGGACCACGCGGCGAGCAGGAACGAGCTTTTCGACGTCCCGTTCACCGTCGCCGGTCTCCGCGCCGGCCTCGAAGCCGGCCTGAGGCAGTTGGCGCGGTCGTCCCCGTTCCCCCGGCACCGGTACCGCCTGGTGGACATGGCGAACCTGATCCGCCCCCGCACCTGGCGCTGATCCGGCACCCCCAGCACCGGAATTCGGCTTTTGCGCATGGCGCGGGCGCAGTAAAGTGCGCTTCATGACCGGAAACCACCGCAAGCCCTCCCGCCTCCGCCGCATCGCGCGCATGGTCGCGCCGCTGGCCGTCATCGCGGGCCTCGCCATGGCCCCCACGGTGGCCGGCGCCCAGCCCCTCCCGGACTTCGGGAACGTCGCCCCCGGCCCCTCGCGGGCCGACATCGACGGCCTGATGGACCGCGCCCAGGTTCCGGGCGAGATCCGCGACGCCGTGGAGCCCCTGCTGCCGAAGCCCGAGCCGAAGCCGGCTCCCGCGCCCGCCCCGGCCCCCGCGCCGGCCCAGGAGGAGCGCGCCGCCGACGCCCCGCCGGAGTCCCCGTGCCCGGCCACGGCCCGCGCCTGCGTCGATCTCTCCGGCAACCGCACCTGGCTGCAGCAGGACGGCAAGCTGCTCTACGGCCCGGCCGGCATGTCCCACGGCAAGCCCGGCCAGGAGACCCCGAAGGGCTCCTTCAAGGTGACCCGCAAGGTCAAGGACGAGATCTCCCGCGAGTTCAACAACGCCCCGATGCCGTACGCGGTGTACTTCACCAACAACGGCCACGCCTTCCACGAGGGCTCGACCGGCGTCCAGTCGGCCGGCTGCGTCCGCCTGTCCCACGAGGCCGCCAAGTTCTTCTTCGAGAACCTCCAGGTCGGCGACTCGGTCTACATCTACTGATCCCGCTTCTCCGCACACGAAAAACCCGCCGGATGAATCCGGCGGGTTTTCCCGTCCCCGGTGAGGGGCGCGACGCTACTTCGCGTAGGCCATGGCGTAGCGGGCGATGGCCAGCTCCTCGTTGGTCGGCACGACCAGGACCTTGACGGTGGAGTCGTCCGTGGAGATGACGCGCGGGCCGTCGTTCGGGCCGGCGTTGCGCTCCGGGTCGATCTTGATGCCGAAGTTCTCCAGCTCCGCCATCGAGTCGCGGCGGATGCCCACGTGGTTCTCGCCGACGCCGGCGGTGAACGTGATGGCGTCCAGGCGGCCCAGGATGAGCATGTAGGAGCCGATGTAGCGGCGCAGCTGGTGCACGTACATCTGGTACGCGGCCCAGGCGTCGGGGTCGTTGTCGTCCATGCGCTCCTGGAGCACGCGGAAGTCGTTGACGCCGGAGACGCCCTTCAGGCCGGAGCGGCGGTTGCACAGGTTGTCGATCTCGTCGATGGACATGCCCTGGCGGTACAGGTGGAAGATGATGCCCGGGTCGATGTCGCCGGTGCGGGTGCCCATCATCAGGCCGGCCAGCGGCGTCATGCCCATCGAGGTGTCCACGGCCTCGCCGCCGCGGATGGCGGCGCAGGACGCGCCGTTGCCCAGGTGCAGCGTGATCTGGTTGACCTCGCGCGGGTCCTTGCCCAGCAGCGCCGGGACCTGGCCCGAGACGTACTCGTGGCTGGTGCCGTGGAAGCCGTAGCGGCGGATGTCGTGCTCGGCGGCGACCTCGGCGTTGAGGGGGTACAGCGCGGCGGCCGGCGGCATGGTGTGGAAGAAGCCGGTGTCGAACACCGCGACGTGCGGCACGTCCGGCAGCAGCTTGCGGGCTTCCTCGATGCCGACGATGTTCGCCGGGTTGTGCAGCGGCGCCAGCGGGATGAGGTCGCGCATCATCTCGACGATCTGGTCGTTGATCAGCTGCGGGCCGGAGAAGAGCTTACCGCCGTGGACGGTGCGGTGGCCGACCGCGGCAATCTCCACGGAGTGGGGGCCGCAGCCGTTGTCGTCCATCAGCTGGAACGCCTTGTCCAGGCCGTCTGCGTGGTCGGTGATCGGCTCGGTGACCTCGATCTTCTCGCCGCCGACCTTGAGGACGATGGTGCCGTTCTCCTCGCCGATGCGCTCGACCAGACCCGACACGTAGGGCGGCTCGGTGGCGTCCTTCGACGGGTCGACGAGCTGGAACTTGATGGACGAGGATCCGGAATTGATGACCAGGGCGTGACGCGACATGGCTTAGTTCCCTCCTGCCTGGATGGCGGTGATGGCGACGGTGTTCACGATGTCGGCGACCGTCGCGCCGCGCGACAGGTCGTTGACCGGCTTGTTGAGGCCCTGGAGGATCGGTCCGATGGCGAGTGCGCCGCCGCAGCGCTGGGCGATCTTGTAGCCGATGTTGCCGGCGTCGAGATCGGGGAAGACGAAGACGGTGGCCTTGCCGGCCACGGCCGAGTCCGGCATCTTCTTCTTCGCGGTGGAGGGGGAGATGGCCGCGTCGAACTGCAGCGGGCCGTCGACGGCGAGTTCGGGGGCCAGCTCGCGGGCCTTGGCCAGGCCCTCCTTGACGCGGTCGACGTCCTCGCCCGTGCCGGACTCGCCGGTGGAGTAGGACATCATGGCCACGCGCGGCTCGATGCCGAAGTTCGACGCGGTTTCCGCGGAGACGACGGCGATCTCGCCGAGCTGGTCCGGCGTCGGCTTGGGCAGCACGGCGCAGTCGGCGAAGCCCCACAGGCGGTCGTCCATGACCATCAGGAACAGCGAGGACACGGTCGAGGCGCCCGGCTTGGTCTTGATGATCTGGAACGACGGCTTGATGGTGTGCGCCGTGGTGTGGGCCGCGCCGGAGACCATGCCGTCGGCGAGGCCCTTGTGGATCATCATGGTGGCGAAGTAGGAGATGTCGTTCATGGTCTCCCGCGCCTCCTCGAGCGTGATGCCCTTGGACTTGCGCAGTTCCGCGAACTCCTCGGCGAAGGCGTCGAGGTGCTCCGACGTCGCCGGGTCCATGAGCGAGGCCTTGGACAGGTCCAGGCCGAGCACGCGGGCGCGGTCGCGGATGAACTCCGGGTCGCCCAGGATGGTCAGGTCGCAGATGTCGGAGGCCAGCAGCTCGCCGGCGGCGATGAGGATGCGGTCGTCCTCGCCCTCCGGCAGCACGATGTGGCGGCGGTTCTCCTTCGCCTGCTTCAGCAGCCACCACTGGAAGCGCTGCGGCGTCATGATCACCGGGACTTCGGCGCCGAGGGCGGACGCGAGCGCGTCGGCGTCGTCAAGCGAAACGACGGGCACATCCAGCTTCGGCTTCTCCGCCACGGTGCCCGTGAGCACGACGGCCAGCGGTGCGGCGTAGCGGGCGCGCAGCTCCGCGACGGCCATGCGGATGCGGGTGAGCGCGGCGTCGCCGGTGCAGCCCTCGCCGTTGGCGACGAGGATCACGCCGGAGCCGGTGACGGCGGCGACGCGGGCGTCGAAGTCGAGGTTGCCGGTGGCGGTGAGCACCATCGGCTGCTCGCCGGAGGCCCGCTCGGACTCGACGGCGGTGACGATCTGCCCGAGCGCGTGGTCGGGGTTGCCCACGACCTCATCGGCGGTGACGCCGCACTGGGCGCCCACCGTCCGCACCTCGCGGGCCCCGCCCAAGGCGGAGGACACCGCCTCGATGACCTCGCGATCGTCGCCTGCCTGGTCGACGGAGGTGACGAGCACCGCCGTGGCCGCGTTCGAGTTTTCGCTCACGGTTTGCGTCCTTTCCCGTGCGCCGGATTCGGCGCACGCCTATGGACCCGGTTCGATCCACCTGCGCGAATCCCGGGGTTCAGTGAGTCAAGATTCTTTCTCTGCCCGAATTGTGAGTCACCTTACATCGACCGCGCAACGGCCAAAACGACCTGGGTACCCCTATTAGCCGGATCGGTCCACCATGACCGTCACATTTGGGCGTGATACGTGACCAGAGTCACACCGGAAGACGCCCCGGCTTAGGTTCACCTCACACAAGATGGAGGTTCTTGCCCGTCAGCATTAGTATGGTGCGGAAATCTCGATCCGCCCCACGATCCGGCACGCACGGATCCGATCCCCGAGAAGAGCAGGTCCAACTCAGCATGTCCCGTCCCCTCCGCGTCGCCATCATCGGTTCCGGCCCCGCCGGCGTGTACGCCTCGGATGCCCTGATGAAGTCCGGGCGCGAGGTCAGCATCGACCTGTACGAGAAGATGCCCGCCCCGTTCGGGCTGATCCGCTACGGCGTCGCCCCGGATCACCCGCGCATCAAGGGCATCATCAAGAGCCTGCACCGCGTGCTGGACAAGCCCGAGGTCCGGCTCATCGCCAACGTGGAGTTCGGCAAGGACGTGACCCTCGACGAGCTCAAGGAGCTTTACGACGCCGTCGTGTTCGCGACCGGCGCCGTCGGAGACCGCGACCTGGACGTGCCCGGCGCGGACCTCGAGGGCCACCACGGGGCCGGCGAATTCGTCGGCTTCTACGACGGCAACCCGCTGTTCCGCCGCGACTGGGACCTGTCCGCCGAGTCCGTGGCCGTCGTCGGCGTGGGCAACGTCGGCCTGGACGTCGCCCGCATCCTGGCGAAGACGGGCGACGAGCTGCACGTCACCGAGATCCCGGACAACGTCTACGAGACCCTGCGCACCAACAAGGCGCGCGAGGTCCACGTGTTCGGCCGCCGCGGCCCGGCGCAGGCGAAGTTCACCCCGCTGGAGCTGAAGGAGCTGGACCACTCCCCGACCATCGAGGTCGTGGTGAATCCGGAGGACATCGACTACGACGCCGCCTCGGAGTCGAGCCGCCGCGAGTCGAAGATCGTGGACCAGGTGTGCTCGATCATCGAGAACTACGCCATCCGCGAGCCGAAGGGCGCGCCGCACAAGCTCTTCATCCACTTCTTCGAGTCGCCGGTGGAGATCCTCGGCGAGGACGGCAAGGTGGCGGGCATCCGCACCGAGCGCATGGAACTCGACGGCGAGGGCGGCGTCCGCGGCACCGGCAAGTTCACCGACTGGCCGGTCGGCGCCGTGTACCGCGCCGTGGGCTACCGCTCGGACGCGCTGCCGGGCATCCCGTTCGACGACGGCAAGGCGGTCATCCCGAACGCCGGCGGCCGCGTGCTGGACGGCGTCGGCGAGGACGCGGCGCACATCACCGGCCTGTACACCACCGGCTGGGTCAAGCGCGGCCCCGTCGGCCTGATCGGCAACACCAAGGGCGACGCCAACGAGACCGTCGCGAACCTGCTGGAGGATTACGACGCCGGCAACGCCTTCGCCCCGTCGAAGCCCGGCGAGGACGACGCCCTGGCGTTCCTGGAGTCCAAGGGCGTGCCCTACGTGACGTGGGACGGCTGGTACTCCCTCGACGCCGCCGAGCGGAAGCTGGGCGAGGCCGAGGGCCGCGAGCGCAAGAAGATCGTCGAGTGGGACGAGATGGTCGAGGCCACCCGCGGCGAGTAGCCCGTCACTTTCCCGTCAGCGCCGTGATGCCGGTGGCGGCGGCGCCGATGATGACGGCCGCGAATCCGGCGGTGTTCATGGCCGTCGGTTCGGTGAGGACGAAGAACGACGCGGTGCCGGCGGCGAGGATGAGTCCGCTCGCCGCCCCCGCCCACTTTCTCAGCATGAACCGCATGATGCAGTAGATCGCCGCGAGGATCCCGTAGGCGCCCGTGACGTAGGCGATCCACGGGCCGGGTGATGCGTCGACGCCGATGAATTCGACGACGACGAGCACCGCCGCCGCCACGCCGATCAGCGCACTGGTCTTTTTGATCAGTCCGTCGTTTGCCATTCCCCCATCGTGCCAGTTGCCGGCGGCGGCCCGCCCCTACCCCAGTTCGATGACCTCGTCGGCGATCGCGCCGAGCAGCCGGTGGTCGTGGGAGATGAAGAGGACGCCGGCGCCGTCGCCGGCCCGCTCGCGCAGCACGGACACGACTCCGGCGGCGGTGATGGGGTCGAGCATGGACGTCGGCTCGTCGCAGATCAGGTATTTCGCCTCCTGCACCAGGGCGCGGGCGATGACGGCGCGCTGGAGCTGGCCGTCCGACACTTCGGCGGGCAGGCGTTCCAGCAGCGCGGCGTCGAGGAGCACGGAATCCGCGGCGGCGTCGACGGCTTCGCGTTCGCCGGGCGCCTCCCGGCCGATGCGCCCGCCCGCCGCGATGCGGAACGGCTCGCCGATGGTCCGCCGCAGCGTCCACCGGGGGTCGCAGGCGTCGCGCGGGGCCTGGCCGATCATGGCGACGCGCACGGGGCCGCCGCCGGCCACGGTTCCCGCATCGGGGTCGAGGCGCCCGGACAGCACCTTCGCCAGCGTCGATTTGCCCGCTCCGCTGGGCCCGACGAGCCCGAGGATGCGGCCGGGCCGGATGTCGACGGAAACGTCGGAAAGCACGGGCCGCCCCCGGAAGGCGACGGAAACTCCTTGTGCGGACAGCAAGTCAGCCCCTTTCGTAGGGCGCGGTCAGGCGCATGCCGCCGGACGGCAGCGCGGCCAGCAGCGCGCGGGTGTAGTCGTGGGCGGGCGAGGCGAAGACGCGCTCGGCGGGGCCCTGCTCGATGATCTCGCCGCGCCGCATGACGCTGACGTCGTCGCACAGGCCGGCGACGCGCAGATCCTCGATGTCGTGGCTGATCAGCAGCACCGCGAGGCCGTCGTCGGCGACCTCGCGGAGCAGGCCGAGCACGCCGGCGGTCAGCTCGGGGTCGAGCGCGCTGGTCGGCTCGTCGGCGACGATCACGGGCCGGCCGGTGGCCAGCGCCGCGGCGATCGCGGCGCGCTGCGCCATGCCGCCGGACAGCTGGTGCGGGAACATGCGGGCGGTGTCGGCGGGCAGGTGGACGCGGTGCAGGAGCTTGGCGACGTCCCCCTCGTCGCCCCCGTTCGCGGCGAGGATTTCGGCGAGCTGGGGGCCGAGGCGCCGCACCGGCGTGAACGACGACGCCGGGGCCTGCGGGACCAGGCCGGCCGTGCCCTCGCCGATGACGCGGCCGGTGGTGCGGGCGCCGCGGGGGCGCAGGCCGGCGATGGCGCGGCCGATGGTCGACTTGCCGGCGCCGGAGCCGCCGATCAGGCCGTGGACGCGGCCGGCCACCAGGTGGACGGTCGCGTCGCGGACGATCGGGGCGTCGCCCTCGGGGCCGACGGCGACGGTGTAATCGACGACGCCGGCGATGGCTTCCTTGACTGTTCCGGTCATGCGGGCTCCTTCGCGGACCGGCCGACGAGGATGTCGCGCGGCACCAGCGTCAGCAGGGACAGGGATGCGGCGAGCAGCACCGTGCCGGGGACGGCCAGCGCCCACCATGCGCCGCGGAGGATGTCCCCGCGGGCCTGGTCGAGCAGGGTGCCCAGCGACGGCTGGTCGGGCTGCAGGCCCAGGCCGAGGAAGGACAGCGCGGACTCGTGCCACACGGCATGCGGGGTGAGCATGACGATGGCGATGACCGCCTGGCCCGCCGCGACAGGCAGCAGGTGGCCGACCAGGACGCTGCGGCCCCGGGCGCCCGCCCCGCGCGCGGCGGCGACGAACTCGGATTCGCGCACGGCCAGCACCGTCGACCGCACCACGCGGGCGACCTGCGGCCAGTGCGTCAGGGCGATGGCCAGCACCAGCGCCGGGATCGACCCCTTGAACAGAGCCACGATGACCACGCTGAGGATGAGGTGCGGGATCGAGTTCACCGTGTCCGTGCCGCGCATGAGCACGCGGTCGACCCAGCCTCCGCGCACCGCGGCGGTCAGGCCGATGATCAGGCCGATCGCCGTGGCGGTGCACGCCGACACCAGCCCGATGAACAGCGACACCCGCAGGCCCGCGGCCGTGCGCGCCCACAGGTCGAAACCGTAGTGGTCGGTGCCCGCGATCCACTCGCCGCCCGGGGGCAGCAGCGCGCGGGAGAAATCGGCGGTCGGCGCCGGCGAGATCAGCGGCACCAGGAACGCGTAGGCCAGCAGAATGGCCAGCGGCAGGTATTTCACCTTGGACTTCGCGCCCATCACACGTCCCTCACTCTCGGGTCCAGGAGCTTGTAGGTCACGTCGGCGACGAGGCTGCCGCCCATGACCAGCACGGTGGTCAGCACGGTCGTCGCCGCCAGCAGCGGGAAGTCGACGGCCTTCGCCGATTCGACGGTCGCCTCGGCCAGGCCGGGCCAGCTGAACACGGCCTCGACGATCACGGCGCCGACGACGAGCTCCGACAGGCGCCCGCCGACGAGGGTGACCAGCGGCATCAGCGACATCGGGGCGATGTGGCGGCGCAGCACCACCGTGCGGGGCACGCCGCGGACGAGGGCGTTCTCCACCGCGTCCGAGCCGATCGCCTCGACGGTCGCCTGCCGCACGGCCAGCAGCGGCCACGGCAGCTGCGTCACGGCCAGCACCAGCGCGGGGGCGATCAGGTAGGGGCCGATGGAGAACAGCGACGGCTGCTCCCCGATGGGCGACGCGCCGCCCGCGGGGATGACGTTGAGGGTGACTGCGAAGATCAGGACCACGCCGAGGGCGTAGATGAACGACGGCGTCGCGCCGATGAACACGCCCAACGCGACGACGGCCTTGTCCACCACGCCGCCGGGGCGGCGGCCCGCCCACGTGCCCAGTGCGACGGCCATCGCGACGGCGATGGTCATGCCGGTCGCCGACAGGAGGATCGTCCAGGGCAGGCGCTCGGACAGGACGTCGGCGACGGGGCGGCCGTAGGAGCGCGAGAAACCGAGGTCACCGGTGAAAACGCCGGTGAACCAGTCGAGCCACTGGCGCCACCACGACTGGTCGGCGCCGATGGCGGCGGCGACGTCGGCGCGTTCGGCCGGCGACAGTTCCGCGTAGCCGGTGCCCAGGTAGGACGCCAGCGGGTCGAACGGCGACAGCGCCGCCAGGCCGAACATGATGAAGGAGACCAGCACCGTCGTCGCGGCGATGATCGCCGCTCGCGCGGCGACCATCCGGCCCAGGCCCCCGAGGTTGTCGCGGTGCTCGGTGAATCCGCCCGCCACGCTCACTTCTTCCAGTCCCGCAGATTCCACCACGGGCCCCACGTCGCGCCGTGGATGTGCGGCTCGAGGATGGTGGAGCCGCGGTTCCACTTGTTCTCCTTGGCCAGGTACACGTGGTCGATGGTGGCCAGGAAGATGTTGGACGGGTTCTCGGCGTACATCGCCTGGGCCTCGCGGTAGAGGCGGGCGCGCTCGCCGGCGTCGGTGGCCCGGCGGGCCTCGTCGAGCTTCGCGTCGAGTTCGGGGCTGCCGTAGTCGCCGGGGTTGGAGTACTCGGACGTGGCGGCCTCGCGGGTGTGCAGCAGGTCGTAGGCGAACATGTCCACGTCCCACGGGGCGGAGCCGCCGCCGAGGACGGCCGCCGCCTCGCCCAGGCGCGGGGTGATGTCGTCCCAGGTGGACGCGGTCGTGGGGAAGCTCACGCCGATGCGCGCCATCTGGGCCGAGAACTCGATGCCCACGTCGCGGCGCAGGGTGTCCTCGCCGGAGTAGTACAGCGGGATTTCGGCGCGGACGCCGTCCTTCTCGCGCACGCCGTCGGCGCCCTTGCGCCAGCCGGCCTCGTCCAGGATGCGCTCGGCTTCGGCGGTGTCGTGGCCGAACGTGGCGTCGGGGTTGTGGCTGTCGCCGTAGATCTCCGGCACGGCGGTGGAGATGGCGCGGCCCTTGCCCAGCAGCGGCCCGGACACGATGGCGTCGCGGTCGACGGCGAGGTTCAGGGCGCGGCGCACCGCGGGGTCCTTGAGGAACGGGTGCTTGGGCAGCGAGATGCCGCGCCAGTCGGCGGTGGTGGCGGTGACCACCTCGACGCCGCTGCGCCCCTCGAAGTTCTTGGCCACCGACGGCGGGACGTGCGCGCCGTCGAGTTCGCCGGAGGCCACGCGCTGGGCGCGGGCGGCGTCGTCGGAGGCGAGGGTCACCAGGAATTCGCCGACCTCGGGCTTGCCGCCCCAGTAGTCGGGGTTGGCGGTGTAGCGGACCAGGTCGCCGGTGCGCTCGGTGACGCTGTAGGCGCCGGTGCCCACGGGCTTCTCGCCGAGCGGGCCGTTGACCACGTCGCCCTCGCCGACGAGCTCGGACGGGGCGATGGCCAGGGTCAGGCGCGAGGCGAAGCCGCCGTAGGGGTAGGCCAGCTTGAAGGTGACGGTGTTGTCGTCGACGACCTTGACCTCGTCGATGACGTCGTAGCGCATGGAGACCTTCGAGCCCTTCGACGCGTCGCGGGCGACGTCGTAGGTGGCCTTCACGTCGGCGGCGTCGAAGGCGGTGCCGTCGTGGAAGGTCACGCCCTCGCGCAGCTTCACGGTCCATTCGCTGGCGTCGGCGTTGGCCTTGGGCTCCTCGGCGGCCAGCGCGGGCACGAGGCGGGGGATGACGTCCGAGCCGGCGGACGCATCGGGCTTGAGCAGCCCGTCGTAGATGGGGCTGATGCCGGTCTGCCCGTAGCCGGATGCGGGGTGGAAATTGTCGGCGGTGTCCTTGTCCGCCAGCTTCAGCGTGGTGGGATATCCGTCGTCTCCGGCGTCTCCCGTCCCGCACGCGGCGAGGGCCAGCGAGCCCACCGCCACGAAGCCGACGAGGATCTTCTTCACGGACATGCGCAGCCTCCTGTTTCGATGCCCTTCAAGCCCATGATTCAGGGATTAACAGGAACCTAACATCATATAGGTAGTTTCATTTAATGATTTCATGCGCATTCGCGCACATTGGGTCGCGTCGGCAAATACCAGGCCGCCATGAGCATCGCGATCAATCCGACGAGCGGGACGAACGCCAGGAACTCGAACATCGGCTCCGCGTACTCCGCCAAACCGGAGACGAACATGCTGGAGAACAACCCCACTTTCGCGGCGAGGGTCAGTCCGCCGGCGATGATCGGCGCCTTCGCCCGCCGGACCACCGCGATGATCAGGTACACCACGACGAGGACGGGAATCAACGGCAACGTGACGAGCAACCAGGGGAGCATCTCGAGCCCCACGTGGTACCCGACGAACAACGGCGCCACGCCGAACAGCGAGTACAGGACGATCCCGATGCCGGAGCAGATCAACATCACCTGACGGCTGGCGGTGCCGTCATTCGAAGCTCCCGCTTCTTCGCTCATCTCTTCATTGCCGGACACGGGGCCGGGCGTTCCTTCCCTCGGGTTCTTTCGCCGAAATTACCATCGAGCCATCGCGCGAGGACGACGTCGGCGAGCAACTCCCCCAGCGGTTCGGCACACGTCGTCCCAGGCACCTCGGCGGCCCGGTCGCGCACGCGGTCCCACAGCAGCCCGGGCGCGGTGAACAAGGGCACCACCACGGTGCCCGCGACGACGCCGCCCAGCGCTTCCGCCGCCGACGGCGTCCCGGCGCCGACGGAGAACGCCGCGCGCACGGTGCCCGGCACCATCCCGTCGAGCTCGGCGGCGAAGCGGTGCACGGCATCGTTCGCCGCCAGCGACGACGACCCGACCGCGACGAGCAGAACATCATCGCGCGGGTCGTCGGCGGCGGCGAGGAAGGAGCGGACCACTGCCTTCTTCACGCCTTCGCCGAGGCCGATGCCATCGCGGACGTCCAGGCGCACCCCCGTCGCGGCTCCGGCGTCCGCCGCCTGCGCGGGCAGGTCGACGGTGCGGTGGAAGGCCTCCGTGAACAGCAGCGGCACGACCACCGCGTCGCGGATCCCCCGGCCGGCGAACTCGGCGCACAAGTCACGCAAGGAGGGGGCGACCAATTCCAGCCACGCCACGCGGACGTCGTCGGCGGCGGGCACCCGCGCGGCGACGGCTTCCGCCAGCGCCGCCAGGCACGGCTCCGCCCGCGGGTGCCGGGAGCCATGCGCGACGAGGATGAGCGCCGTCACCTAACCAGGCCCGCCGTCAGCGTGTCGCCCGTACCCGGTTCCACCAGCAGGAACGCCCCGACGCGGCCGCCGGGGCGGTAGCGCTCGACGGGCAAAGGCTGCGCCACCTCCACCGTGACTTCGGCGACGTCGTTGGCGGACAGCGAATCGGCCACGCCTGTCGGCTCCCCGGTCTCGACGTCGATGAGCGCATCCACCGACGCGATGCGGCCGCGGACCAGCGCCGCCCCGTACCGCACCTCGACCACGCGCCCGACGGCCAGCGGGGCATCGGAGAGATGCACGGCGACGGCGGCGAAGCGGCGGACGTCCTCCGGCCGGTCGCCGCCGGAGATCAGATCGCCGCGCGCCAGGTCGAACTCGGCGTCGAGGCTCAGCGCGACCGATTCCCCCGCCGCAGCCGATTCCGCGTCCTCGCCGGCGACGGTGATTCGGCTGACCGCCGCCTCGCGCCCGCCGGGCAATCCGACGCGGTCGCCCACGGCCACCGATCCGGCGGCGATGCACCCGGCGTACCCGCGGTACTCGGTCGCGGCGTCGCGGATGACGTACTCCACCGGCAGCCGGAAATCGCCGTCGCGCCCGGCGCCGGTCTCCAGGCCCTCCAGGATCTCCAGGACGCTCGGACCCCCGTACCAGGGCGTGCGCTCCGACCGGTCCACGACGTTGTCGCCGACGAGGGCCGAAACGGGGACCACGTGGACGTCGTCAAGCCCCAGTCGCTCCGCCAGAGACCGCACGTCGCGCTCGATGGCCCGGAAGGCGTCCTCCGAATAGTCGAGCAGGTCGATCTTGTTCACCGCCACGATGACGTGCCGCACCCCGAGCAGCGCCGTGACCGTCGCGTGGCGCTTGGTTTGCGTGACCACGCCGTTGCGGGCGTCGACCAGCACCACCACCGCCTCCGCCGTGGACATGCCGGTGACGGTGTTGCGCGTGTACTGCTCGTGGCCGGGGCAGTCGGCGAGGATGAACGACCGCGCGCCGGTGGCGAAGTACCGGTGGGCGACGTCGATGGTGATGCCCTGCTCGCGCTCGGCGCGCAGGCCGTCGACCAGCAGCGACAGGTCGGGGGCGCCGTGGCCGCGGGAGACGGCCTCGTACTGGTCGGCGAGGATGTTCTTGGTGTCGTGCAGCAGCCGGCCGACGAACGTGGACTTGCCGTCGTCGACGGAGCCGGCGGTGCACAGGCGCAGTGCGGTGGTCATCAGAAGTAGCCTTCCTTCTTGCGGTCCTCCATCGAGGATTCGGAGAGCCTGTCGTCGGCGCGGGTGGCGCCGCGCTCGGTGAGGGTGGACGCCGCGATTTCGGCGCGGATGGCGGGCAGGTCGGCGGCGGCCGATTCCACCGCGCCCGTGCAGCTCATGTCGCCGACCGTGCGGTAGCGGACGGTGCGGACCTCCACGGTTTCGCCGTCGCGGGGCCCGCCCCATTCGCCCGGCGCGAGCCACATGCCGGCGCGCCGGAACACCTCGCGGCGGTGGGCGAAGTAGATCGGCGGCAGCTCGATGCCGCGGGCGTCGATGTACGCCCACACGTCGGCCTCGGTCCAGTTGGAGATGGGGAACACGCGGACGTTCTCCCCCGCGGCGTGGCGGCCGTTGTACAGGCCCCACAGCTCGGGGCGCTGGCGGCGCGGGTCCCAGCCGCCGAAGGAATCGCGCACCGAGAACACGCGCTCCTTCGCGCGGGCCTTCTCCTCGTCGCGGCGGGCGCCGCCCAGGACGGCGTCGTAGCGGCGCTCGGCGATGGTCTCCACCAGCGGCACGGTCTGCAGCGGGTTGCGGGTGCCGTCGGCGCGTTCGGCGAGCGCGCCGCGGTCGATCCAGTCCTGCACGCGGGCGACCCGCAGCGTGATGCCCGGCTCGGCGGCGACGCGGTCGCGGAAGGCGATGACCTCGGGGAAGTTGTGGCCGGTGTCCACGTGCAGCAGTTCCAGCGGCACGGGCGCCGGGGCGAACGCGCGCTTGGCCAGCTCGAGCACGAGCACGGAGTCCTTGCCGCCGGAGAACAGCAGCGCGGGTCGGTCGAATTGCCCGGCGGTCTGCCGGATGATGTCGATCGCCTCCGCCTCCAGTTCGGCGAGGCGGGGGTCGAGGCGGGTTTTCACGGGGGTCATGGGGTCTCTTTCCTTCGTCGTTTCCGGGGCGGTCACGTGTGCAGCCCGCATTCGGTTTTCTCGGCGCCGGCCCAGCGGCCGGAGCGGGGGTCGGCGCCGGGTGCGACGCGGCCGGTGCAGGGGGCGCAGCCGATCGAGGGGAATCCGGCGCGCGTCAGCGGGTGGACGATGAGGCCGTGGTCGGCGATGTACTGCTCGACGTCGCCGTCCGTCCACGCGGCGAGCGGGTTGAGCTTGATGCGCCCGGTCTTGTCGATCTCCAGCACCGGCGTCCGCGCCCGCGTCGGCGCGTCGACCCGCTTGAGGCCGGTGACCCAGCCCTCGTACGGGCGCTTGGCCCGCGCCAGCGGCTCGACCTTGCGTTGCGCGCAGCACGCGGCGGGGTCCTCCGGGACGGCATCGGCGGCGTCGGGGGTCACGGTGATCAGCCGGTTGCGGTATCGCTTGCCGACGGCCGCCGCCACCTCGAGCGTTTCCGGGAAGTGGTATCCGGTGTCCAGGAAGATGAGGTCGGCGTCGGGGGCGTGGCGCGACGCCAGCTCCGCGAGGACCGTGTCCTGCATGGACAGCGTGACGGCCAGTGGGGTGCGCAGGTGTTCGGCGCCCCATTCGAGGATGTCGCCGGCCGGCAGGCCCTCCAGCGCGGGGCCGTGGTCCAGCGCCAGTTCGAGCAGGCGGCGGGCGGTTGCGGGGTCATCGAGGACGTCGTTCACGCCACTCCCCTTTCCGTGTGACCGTGGAGTTTGACGGTGAACACGCGGCAGCATTCGCCGCACCGCCACGCGTAATCCGTTTCGGCGTCGGGCCACAGCCGTTCGCCGCCGCAGTACGGGCAGTGCATGATCGCGGCGCGGTTGGGGTTCGGGTGGGCGGTGCGGCCGGGGATCATCGCAGGCCCTCCTCCGCAGCGCGGGCGACCCAATGGCGGAACTGCTCGCCCGGTTCGCGCCGCTCGGTGAAGTTGCGCACGACCCGCTCGACGTAGTCGCCCAGCTCCGCCGACGTGACCTTGTGGCCGCGCAGCTTGCGGCCGAAGTTCGCATCGAGCCCCAGCGATCCGCCGAGGTGGACCTGGAAACCCTCCACGCGGTTGCCGTCGCCGTCGACGACGATCTGCCCCTTCAACCCGATGTCGGCGATCTGGGTGCGGGCGCAGGCGTTCGGGCAGCCGTTGAGCGAAATGCCGATGGGCACGTCCAGATCGCCGATGCGCTCCTCCAGCTCGCCGACCAGGTCGATCGCTCGCGTTCTGGTGGTGACCAGCGCCAACTTGCAGAATTCCAGGCCGGTGCACGAGATGATGCCCCGTCGGAAAGCGGAGGGGTTCGCCGACAGGCCCAGCTCGTCGAGCTCGGCGACCAGGGAATCGACCTGCTCCGGGGCGACGTCGAGGAGCACGAGTTCCTTCATGACGGTCGTGCGCACGCGGCCGACGCCGTGCTTCTCCGCGATGTCGGCCAGCGCGATCAGATCCGACCCCGGCACCCGGCCGACGATCGGCTTGACGCCGACGAAGCACGCCCCGTCCTTCTGGCGGTGCACGCCGACGTGGTCCCGGTCGCGCTCCCACGGCTCGGGCGGCGGGCCGTCGTCGAGCCGGAAACCGAGGTAGTCCTCCTCCAGGATCCTGCGGAACTTCTCCTCGCCCCATTCGGCGACCAGGAATTTCAGGCGCGCCCGGGTGCGCAGGCGGCGGTACCCGTAGTCGCGGAAGATGCGCGCGACGCCCGCCCACACCTCCGGCACCCGCTCCAGCGGCACCCACGCGCCCAGGCGCCGGCCCAGCATCGGGTTCGTGGACAGCCCGCCGCCGACCCAGACATCGAAACCGGGGCCGAGCTCGGGGTGGTCCACGCCGACGAACGCGACGTCCTGGACCTCGTGCGTGACGTCCAGTCGCGGGCTGCCGGAGACCGCGGACTTGAACTTGCGCGGCAGATTGTTGAACTCATCGGTGGACAGGTACTCGTCCTTGATGCGGCGGATCGCCGGGGTGCCGTCGATGATCTCGTCGGCGGCGACGCCCGCCACCGGCGAACCGAGGATGACGCGGGGCACGTCGCCGCACCCGAAATGCGTGTCCAGGCCCACCGCGGCCAGGCGGTCCCAGATCTCCGGCATGTCCTCGATGCGGATCCAATGCAGCTGCACGTTCTGGCGGTCGGTGAAGTCGGCGGTGTCGCGGGCGAAGTCGCGGGAAATCTCGCCGATGGCCCGCAGGCCCGCCGTGGTGGTCTGGCCGCCGTCGAGGCGGATGCGCAGCATGAAGTACCGGTCCTGCAGTTCGGCGTTGGTCTTCACGCCCGTGTGTTCGCCGCCCAGGTCCTGCTTGCGCTGGGTGTACAGGCCGATCCACTTGAAGCGGGGCGCGAGGTCCTCCGCGGGAATGGAGTCGAAGCCCTGCTTGGCGTAGACCTCGCGGACGCGGCGCTGCACGGCCAGGCCGGCGTCCTCCCGTTTGATGCGTTCGTCGTCGTTGAGCGGCTCGCGGCCGTCGATGAGCCATTGGCCCTCGGGCTTCTTCGCCCGGGTGCGGCGGGTGGTCGTGGCTGTGGTCATGGGTTCGCTTTCGTGGGTGTGTAAATCGGGTGGGCGACTTTTCTAGACGGCTCTGTCTTTCACTTTCGGGCGCACGTCGGCGGCCAGCTCGACCCGCCGGCGACGCCACGGCAGGGCGTCGTGGCGGCGCGACCACAGGAGGATCGCGACGACGACGGCCGCCCAGCCGATGAGCAGCGGACCGACGGTTCCGAACAGCGTCCGCAGGTTGAGCAGCACCAGCACGCCGCCGATGACGATGCCCAGCGTCCGGGGATCCAGGCGGCCGACCAGGAACGCGGCCACGGGCGCGGCCAGCATTCCGCCGAGCAGCAGCCCCAGGATCGGCAGCGCATGGTCGGAGAACTCCCGGTGGAGCAGCGGCAGGAAGCCGACCACGGCGGCGGCGGTGACCAGGAACTCGGCGGCGGAGACGGTGCCGATGATCTTCCGGGGACTGTCGGCCTCGGCGCTCATGAGCGTCGAGGTGGTCACCGGACCCCAACCCCCGCCGCCCGTGGCGTCGAGAAGCCCTCCGACCAGGCCCAACGGGCCCAGCTTCGCCCATCCCCACCGCTTGGCCGCGGCATTGGGGCGGCCGGGCAGGAAGGCGAAGCGCATGAGCACCCACAGGCCGAGCAGCAGCAGGATCGTGGAGGTCACGGGTTTGGCGGTGTCGCCGTCGAGTCCGGACAGGAAGGTGGCGCCGATGAAGGCACCGGCGGCGCCCGGCGCGCCGAGCCGCAGTACGCGGCCCCAGTCGACGTTGCCGAACCGCCAGTGCGACGCGCCGGAGGCCAGCGTCGTGCCGACCTCCACCACGTGCACGACGGCCGACGCCGCGGCGGCGCCGGTGCCGGTCATCATGAACAGGGTCGTCGCCGTCACGCCGAATGCCATGCCGAGCGTGCCGTCGACCAATTGGGCCCCGAGGCCGATCAACGCGAACAGTGCGATTCTTTCCATGGGCCGAACACTAGACAGGCCGGTCTGTTCGGCGCGGGGTTCGTGTCACGGTGAATCGAACCCCGCGTTTCCCGCGCCGATTGGCCACGATCGGCACCCATGACCATTCCCGCACCCGAATCCCGCCCCCTGCGCGTCGCCGTCGTCGGCTCGGGCCCCGCCGGCATCTACGCCGCCGACGCGCTGATCAAATCCGGCCACCCCGTGTCCATCGACCTCATCGAACGCCTGCCCGCGCCGTTCGGCCTGATCCGCTACGGCGTGGCCCCCGACCATCCGCGCATCAAGGGCATCGTCAAGAGCCTGCACCGCGTGCTGGACAAGCCCGAGGTCCGGCTCCTGGGCAACGTGGACGTCGGGCGCGACGTCACCGTCGGGGAACTCCGGGGGCTTTACGACGCCATCGTCTTCGCCACCGGCGCCACCGGCGACCGCGACCTGGACGTCCCCGGCGCGGATCTCGACGGCCACCACGGGGCCGGCGAGTTCGTGGGCTTCTACGACTCGCATCCGGAGTTCGCCCGCTCATGGGACCTCTCCGCCGAGTCCGTCGCCGTCGTCGGCGTGGGCAACGTCGGCCTGGACGTCGCCCGCATCCTGGCGAAAACCGCCGATGAGCTGCTGTCCACCGAGATCGCCGACAACGTCCACGACGCCCTGTCCGTCAACGCCGCCCGCACCATCCACGTCTTCGGCCGCCGCGGGCCGGCGCAGGCGAAGTTCACGCCGCTCGAGCTGAAGGAGCTCGACCACTCCCCGACCATCGAGGTCGTCGTCGACCCGCGGGACATCGCCTACGACGCCGCATCCGAATCCGCCCGCCGCGAGTCGAAGATCGTGGACCAGGTGTGCTCGATCCTGGAGGACTACGCCATCCGCGAGCCCAAGGGCGCGCCGCACAAGTTGCACATCCACTTCTTCGAATCGCCCGTCGCACTGCTCGGCGACGACGGCCGCGTCACCGCCATCCGCACCGAGCGCACCGAACTCGACGGCGAGGGCGGCGTCCGCGGCACCGGCACGTTCACCGACTGGCCGGTCGGCGCCGTCTACCGCGCCGTCGGCTACCGTTCCGACGCCGTCCCCGGCGTGCCCTTCGACGAGCGCCGGGCCGTCATCCCCAACGACGGCGGCCGCGTCGACGGCGCCCCAGGCCTGTACACGACCGGGTGGGTGCGCCGCGGCCCCGTCGGGCTGATCGGCAACACCAAGGGCGACGCCAACGAGGTCGTCGCGAACCTCCTGGCCGATTGGACCGGCGGGCTGCTCGAAGCGGCGGCCGACCCGTCGGAAAGCGCGGTCGATGCCTTCCTGGCGGAACGCGGCATCGAATGGACCACGTGGGAGGGGTGGCACGCCCTCGACGCCGCCGAACGCGCGGCCGGCGCCGCCGTGGGCCGCGAGCGCAAGAAGATCGTCGAATGGGCCGACATGGTGCGCCATTCGCGCAGCGGGAGCGCCGTGCTCGCCGCGCGCTGACGCGGGCCGCTAAAGTTGTCTCATGGCTTACCACGCGGATTCGTCGGACGTTCAGAACAAGGAAATCCTGACCTGGGAAGGCTTCGGCGACGCCTCGCGCGAGCTGGCCCAGACCATCGCGGATGACGGCTTCGAGCCCGAGGTCATCATCGCGATCGCCCGCGGCGGCCTGGTCGCTGCGGGCGCCCTGAGCTACGCGCTGGGGGTGAAGCTTTCCGACGCCATCAACGTCGAGTTCTACACCGACGTCCACAAGACCCTGCCGGACCCGATCCTGCTGGAGCCGCTGCTGGACGTCGAGGCGATCACCGGCCGCAAGCTGCTGGTCGTCGACGACGTCGCCGATTCCGGACGCACCCTGAAGCTCGTGCTGGAGCTACTGTCCGAGCAGGGCGCCGAGGTCCGCTCCGCCGTCCTGTACGAGAAGTCCGTGTCCGTGGTCAAGCCCGACTACACCTGGCGCCACACCGACGAATGGATCGTCTTCCCCTGGTCCGCCGAGCCCCCGGTGACGCCGAAGGCTTAGCTTTTCGGGGCGCGGGGGGCTTGCTTGACGACGGCCTGGCGTGATTCGGATTCCGTCGGTTCTTCGATTCCGCCGGTTCTTCGGGGGCGTTTTCCAGGTTCCGCCGTTTTTCCGGGCGATGGTTTTCGGCCTCGTCCGATTTCCGGGCAACGTGAGATTCCTTGCGGCGTTTCCGATGTCGCGAGGGTTCCGTTTCCCTAGTCGAACACCTGATCGATTTTCGAGCGATCCGGGGCCTTTTCTCGCAGCCTCAATCCGGCGCGTGTTCTAGTGTGCGAACTGACGGACGAAGAGGAGATCGCGTGCGGGGCGCGATCGGCGGCCGTCGGATACCGGGGGAACTGCGATGCGGGATCACGCATCCGATCCGAGACCAAGTCAATCGAGACCAACCCACCAAGCCCAAACCAACCACCGTCCCAACGCCTACGACGCCGCTTGCTCGACCGACGCGGCCCGGTGGGCGCACGAGTTCGCGACGGCGCTGTCCATCGTCGGCATCCGGCGCAACCGTGACGATCTGCGCATCGCGGAAGCCTGCGCGCCGCCCGACGGGACCGGCGACGTCGCCGATCACCTCGCCCACGTGGCGCTGCAGTTGGGCATGACGCCGGGCGTGGCGGAATCGTACGTCGACGTCGGCGTGATGCTGCGGAGGTTCCCGCGGCTGGCGCGGGTGCTCCGGAGCCGCGGCCACCTGCCGTTTTCCCATCTGCGGGTGCTCGCCGGCTGCACGCTGACCGCACCCGACGAGATCCTTGCCGAGCTCGAGGACCGCCTGCTTCCGCTGGTCCTGCCCAAGCGCGACGGGCAGGCGTTGAAGGGGTGGCGGGCGCTGCACAATCGGGTCCAGGAGGTCATCGGGCGGATCGAGCCCCTGGCCCGGCCCCGCGACATCGACGCGGATCACACGGATGCGCCCGATCCGGATGCGGACCCGGACGCGCCGCCCGAAGAGTTCATCACCGTCGAGGAAGGCGGGCGAACGGACCTGCTGATGGCCCAGATGGACAAGGCGAGGGCGTTCGAGGTGATGGCCGTCCTCGACGCGATCTGCGCGAAGGAAGGCTGCTCGCGGGTGGAGGCGCTGACCCACTTGGTGAGGGGCACGTGCGAGGTGACGGTGACGTTGAACGTCTACAAGAGCTGGGAAACCGGCGACACCTGGGTGCCGGGCGCCGGCGGGTGGGTCGACGGGGCCTTCGCCGAGGACTGGGTGGCCATGGCCGACGGAGCCCGACTCTGCGGCGACTCCGCCACCGGCGGTTATGCGCCGTCGGACGCGCAGAAGGCGTTCATCATCGGCCGCGACGGCACCTGCCGATTCCCCGGCTGCGACCGCCCAGCCCACCACACCGAGGCCGACCACGTGGAGAACTTCGATCACGAGAACCCGGAGGCCGGCGGCGCGACCGACACGGAGAACCTCCACTGCCTGTGCAAGAAGCACCACGACCTGAAGACGCGGAAGATGTGGGACGTTCTTCGCAAGCCCGACGGCACCGAATACTGGACGTCGCGCTCCACCGGCCTCGTCGCGGTCAGCGTGCCCTCCGGGCCGCTCGCCGGCGCGCACCGCACGAACTTCACCGCCCGGCAGATGCGCAGGCGCCGCACGCTGGCCGAGCACAACGAAAAGCGGCTGCGGATCCTCGAAAACGAGCGCCGCATCGCCGCCGAGGCCCGGGAAGCCCGGCGCCGCGCCGACGAGGAAAGGAAGAAGCTCGACGACGCTCTGTGGGCGGCGTGATGGCCGGCCGCTTAATCCACCGAGACGCTCAGCGCCGACGCGGCCTTGAACGCGTTTTCGCGTGCGGCGTCGACGTCCTCGGCGGTGGACACGGCCACGCCCATGCGGCGGCGGTCATGAGCCTCCGGCTTGCCGAAGATGCGCACGTCCGTCTCGGGCACCGCCATGGCTTCGGCGAGCCCGGAATACTTCGGGGCGGGGCCGTCGCACTTGCCGTACACGACGGCCGACGCACCCGGCGTCGTCAGCGTGACGTCGATGGGCAGCCCCAGGATCGCCCGCGCGTGGAGCTCGAACTCCGAGAACCGCTGCGTGCCCATGGTGACCAGCCCCGTGTCATGCGGGCGGGGGCTGACCTCGGAGAACCACACGTCGTCGCCGCGGACGAACAACTCCACGCCGAAAATGCCGCGACCGCCCAGCGCACCCGTGATGCGGGCGGCGACGGAACGGGCGTTGTCCAGCGCGACCTGCGACATCGGCATCGGCTGCCAGGACTCGACGTAATCGCCGTCGACCTGGCGGTGGCCGATGGGTTCGCAGAACCACGTCGCCGGCTCGCCCGTCGCGGGATCGATGGAGCGGACGGTGAGCAGGGTGATCTCGTAGTCGAAGTCGACGAAACCCTCCACGATGACGCGGCCCGACGACACCCGGCCGCCGCTCATCGCGTGCTCCCACGCGGCGGGGACGTCGGCGGCGGCGCGGACGGTGGACTGGCCCTTGCCGGACGAGCTCATCACGGGCTTGACGACGCACGGCAGCCCGACTTCGTCGACCGCATCGAGGAATTCCTCGCGGGTGGACGCGAAGCGGTAGCGCGATGTCGGCAAGCCGATCTCCTCGGCCGCCAGGCGGCGGATGCCCTCGCGGTTCATGGTCAGCTGCGCGGCGCGGGCGGTCGGGATGACGGTGACGTCGCCGGCGTCCTCGAGCTCCACCAGCGCGTCGGTGGCCAGCGCCTCGATCTCCGGGACGATGAAGTGCGGGCGAACCTCCGCGACCAGGTCCTTGACGGCCTGCCCGTCGGTCATGTCCAGCTCATGCCAGAAATGCGCCACCTGGTGCGCCGGGGCGTGGGCGTACCGGTCGGCGGCGTGCACTTCGACGCCGAGGCGCTGGAACGCGATGGCCACCTCCTTGCCCAGCTCTCCGGAACCGAGCAGCAGCACTCGCGTTGCGCCACCCGTGTACGGGGTGCCGGTGGAAGTGGGGGTGAACATGGGATCTCCTCGTGGCATCGCGGCGTTACGACCCCCATCCTACGGTCAGCCCATCACCGACCCCGCCCACAGCATCACCGTCGGCGGATCCACGCAGATCTTCATCTGGTGGCTGATCGTCTCCAGCGCCTCGCGGGAGCCCGGCGGGTAGATGCGCAGACCCTGGGCATCGGCCGTCTTGCACCCGGATTCCGCCTCGACGCGAGACAGCCGGAGGGTGAACCTGGCGGGCCTCGACGGCGTCACCATCGCCTCCCGAGCCGGCTCCTCATTCCGCCCGGCCGCTTCGCCGACCTGGTTGCCCGCGCCGTCGACGGCGCTGACCCCGGGGAATCCGCGCAGGAAACACTGGCTGTCCCCGCGGTAATTCAGGGCGATGTGGATGTACTGCGAACCCGCCGCGCCTTCGACGCGCTCGATCGAGGGGATGAGGTCACTGGCCGGGCAGATGTCGCCGGGCGGGTCGGTCGGCAGGGTGAAAGTGGCGCCGCCTTCGCTTTCGGTCACGGTGTCGGTCTCGGTCGCCGTGCCGGTTTCGGTCTCGGTCTTGGTTTCGGTCTGCGTTTCGGTGACGGGGGCCGATTCCCCGTTTCCGCAGCCGGCCAGCAGCAATGCGGCGGCGATGGGGACGACCGCGACCGCGTACCGGCCTTTTCCGTGCTTGATGTCGCTCATGGTGTCCATGGCCGAACCATAGACTTTCCATTTGCCCCTGAAAATACTATTCCCGCAAGTACCCGGGATTCAGCGCCAGGACGCGCTCGAACTCGGCATGCACGTCGGACGGCTCCACGTGCGAGACGACGTCCACCGCACGCCCCTCCCCGCGCTCCACCGCACCACGGTCGCCGGCGACGGCACGCAGGGTCATGGGCTTTGCGACGGTCTCCACCGTCCCGCACGCGACCATTGCGGCGAAAAGGTCGTGGACCTGCGCCAAGTACCCGATGCCCTGCCCGCGGTGGAACCCGAAATAGAAGCGCAGGGCGTCGGCGACCACGTCGCCCAACTCGCCGGGGATCGCCCACCGCCCGACGTCCTCCGGCCGGACGATGATCGTCTCGGTGACGTCGAGGGGGCAGAGCACCAGCGGCGCGGAATCCTCCGCGAACACCGCCGCCACCGCATCCGGGTCGACCCAGAAATTCCACTCGGCCGTTGGCGTGGTGTTGCCGGGATGATCGACCGCGCCGCCCATGACCGTGATCCGCCCGAACGCCGCCGCCAACCCCGGGTACCGCGCGGCCGTGGTCAAGGGGCCGGTGATCAGGAGGTCGGCGGGACCGTCGTCAAGCACGCGCTTCCACAGGCCCGGCGCGGCGCCGGACGCGTCGCAGGCGCCCACCGACGGCGGGCGGGCGAAACCCAGGCCGAACTCGCCGTGGGTCTCCGGCGTGGTGGTCAGCGGGACCTTCAGCGGCGCGCCGAAACCCGCGGCGACCGGCACGTCCGGGCAGCCGCACAGGTCCAGCACCCAGCGGGAATTGCGCGCCGCCTGGCAGACGGTGGTGTTGCCGGCCGTCGCGGTGACCGCCGCCAGCTCGATCTCCCCCGCCCGGTGCAGACCGGCCAGGTAGATCAGCGCCAGCATGTCGTCGATGCCGGTGTCGACGTCGGCGACGAGGCGGCGCACGGCGATCAGTCCGCCAGCAGGTCGTTGACCACGATCGTCTGGTCGCGGCCCGGGCCGACGCCGACGTAGGAGATGCGGCAGCCCGACAGCTCCTCCAGGCGGGCCAGGTAATCGCGGGCCTTCTCCGGCAGCTCCTCGAGGGTGGTGCAGCCGGTGATGTCCTCGTCCCAGGCGGGCATGGTCTCGTAGATCGGCACCGCGTGGTGGAACTCGGACTGCGTCAGCGGCATCTCGTCGTGGCGGACGCCGTCGACGTCGTAGGCCACGCAGATCGGGATCTCGCCGATGCCGGTGAGCACGTCCAGCTTGGTCACGAACAGGTCCGTGAAACCGTTGACGCGCGACGCGTAGCGGGCCAGCACGGAGTCGTACCAGCCGCAGCGGCGCAGGCGGCCGGTGTTGACGCCCACCTCGCCGCCGGTGGTCTGCAGGAACTCGCCCCACTTGTCGAACAGCTCCGTCGGGAACGGGCCGGCGCCGACGCGGGTGGTGTACGCCTTGATGATGCCCAGCGTCGACGTGATCCGCGTCGGGCCGATGCCCGCGCCCACGCACGCGCCGCCCGACGTCGGGTTCGACGAGGTCACGAAGGGGTACGTGCCGTGGTCGACGTCGAGCATCGTCGCCTGGCCGCCCTCCATGAGGACGTGCTTGCCGGCGTCGAGGGCCTCGTTGAGCACGTACGCGGAGTCGACGACCATCGGCTTCAGGCGGTCCGCGTAGGACATGAAGTAGTCGAAGATGCGGTCGGCCTCGATGGCGCGGCGGTTGTACAGCTTCACCAGGATCTGGTTCTTCTGGTGCAGCGCGGCCTCGATCTTCTGGCGCAGGATCGACTCGTCGAAGATGTCCTGCACGCGCAGGCCCACGCGGCTGACCTTGTCGGCGTACGTCGGGCCGATGCCGCGGCCGGTGGTGCCGATGGCGCGCTTGCCCAGGAAGCGCTCGGTGACGCGGTCCAGAGTCTGGTGGTACGGCGCGACCATGTGGGCGTTGCCGGAAATGCGCAGCTTGGAGGTGTCCGCGCCGCGGGCCTCCAGGCCGTCGATCTCCTCGAACAGGGCCTCCAGGTTGACCACGCAGCCGTTGCCGATCATCGGCGTGGCGTTCTCCGACAGCACGCCGGCGGGCAGGAGCTTCAGCTCGTATTTCTCGCCGCCGACGACGACGGTGTGGCCCGCGTTGTTGCCGCCGTTGGGCTTGACCACGTAATCGACGCGGCCGCCGAGGATGTCGGTCGCCTTGCCCTTGCCCTCGTCGCCCCACTGGGCGCCCACCACGATGATTGCGGCCATGTCTCCACTCCAACAAGTCGGTTGATAAAACCCCCGGCTAGTGTAGTCCCATGCGGATTGTGGCGTTGCGATGCGGTGCGGACGGTTTTCCCCTCATCCCCGGCAGGCGCGATCTGGCGTTCCTCGACGACGTCGCGAAGCAGGCCCTGCCGCACGACGACAACCCGACGCCCGACGACATCGCGAAGGGCAAGGAGGTCCCGCACCTGGGCGCCCCGCGGCGCGCGCCGCAGCGGCCGAGCGAGCCGGTGCGGCTGATCGTCGAGGGCCCCGATGCGTCGCTGGCGGCGGTGGCCACGCACCTGATGCGCCGCAACCTGCTGTGGTTCGAGGTCGCCCACGTGCCCACCGCACCGTCGCCGGCGGCGCGGAACTGGGGGATCGACGGGTCCGGCGAGCACGGGCTGTCCCGGGCCGAGGCCGAAACGCGCCCCGTGCGCCCCGTGCCGCTGATCCGCGACGACACCGGCCAGGCGATCGTCGGTTTCGCGCTGCTGACCGAACCGGGCATCGACGGGACGTCCTCGCGCGGCGGCCTGCGCGGCGAGGTGTGGGTCGACAGCACGGAGCTGTTCTCCGGCACCTCGCACGGCGTCCAGGTCCGGCCGCTGCCGGACGCGCCGGGGCTGGTCGCCGCGGAGCTGCCGCCGCCCCCGGGCCGGCGCCGCGGACTGTTGCGCACGCGGCTTTCCGACGACGACGGCCTCGCCGACATGGCCGGGGCTCCCCGCACGCTGCATGAACCGGTGACGGGGCGCGCGATGCAGGCCGGCGGCCCCGGATTCCGCTACGTCCGCGACGGCGTGGAGGCGAAGAAGCCGCGGGAGAAGACCACCATCTACCGGCACCTGCTGGATCTGCAGCTGGTGCGGTAGGGCGCGGGGTCAGTCCCCGTCGTCGAGGTCCCACACCTCCGGCGGCATCGCCGGGCGCTCGGTGGTGGGCGGCAGGGCGGCGACGGCGGACAGCCGGGACAGGCCGCAGACCTGCAGCAGGTCGACGGTCAGCGAGCGGCACTGGGCGAAGATGACGATCTCCGACAGCGTCGCGCCCTCCACCACGGCCGGGCGCATCTTCGCGGCGAGGATGCGCAGCTCGCGGATCGCGGACTCGGGGGTCACGGGCGCGGTGTCGTCGTCGCCGGTCACCGCCGCGAAAGCGCCGGTCTTGGAGTCGTCGTGGGGCAGCTCGCCCCACTCGGGGATGTCGGCGAGCGACGGGGTGCCGTCGAGAAGCCTGCGGACCGTGGTCGCGGAGCGGCTGACCCCCATGACCAGCTCGACGAGCTCGGCGGAGACGTCCACGCTGTCCTCGGCGGAGGTCATGGCCCGGCGCGCCAGCACGCGGATGTTGCGCAGCGCGTTGTCCACCGGATAGACCACCCGGGCGAGCGAGCGGAACTGGCGGCGGCGATTCCACAGCAGCGGCGACAGCTGCACCTGCTCCACGCCGTCGGCGATGGTGCGGTCCATCAGCGTCACGTCGGCCTGCGACGCCCGCGCCACCTGCAGGCCGGCGCGGATGCGGTCGGGGTCGTGGTCCTCCAGGCCGCGGGCGACGTCGTAGAGGACGTCGGCGCCCAGGTCGAGCACCGTCGCCACGGTGCGGCGGGCCTCCGACACGGGGTTGCGCGGGATCAGCGCCATGACCATCACGCCGATCAGGCCGCCGACCAGGGCGTCGACCATGCGCTCGTAGGACAGCGTCGACCCCGGCGGCATGATCGTGGCGATGAGCACCGCCGACGACGCCGCCTGGTTGACCACCAACGGGCCGCGACCGACGAAGACGCCGATGATCATCGCCGCCAGCACGCCGACGGTCAGCTGCCACACGCCCGGCCCGAGCACCGAGAAGATGACGTCGCCGACGCCGACGCCCAGCGCCGCGCCGAGCACCAGCTCGAGCGAGAACTTCAGGCGCGGGCCCTCGACCATGACGTTCAGGCCGATGAACGCCGCCATCGGGGCGAAGAACGGGGTCGGGTGGCCCAGGACGTCCGACGCGACCCAGTACGCCAGGCCCGCGGCCAGCGCCGCCTGGATGACCAGCAGCCACCGCGTGCGCAGCCGCTCCACCCCGTGGAGGAACCGCGTGCGCGGGCGCATCCGGCGGCGCAGCGCCATGGCCGCGCGGGACGCGGGATGGCGCAGGGCCTCCAGGTATTCGGTGGCGTCGAGCCCCACGTCGCGGGGGTCGCGCGGCTGGCGGGGCGTCACAGGTTCGTGGCGGCCACCGCGGACTGATCGCAATCCTGGAGCAGGGCGAGGCAGCGGTCGTATTCGTCGTCTTCGCCGATGGCGCGGGCGGCCTTCGCCAGCGCGGAAATGGCGCGCAGGACGCCGCGGTTGGGTTCGTGCGACCACGGCACTGGGCCGAAGCCCTTCCAGCCGTTGCCGCGCAGCAGGTCCAGGCCGCGGTGGTAGCCGGTGCGGGCGAAGGCGTAGGCGGTGACGTCCTCGCCGCGGTCCAGCGCCGCCTCGGCGAGGTCGGCCCATGCCGCGGAGTCGCGCGGGCAGATGCGGATGACCTGGTCGGCGGGCTTGCCGTCGGCGCGCGCGGCCTCGGCGTCGTCGAACGCGGGCAGGTGCACCGGGGGCGGTGCCATCATGTCGTTGAGCTTCATGCGGCCCATCATGCCAGTGCTTTCAAGCCGACGATGCCGCCGACGATCATCGCCAGGAACAGCATCCTCGGCAGCGTCACGGGGTCGCCGTCGAACACCATCCCCCAGACGACGGTCAGCGTCGCGCCGACGCCGACCCACACCGCGTACGCCGTCCCCAACGGCAGTTCGCGCATCGCCCACGCCAGGCCGCCCATGGACACCGCCAGGGCGGAGAAGAAGATCACCGACGGCCACAGGCGCGTGAACCCGTCGGATTTGCCCAGGGCGATCGCCCACACGGCCTCGAAGGCCCCGGACGCGATGAGAATGAACCAGGCCATGGCGGCCACCCTTCCCGGCCGTCGTGTCGCCGAGCCCCGATGATGTCAAACGCGGGAGAGAATCTCCACCGCCACGGCCAGGTCCTCCCAGCTCATCCCGGCGGTCTTGAACACCACGGGCGCGCCGGAGTGCGCCAGTTCCAGGGCCAGGTCCCGCTTGACGACGACGTCGCGGAACTCCGTCCAATCGCCGCGTTCGAGATGCCCCTCCTCGACGGCGAGCATGACGTCGCCGCATTCGGTTTCGGCGACGTGGCCGTCTTCGACGATGACGCGGGCGCGGCCCATCAGCTCGCCGGGCAGCTCGCGCTTCTCGGGGTCGTGGGCGCCCATGGCCACGACGACGGCGTGGTCGGCGACGTCGGCGTCGGCGAGAACCGGCTCGGCGGCGGAGGTGGCGCAGACGATGAAGTCGGCGTCGGCCGGCAATTCCGTGGCCACCTCATGCGGCACGTCGCAGTCGATCTCGCGCGGGGTGCGCACGACGAACGTGACCTCCACGTCGCCGAACAGCTCCTCGGCGCCGAGAGCGTGGTGGACGGCCTGCGGGCCGGAGCCGATGATGGCCACGCGCAGCGGCGCGCCGGGGCGGCGGCGGGCGGAGACGATCTCCAGGACGCCCGCGAAGGACACCGCAGGAGTGCGCAGATCCGTCAGGGCCGGTCCGTCGAGGAGGGCCGTCGGGGCGAGCGTCGGGCCGTCGAAAAGCAGGTAGGCCCCCTGGATCCACGGGTCGCCGCCGACGGTGAGCAGCTTGACGCCCACGTGGTCGCGGTTGGCCGAGGGCATCAGCAGCATCTGCTTGCCGCGGGGCAGGTCGGCGCTGCCGCGGGGGATGTCGTCACTGGGATCGAGCCCGTCGAGCAGGGCGGCGCGCAGCACGTACGCCGCGCGGCCGACGGTCATGGCCGAACGCACGGCGCCGGAATCGATCATTCGCATGAGGGGCCCTTGTCCGGATCGGCCGCGGCCTTGCGGCGGGCGTCGCCGGCCACGCGGGCGGCGGCCTCCATGAGCATCCAGCCGGACAGCTGCACGGACAGGTCCCGCTCGCGGATGGCGCCCTCGCGCACCGCGCCGCCCACCGACGCCGCCACCAGGCCCCCGGCCTGCGGGAACGTGGCGTCCTTCGTCCAATCGGCCGGGAAGAGCGGCAGGCCGTCGACCTCGAGACGGTGCTGCCAGGCGCTGTTCGCCGACGCCAGCACCAGCCGGCGGGCGATGCGCGCGGCGGCGCGGTCGGTGCGGCCGTCGTCCGGCAGGCGCATCGCGGCGTCGGCCAGGTAACGCATGAGCACCCCGTTGAACAGGCCGCCGTCGCCGCCACCGCCGCCCTTGAGCACGCCCTCCGGCGTGGCCATGTCCTTGGCCACCGAATGGATGAGGTTGTGCAGGCGCGTCAGGTACCGCGTCGAGGCGTCCCGGTCGCCGCGCTCGCGCAGGGCCAGGGCGACCTCCAGGCACGCGCCGATCATGACGCCCTGGTTGTAGGTGTAGCGGCCGCGCTCGACGTCGACGCCGCTCATCGACAACCGCACGCCGTCGAGGATCAGCCCCGAGTCATCCACCAGGTTGTCGAAGATCCACTCCACCAGCGCGCAGGCCTCGTCCAGCCGCCCCGCCCGCGCGAACGCGATGGCCGCCGGGCCGTTTGCGGGCACGTTGAAGAACACGTCGCCCGTCCGCCACGGCAACACGCCCGTCGACGGGTCGATGCCCTCCACCAGCGAATGCAGCAGGCGGCGCGTGGTGCCGCGGGCGCCCCGGCCGACGTGACCGGCGCGGCCCAGGGCAAGCACCATCCACGCGCGATCGTCGAAATACCCGTTGGACGCCAGCGGCGACAGGTTGCGGATGCGGATGCCCCGGATCGTCGCCTGCACCGCCTTCGACTTCTCCCGCGACGGCACGCGCGCGGCGGCGTCGATCAGGCAATCGAGGTAATGCGCCTGCCACCAGTAGTGCCAGGTGATGAAGGCCTTGTGCGCCGGCGGGGCGGGCCACGACGGGACGGCCAGATTCGTGCCCGGCAGCCCCCACACCCTGGACGCGTGCCGGTCCCTGATCGCCTGCTCGGCGACATCGGCCCGGTAGGCCCAGTTCTCGACCTCCGTCCGCGACATCCTGGTCACCACGCGGCTCTCCTCTCCCGTACTGGCGGGTTACCACGTTCAGTCTACGTGCGGTAGCGGATTCACCACGCGGCGTCGAGATCGGCATGCGCGCGCACCCAGGCGTGCATGGCTATTCCGGCGGCGACGCCGGCGTTGATGGACCGCGTCGACCCGAATTGGGCGATGGAGACGGTCATGTCGGCCGCCCGCCGCGCCGTCTCGGTGACGCCGGGGCCCTCCTGGCCGAAGAGCAGCAGGCATTCGCGCGGCAGCTCCGCCGTCTCCAGCGGCACCGACCCGGGCACGTTGTCCACGGCGACGACGGCCAGGCCGCGCTCGCGGGCCCAGGCGACGACCTCGTCGACGGTGTCGTGGTGGTGCAGGTGCTGGTAGCGGTCGGTGACCATGGCGCCGCGCCGGTTCCAGCGCCGCCGGCCCACGATGTGCACCGCCGCGGCGGCGAAGGCGTTGGCGGTGCGCACGACGGTGCCGATGTTCGCGTCGTTCTCGAAGTTCTCTATGGCCACGTGCAGCGGGTGCCGCCGCGCGTCGATGTCGGCGACGATGGCCTCGCGCGTCCAGTAGCGGTAGGCGTCCACGACGTTGCGGCGGTCGCCCTCGCGCAGGAGTTCGGGGTCGTACCGCGGGTCATCCGGCACGGCTTCGCCGGGGTGCTCCTCCGCCCACGGCCCGACCCCGACGCGCGGGGCCCCCCACTCGGTGGGGCCGGGCTGATCGGTCCCGTCGGTCACTTCCGGCCGAGCTCCAGGATGCCGTCGACGAGCAGCAGCTGCGCCGCGGTGTAGGTGTCCATGACCCCGGCGTCCAGCAGCTTGCCGACGACGCCGTCCTCCCCCACCAGCGCGCGCAGCATCAGCAGCGCATCCGAGATGAGGAAGAGGTTGCCGCCGTGGCCGATGCCGAAGCGCGGGTCCTTGGACTCCGAATCCAGCCCGGCGACCAGGTTGCCGTCGTCGCCGAGCATCGAGGTGGTGGTCAGCAGGAAGCCGTAGCCGGCCGCCGCGGGCAGCAGGTCCGGCCGCGACAGCGCCGCACCGGCGACGGAGCCGGCCCACAGCGGGTAACGCGCCACGGAGCGGAACCGGTTCGGGCGCGCACCGGCGTCGTAAAGCATCTTCTGGTACGCGATCTGGTTGACCGCGAACGCCGCGGCGCCCTTGTTCAGGTCGTTCTTGCGCGGCATGAGCACCAGGTCGCCGATCCAGCCGGCGGCCAGGCCGACGAGCAGGCCGGCGGTGACGGCGGGGCGGGTCTCGTGGCGGCGGCGCACCACCGAGGCGGCGAGCAGCGGCATGAGCAGCGTCTTGGACACCTTGCGGGGCTTTTCGGCGCCCAGCGCGGAAGAGACGACGTTGACCGCCGCGGCGCCGATGTAGCCGGCCCGCTCGGGTTCGCGGGTGGCGCGGGTGACGGCGGCGATCAGCGCGCCAGCGCCCTCCGACGTGCGGCGCGCGGCCGCCTGCTTGAAGGTCTCGCGGGTCCATCCCATGCCCCTACTCCAATCCCAGATCGGCGAGGCCGAGGAGGAAGCGGTATTCCAGCCCCTCGGCGCGGATGACGTCGGCGGCGCCGGTGTCGCGGTCGACGACGGTGGCCACGCCCACGACGTCGGCGCCGGCCTCGCGCAGCGCGGCGACGGCGGTCAGCGGCGAGTTGCCGGTGGTGGTGGTGTCCTCGACGACGAGGACCTTCGCGCCCTCGATGTCCGGTCCCTCGACGCGGCGCTGCATGCCGTGCTTCTTGGCCTCCTTGCGCACCACGAACGCGTCGATGGCGCGGCCGTCGGCGTGCATGACGGACGTGGCCACCGGGTCGGCGCCCAGCGTCAGGCCGCCCACGGCGGCGTAATCCCAGTCGGCGGTGAGTTCGCGCAGCAGTTCGCCGATCAGCCGGGACGCCCCGTGGTGCAGCGTCGCGCGGCGCAGGTCGACGTAGTAGTCGGCTTCCTTGCCGGAGGACAGCGTCACCCGGCCGTGGACGACGGCCAGTTCCTTGACCAGTTCGGCGAGCTCCGCGAGCTTCTTTTCGTCTACCTGGGGTCTGTTCATTCCTGGTCGTCCTTTTCTGGGTCTGTTTCTGCGTCTGGCGTGGCGTCGCCGAAGATCACCGCGGGCCCGGAGTCCGGGCGGATGATCCGCCCTCCGGTGACGGCGGCCCGGCTGTGTTCGGGATCCTCCCCCAGCGCGGGCAGGTCCGCGCCGGATTCTCCCAAATCGCGGAACTCGCCGTCGCCCATCCGCTTTCCGACGGACCGCGTGGGCGTGTCCAGCGGATCCCCCGAAGCGGCCGGGGGCCGCCAGGAGGGCGTCTCCTCGGCGGGTTCGGCCGAGGCGGGTGCGGCGGGGGCGGTGCCGAGAGGCCGCAGGTGGCCCGGCGCGGACGGGGCGTCGGAGGCCGTCGGGCGGGTGGGGTCGCGGTGGGCGGGGTCGAGTTCGCCGATGGACCCCGGCGACGGCGGCAGCCGGCGGGCGATGTCGGCGAAACCGGCGATGGGCGCCAGCGCGGCATCCCAATCGTCGGGGCCGGAGCCGTCGGCGAAGGCGCCGATGACCCACTCGCCCTCCGCCCACGCCGCCGTGATGGATTCGGGGAGGGACCGCAGCACCCGGTGGGCGCGGTTGTCGAAGATGCGGTGGATGACCGCCGGGTCGGTGGCGGAGACGGTCACGCCGTCCTCCACGCCGACTTCGGGCAGGTCGGTGCGGCCGTCGCGGGAGAACTCCATGATCTCGTCGGAGGGCACCGGGCGGCGCAGCGCCAGCAGCGTCACCCCGCCGATGTCGCACAGGTGCATTTCGCGGCCGTGGGCGAAACCGCTGACCACGTCGCGGGCGTCGCCCTCCGGGACGCGCTCCCACCACGACGCCACCTCGGGGTCGATCTTGTGGAAATCCGCCTTCCGGTCCAACGCCCACGCCTTCCGCGCGCGCCGCGCGTTCATGCCCGCCAGCGGGCCGACGTGGCGCAGCTCCTCGCGGGTGGGGAACCGCGGCGCGAACGACGGGCGGGACCGGCGCTTGGGGGAACCCTCCCCCAGATCGAGCGGCTCGTCATCGGGGTCGGGGTCGGGCTCGGGGTCGGTTTCGGGCTGAACTTCTGGCTCGGCTGCAACCTCGTCCTCGACTTCAACCACGTCAAGGGGTTCCGCGACGGCCTCGGCCTCGACTTCCGCTTCGGCCTCGGCCTCGGGTTCCGGCTCGGGCTCCGTCTTCTCGGCCTCTTCCGGCTCGGGGGCCGGCTCCACGGGAACGGCGGCGGCGTCGTCAAGCGAACGCGACGCCCCCGCGCGGCGGCGCGCGTCCAGGAAGAACAGCGCCGCACCCGCGCCCAGCAGCGCGATCCCGAGGAGAATGAAGAGGTAAGTCATCGTGGGGACAGTCTATGCGGCTGCCTCACAGGCGGACGATGGGCCGCGCCGGATCACCCGCCCACTTCGACCAACCGCCGATGAACAGCGACGCGCCGGGCATCCCGGCCTCGTGCATCGCCTGGATGAACAGCGACGAATGCAGGCCCGACCCGGAATACACGGCGACCTGATCGCCCGAGGTCACGCCGACCTCGGCGAGCTTGGCGCGGATGTCCTCGGCGGGCAGGAACTCGCCGTCGCGCTGCAGCGCGCGGACCGGCAGGTTCACCGCCCCCGGGATGTGCCCGGCCTGCAGGTCCAGGCGCTCGGCGCGGCCCTGGAAGCGGGGCAGTTCGCGGGCGTCGATGAGCACGCCCTTGCCGGGCCACGCGGCGACCTCGTCGACGTCGACGACCGGGAGGTTGCCCGCGGTGACCGTCAGATCGCCCGGCTGCGGGAGGTTGCCCGGGCCGCCGGCGGTGTCGAAGCCCTCCTCCTCCCAGCCGCGCAGGCCGCAGCGCAGCACCTTGACGTCCTTGATGCCCGCCCACGTGAGAATCCACCACGCGCGCGCCGCCAGCAGGCCGTCGCCCTTGTCGTAGACGACGACCTCGTGCTCGTCGGTCAGGCCCCACCGGTCGACGGCGTCCTGGACGCGCGCCAGCTCCGGCAGGGGGTTGCGGCCGTGCTCGCGGTCGGGGATGCCGACCAGGTCATACGTCGGGTCCGAGAAGAGTGCCAGCGGAATGTGGGCCATGGTGTAGTGGCAGTAGGACGACCGGTCGCGGGACCAGCGGGTGTCGATGATCGCGATGCGGCGCCCGGCCTGGATGCGGCCATGGAGTTCCCGTGCGGAGATGCAGGTGCTCATACCGGTAGAGCCTAGATCCGAACGCCCGAATCCGCCGCGCCGCAGGTGGCCGTCGCTATAGCCTGGCGGCATGAACCAGATCAAGCGCACCGCATTCATCACCGGGGCCGCACAGGGCATCGGCCGCCGCACCGCCGAACTCCTTCTGGACCGCGGCTGGACCGTCGGCGTATACGACATTTCCGACGACGTCGCCTGGGCCGAGGGCCGCCCCGGCGCGGTGACCGGGCACCTGGACGTCCGCGACGCCGAAGAGTGGCGCGAGGCCCTGAAGTCCTTCGCCGAAGTCGCCGGCGGCATCGACGTGCTGGTGAACAACGCCGGCGTGCTCTACGGCGGGCCGTTCGAGGACGCGGGCACCGACGTCGACGAGCGGATCATCGACGTCAACGTCAAGGGCGTCGCGCTGGGCGCGAAGCTGGGGCTGCCGCACCTGAAGAAGTCGCGCGGCCAGATGATCAACCTGGCGTCGGCCTCCGCGATCTACGGCACGCCGGACATGGCCATGTACTCGGCATCGAAGTTCGCCGTCCGCGGCCTGACCGAGGCCCTGGATTACGAGTGGCGCCCGCACGGCATCCGCGTCGCCGCCGTCTGGCCGCTGTACGCCGACACCGGGATGCTCGACGGCGTGGCCACCACCGGCACGTCGCGCCTGGGCATCCGCCTGACGGCCGACGACGTGGCCAAGGGCGTCATCGACTGCATCGACGTCGGGTACGAGGACGGCGAGCGCCGCACCCCGCGCTCCCCCGCCAAGGTGCACTTCCCCGTGGGCCTGCAGGCCAAGGTGCTGTTCGCCACCTCGCACATGTCGCCGGCGTTCCTGACGCGATTCGTCAACGGCAAGCTGACCACCAAGCGGAAGATCGGGTTCTAGGGCTTTTTGCTTGGCGACGGGCCGGGCAGCGGCCCGGAAACGGTTGCCGCCGCGGGCGGGCGCGCATAATTTTGAGTGATGTACAACACCCGAATGAAGCGCCGCCTGCGTCTCGCAGCCCCCATCCTCACCGCGTCCCTGCTCCTCGCCGCCTGCGGCGGTGACGGGGACGCCGGAAAGAACGACGACGCCGCCGGCGGCAGCGGGGCGGCGACCACGTCCGCCGACGCCGGTGCCGGTGCCTCGCAGGAGACGTCGAAGCCCGCCGAGAAGCCGAAGGGCCCGCCGGCCGAGCAGGACGCCGACGGCATCGAGCTGTCCATCACCGACGCCCGCCCCTCCGAGGCCCTTCCGAATGGCGCCACCATCGGCGTCAGCTGGTCGGTCCAGCCGGACGCTTCGGGCACCTGCGACTTCATGCTGACCGTCTACGACCAGACCGGCGAAACCCTGACCGCCACGCCGGGCACCGCGTGCCAGAGCAAGATCGAACTGAACCTGATGGGCTACGACGTCAAGGAATTCACCGTCGCCCTGAAAGCCGGCGACAAGATGGCCGTGCGGAAGAAGGCGGTGGAGGGGTGAGGTTCCTGCTCCGGGCCTAGATCCCGATCGTCTCGCGCGCGTGCTCCACGGCCGCACCGAAGAACCCGATGGCGAAGCCGGGGTCGGTGAAGATCGAGCTGATGATGTCGAGCATGCGTGGTTCCTTCCGTAGTTTGCCCGTCACTCGGGGGCAGCACATGAGAAGTAACACGCGAGACGGCGCAGGCCCGGGAGGCGCGCACCGTGTCTGAAATGGGAACACTGTTGATTCCCGTCCGGCGGCGGAATACTTTTAGGTGATGAACGCCACCACGCTGGTTCGCCGCTCCTCCCTCGCCTCGACGCTGGCCGTGGCCGCGCTGGCGATCGCGGCGTGCGGGACGGATGAGTTGCCGGCCGAGACGTCGGAAAGCAAAAGCAAAGGCAGCATCGAGCTGAAAGTGACGCCGGACGGGCCGATCACCCTCGACGAGTCCGGTACCGCGAAGTACAACGTCGACTGGGAAGCCAAAGCCCAGGGCGACGACGAGACGTGCGAGTTCGTGCTCACCGTCACCGCCCCCGGCGACGAAGTCCTGCACACGGTGCCCGTGACCGGGTGCGACAGCTCGATGGCCATGACCCTCGTCGACGGCGCCGGCGAAATGAAATCCGGCGAGTACCGCGTCGAACTCGAACGCGACAACGAACGCGCCGAGGAGCGGTTCACGGTGAAGAAGTAGGGGACTCAGACCCTGGCCACACCGGCAACACCCTCGCGGGCTTCTCAGCGTCCCACCCTCGGCCACATAACCTGTGAACTCAACATTTCGACGGAGCTATAATTATAGCTTATTCGATCTGCCGAAAGCTCTGGGACCCACTACAATAGCCACGATCGCACACTTCGATACATTTTTGCCCGCAACATGCCAGCACCCCCGGCCCCACTGCAGGACAAAAGCGATACCCTCAGGCGATATAGACAATTCGACAAACGGAATCACGCAATGCGCTAGCCGGTCGACATATCCAAGCCAAGCGAACCCACTCCCCCAGAGTACCCAAAACGGAATAAAACCAAGTCCAGATGGACCACCACCGAAAACGTCGCGAACTTTTCAACCGGAATCAAAAGTACCAGAGACTGTTTATCGCCGCGACCCCGAGAACAGCACAACCGAGCCGATAAAGAGGATAAATTGCTAACTCCCGAAATTCCCCTTCACGAAATCCCGTGCTTTGCAAAAAGTGAAACGCAAACATTGCCCGAACTGTGCAAAGTTAATTTTATTTTTGGCGGCAATGGGTCGGGCAAATCCAGCATCGCAAGAACGATTGCAGCCCACATCGAAGACAATGTGCCCAAGGAAAGCAAAAAACAACGAACTCTTCTATATAACAAGGATTACAGAGAAACGGTCCTTGAAAAATCCGAACTCGAAGGACAATTCGCCCTGGGTGAAGAAGCTGCTAGCGCCGAGCAGAAAATGCGCGAACTTAACAAAGAGAGGGCGAAACATGAAAGAGCGATCGAAAACATAAAAGCCCAACTGGGAAGCTACGATGATAAATCCGGAAAAAAGGGACAACAACGAATCCTGATAGAAAACCTGCAAGACTCCATTTGGCAATTTCGATCTCACTTGCCCGAATCAGTGAAAAGCCAAGTCGCATCCGGCATGGGCTCCAAAGCTCGAATGCTAACGAAAGTGGAACACTTCACCCCCTCCGACGACAACCCACTCACCGCCGAGGAACTCGCCACTAGAATGAAGGACCTCTCGCGAGCCGAGTCTGGCGAGATACATTATTTTAAGCCATTACGCGCGCCCTCGATCGATCGAATCGACACCACCCTGCTCGCTCGCCTACTCGAAGACGAATACCTCCCGCAATCAGCAGGACAAATCAGTCAGGTGATCGAACGCCTAAAGAGCACCGATTGGGTTCAGGCCGGGTTGCGATTTGTGGACCAAACCAGCGATCCCACACTGTGCCCTTTCTGCACGCAGCCCCTTAAAGATACAACGCTACAAGAAATCAATAATCTTTTCAACGACGCATATGACGAACGTGTGCGTGATATAAAACTACAAATCGCTTCCCTGGAATTATGCCTTAACAATTTAACAAAATGGTGGAATGAGAACACATATACGAATTTGCCAAATCATATTCAAGGGGCCCATAAAGAGGTAGAGGTAAATAAGCAATCGCTACACGAACAGATTATTCGCTGTAAGCGACAACTCGAAACGAAGATCAATGCAATGAGTACAAGTATCGCACCTGGGCCGACTCCCAACGTTGCAGAGCTGCACCAAGCGATTGTTAAGTTCAATATTTTGATCGAGGAGAACAATAGTCTATATCGCTCTATGTCGTCTCTAGCAAAAACAGTACAAAGGGAATTTTTGCATTTTGTACACGCGGAATCCAAACCGCAAAGAACGGCATTGCGAGCCAAAATAGCTGCGGTGCAGAGCACCATCGACAAGATGCAAAGCTCTATTGATAAATCGCTGGATAGAATCAAGGACATTGATGCCGAGGTAGCCGTCCTCACCACACAGGGACGAACCTCGGAGTTCACCCTGACTTTCATTAATAGGATTATCGAGACAATGTGCTCAGGATCCTTCAAGTTGGTTCCGGCAGGAGCTTCTGGCAGATATAGAATTGTTCGACCAAACGGTACTCAGGCAAGCCAGACCTTGAGCGAAGGAGAGTCGCAGCTTATTGCGTTTCTATATTTCATTAGTGAAATTCATAACATTGATCGACCCAATAGCCTTTCGGGTGTTGACAGCTGTGTTGCGATTATCGACGACCCAATGTCGAGTCTCGATTCTGAGATGCTTTTCATGGTTTCAACTTTAGTTAAGGAACTGATCGATCGCATGCTAGAAAAGCGAAGTAAAGTCGTTCAGCTCTTTTGTCTTTCCCATAACTCCGTATTTCACAATGAGCTTACCTATAAGCGCACAAGGTCTTCTAATGCCGGCGGCAATGTTGCACACTACCTTATACAAAAGCGACATTTCGGATATAATCGCCTGAGACGAATGGAAGTCGGCGTAATTCGTTCTTCTTACGAATCGCTCTGGTCGGACGTGGCTGCTGCAAAGCAGGGCAAACTTCACAATTCAGCATCACTAGGAAATACGATGAGACGCATTCTTGAATCTTACTTCCAGCTCACAAATGGTCTCGATATTCAATCACTTGATGTGCAATGCACAATGGACGAACGCGTAGCATTTAATAGTTTGAGAAGTTGGCTCCATTCCGCTTCGCATAATGTGCTCGACAATCTGTTTGTAGCGGTTTCTCCTGACGAAATCCCAGCCTATTTGTCAGTCTTTAAAAAGGTCTTTGTTGCGGCCGGGCACGAAGGTCATCACGAAATGATGATGGCCCGATTTGAATCGGGATAATTTCTGCTTCACGCAAACCAGGTTCGCGCTTTCGGATAACAGATTCACCAATCTTGGCATAGCTTACCGTCTTGGATTTTAAATCGCCGCAGCTCATCTAAGTACCCGATTGTTCAGGTTTTTCTTAGCTTGCTTTTGTCGACGTCGAAGTTCTGGTCCTGGAAGCACGCAAAAGCGGGCCGGGTGTTTCCACCCGGCCCGCTCCAAAATCCAGGTCGATCTAGGCTCGCGGCGGGCCGTCGTCAAGCGACGGCCCGCCCGCACTCCGCGCCCTACTCCCCCGCGCGGGGCTCACCGCTTTCGTCGTAGCCGACGATGCGCAGGCCCGGCGCGTCGGTACCCGCGTCCTCGGCGACGCTCACGGCGACGCGATCGCCGTCCCGGACATCGCCGGCGAGCAGGCGCTTGGCCAGCTCATCGCCGATGGCCTTCTGCACCAGGCGACGCAACGGACGCGCACCGTACGCCGGGTCGTAGCCCCGCTCGGCCAGCCAATCCAGCGCCGCATCATCGACGTCGAGCACCAGACGGCGCGCCGACAGCCGGGCCGCCAACTGCGCGACCTGAATGTCCACGATGCCGCGCAGCTGCTCCTTCGACAGCGCATCGAAGATGACCACGTCATCCAGGCGATTGATGAACTCCGGCTTGAACGCCGTCTTCACCGCCGCCATCACCTGCTCGCGGCTGCCGCCGGCGCCCAGGTTCGACGTCAGGATCAGGATGGTGTTGCGGAAGTCCACCGTCCGGCCCTGGCCATCGGTCAAACGCCCCTCGTCCAGGACCTGCAGCAGCACGTCGAAGACATCCGGATGCGCCTTCTCCACTTCGTCGAAAAGCACGACCGTGTACGGACGACGGCGCACCGACTCGGTCAGCTGACCGCCGGCGTCGTAGCCGACGTAGCCCGGAGGGGCACCGATCAGCCGGGCCACCGAATGCTTCTCGCCGTACTCCGACATGTCGATGCGCACCATCGCGCGCTCATCGTCGAACAGGAACTCCGCCAGCGCCTTCGCCAGCTCCGTCTTGCCCACGCCCGTCGGGCCCAGGAACAGGAACGAACCCGTCGGACGATCCGGATCCGCCACGCCCGCGCGGCTGCGGCGCACCGCATCCGACACGGCCACCACGGCCTCCTCCTGGCCGACCACGCGCTCGCCCAGGACCTTCTCCATCGCCAGCAGCTTCTCGGTCTCGCCCTGCATCATCTTGCCGGCCGGAATGCCCGTCCAGGCGCTGACGACGTCGGCGACCTCCTGCGGCGACACCTCCTCGTTGAGCATCGACTCGCCCTGCGACTCCTCGACCGCGGTCTCGGCCTCGGCGAGCTTCTTCTCCAACTCCGGGATGCGGCCGTAGCGCAGTTCCGCGACGCGGCCGTAATCGCCCTCGCGCTCGGCCTTCTCCGACTCCGTGCGCAGCGAATCCAGCTCCTCGCGGACCACGCGGACGTCGTCGATCGACGACTTCTCGTTCTGCCAGCGGGTCTTCAGCTGCGTCAGCTTCTCGCGCTCGTCGGCGAGCTCCTCGCGCAGCTTGGCCAGGCGATCGGCGGAGGCGACGTCGGTTTCCTTCTCCAGCGCCATCTCCTCGATCTCCAGGCGGCGGACGATGCGCTCGGCGGAGTCGATCTCCTCCGGGGACGAGTCGATCTCCATGCGCAGGCGCGACGCGGCCTCGTCGACCAGGTCGATGGCCTTGTCCGGCAGGAACCGCGACGTGATGTAGCGGTCCGACAGCGCCGCCGCGGCGACCAGGGCGGAGTCCATGATGCGCACGCCGTGGTGCACCTCGTACCGCTCCTTCAGGCCGCGCAGGATGCCGATGGTGTCCTCGACGCTCGGCTCGCCGACGAAGACCTGCTGGAAACGGCGCTCCAGCGCGGCGTCCTTCTCGATGTACTTGCGGTACTCGTCCAGCGTCGTCGCGCCGACCAGCCGCAGCTCGCCGCGGGCGAGCATCGGCTTGATCATGTTGCCCGCGTCCATCGAACCGTCGCCGGTCGCACCGGCGCCGACGATGGTGTGGATCTCGTCGATGAACGTGACGATCTGCCCGTCGGACTCCTTGATCTCGTCGAGCACCGCTTTCAGGCGCTCCTCGAACTCGCCGCGGTACTTCGCGCCGGCGACCATCGAACCCAGGTCGAGGCTCATCAGGGTCTTGCCCTTCAGCGACTCCGGGACGTCGCCCGCGACGATGCGGCGGGCCAGGCCCTCCACGATCGCGGTCTTGCCCACGCCCGGTTCGCCGATGAGCACCGGGTTGTTCTTCGTGCGGCGCGACAGCACCTGCACCACGCGGCGGATCTCCGAATCGCGGCCGATGACCGGGTCGATCTTCCCCTCGCGGGCGCGCGCCGTCAGGTCCGTGGCGTACTTCTCCAGCGCCTGGTACTGGTCCTCCGGATCCTCCGTGGTCACGCGGCGGTTGCCGCGCACCGACGTCAGGGCGCCCTTCAGCGCCTCCGGGGTCGCGCCGGCGTCCTGCAGGGACTTCGCGGCGTCGGACTGGCCGGTGGCGATGCCGATGAGCAGGATCTCCGCCGACACGTACTCGTCGCCGAGCTCGCCCGCCAGCTCCTCGGCCGCGGTCAGCGCGTTGAGCGCGTCGCGGTTGAACTGCGGGTTGGCCATGTTGGAGCCCTGCGCGCTGGGGTAGCCGGCCACGAGCTCGCGGGCGCGGGCCAGCGCCGCGTTCGGCTCGACGCCGGCGGCGGTGAGCAGCGGCCCGGCGATGCCGTCCTCCTGCTCGAGCAGCGCGACCAGCAGGTGCGCCGGGCGGATGTCGGGGTTGCCCGCGGCGGACGCGGACTTCAGCGCCGCCTGCAAGGCCTCATTCGTCTTGGTGGTCGGGGTGAACGACATGGTCCTCGTCCTTTCGTGGGGTCTGCAAGATGTGAGTCGATCGCGCTCAACTCCACTTCCGGGGCTGCCACGATCCTAGCCATTCACGCTCTGCAACGCCCCCAGGGTTGAGCCTGTTCCACTCAACCCTCGCCGCACTGCGTGATTTGCGTCACATCCGGGTGAGCGGACCGGGTGATTTAGCACAATTTCCGCACCTTCTACGGACTTTGGGCACCTTCACATGGGAACCTGGTCAATCATGGAACACACCCGCCGACTCATGCGGGCGGCAGCCGCATTCGGACGGCTGGCCCCCGCCATCGGACCCGAAGCTTTCCGACGCCTCCTCGACGCCGAACCGCGCTTCCGCCACATGTTCGGCGGCTCGAAGACGAAGCTGCGCGACGATTTCATGGGCGCCCTGACCTCCGCCCTCATCGCGCGCGCCGACGTCGGCCGCTTCCCCACGTCGACCATCCGCCAACTGGAGGACGTCGCCCGCGAGAACCGCAAGTTCGGCGTCGCCCCGCGCGACTACCCGACGCTCGGCGAGCACCTGCTCGACGTCTTCGCCGAGCGCCTGCCCCCGGGCCTCGATTCCTCCATGCGCGTCGCCGCGCTGCGCGGTGCCCTCGACGAGGTCCTCACGCTCCTGGCCGACACCGCCGAAGCCGCCGAACGCGCCGAAGGGCCCGCGACGTACACCGGGCGGGTCCTCGAGGTGCAGCGCCGCACCCGGCACATCGCGGTCATCCGCGTCCACTGCCCCGACCCGATCCCGTTCACCGTCGGCCAGCACATCCCCATCCGCTCGCCGCTGGCGCCGGGCATCTGGCGCGACTACTCCCCCGCCCTGCCGCCGAACCCGGAAGGACTGCTGGAGTTCCACATCCGCATCGTCGACGGCGGCGCCGAGTCGCGCCCGCTGGTCGTCGCCTCGCGCCCCGGCGACGAGTGGACCTTCGGCACCCCGCGCGGGCGGCTGGGCCAAGTCCTGGACGCGTACCGCGCCAGGCGTTACGACGGCCCGCCGACCGGACGGCACCACCTCCCCGAGGCGGCGCCGCGGGACATCCTGATGGTCGCCGGCGGCACCGGCCTCGCCCCGCTGCGGGCGCTGATCATGGAGGCCGCCGATCTGCCGTCGCCGCCTCCGATCCACCTCGTGTACGGCGCGCGCACGCCGGGCGAACTGTACGACCTCCGGACGATGGTGGGGCTCGCGAACAACCTCCCGAATCTGACGCTGAGCACTGCCGTCGAAAAGCGAATCGACGAGCCCCTTACCAATCCGGGGCCGTTTTCCTCGCATCCGGCCGCGCCGATGCCCAGGTTGGGGGTGGCGGCCGACGTCGCCGCGCGCATCCACCGGCCGGGCGAGCTCGCCGGAAAAACCGTGCTCATCGCGGGTCGCGGGGAAATGATCGACGTGACCCGGGAACGCCTGGTGGAGGCGGGCGCCGACCCCCGTTTCATTCACCATGACCCCGTGGCCAAAACCACCGTCGCGAGGGAAGCGCGTTTTCCGGTCCTTGGCTAGGCTTGTGACGAAAGCCTTCCCGACGAAAGGACACGCATGAACGCCATTAACCCGGAGCAGGCCAAGCAGATGACCGAGGGCAAGGGCTTCATCGCCGCGCTCGACCAGTCCGGCGGATCCACCCCGAAGGCGCTCGGCCTGTACGGCGTCACCGAGGACCAGTGGAGCAACGAGGACGAGATGTTCGATCTGGTCCACGAGATGCGCACGCGCATCATCAAGTCCCCGTCGTTCAGCTCCGAGCACATCATCGGCGCGATCCTGTTCGAGCAGACCATGGACCGCGAGATCGACGGCATCCCCACCGCGCAGTACCTGTGGGAGAAGAAGGGCATCGTCCCGTTCCTGAAGACCGACAAGGGCCTGGCCGAGAAGGCCAACGGCGTGCAGCTGATGAAGCCGTGCCCGGGCCTGGACGAGCTCCTCGAGCGCGGCGTGGCCAAGGGCATCTTCGGCACCAAGATGCGTTCCTTCATCGCCGAGGCCAACGAGGCCGGCATCAAGGAGAACGTCGACCAGCAGTTCGAGTTCGCCAAGCAGGTCCTGTCGCACGGCCTGATCCCGATCGTCGAGCCCGAGGTGGACATCAACGCCGCCGACAAGGCGGAGGCCGAGGCCATCCTGCGCGACGAGCTGATCAAGCACCTCGACGCCCTCCCCGAGGACCAGCAGGTGATGATCAAGGTGTCCATCCCGACCGAGGAGGGCTTCTACACCCCCCTCATCGAGCACCCCAAGTGCATGCGCGTCGTGGCCCTCTCCGGTGGCTACCCGCGCGAGGAGGCCAACGAGCGCCTCTCCCGCCAGCCCGGCATGATCGCCTCCTTCTCCCGCGCGCTGTCCGAGGGCCTGTCGGCCCAGCAGTCCGACGAGGAGTTCGACGCCACCATGGCCGATTCCGTCAAGGGCATCTACGAGGCTTCGCTGTAAAGCGCGCCGCGTCAGACGAGTGACGCCCCGCCCCGGTCGATCCGGGGCGGGGCGTTCGCCGTTGGTGGGCGGGGCGGGGTGGTGGGCGCTACTTGCGGATTTCCAGCACCGGGATGGACTTTCGGATGCGCGCGACCTCGTCGAGGTCGATGTCCGCCACCAGCAGCTGAGGGCCGAAACCGGCCTTCGCCACGACGTCGCCGTCCGGGGTGGCCAGGATCGAATGTCCGACGCCCACCGGCCCTTCGGGCTTGCCCGCCTTCTCCGCGCCACCGGGGCGGGCGGCGTCGACGGCGGCGACGAAGCACGTCGAATCGAGGGCGCGGCCGGCGACCAGCGCCTCCCACTGGCGGACTTTGCCCGGCCCGTCGTTCCACGACGCCGGCAGGACGATGACCTCAGCGCCGCGCTGCGCCAGCTCCACGAACTGCTCCGGGAAGCGGATGTCGAAGCACGTGGCCAGGCCGACGCGGACGGTGCGGCGGACCTCGGCGTCTCCGACGGGCACGTCGATGACCACCAGCTCCTCGCCCGGGGCGACGGTGTCGGATTCGCGGAAACCGAATGCGTCGAAAAGCCTGATCTTGTCGTAGTGCGCGTCGACGCCGGGCCCCGTGGCCAGCAGCGTGTTGTGGACGCGGCGCAGCTCCTTGCCGTCGCGCTCGACGACGTCGGCCGGGCGGAACATGCCCAGCACGGCCGTGATGCCGGCGTCCGCCGCGGCGGAGCGGACGGCGGTGGCGAAGGGCCCGTCGAGGGGTTCGGCGACCGTGTCCAGGCGGCCGGTGTTGAAGGCCTTCATCGTGGCCTCGGGGAAAACCACCAGGTCGGACCCGGCGTCGGCGGCGCGGACGATGACGTCCTTGACCGCGCCGAGGTTCTCCTGCGGCTCTGCGGACAGTTCGATCTGGGCGAGTGCGATGCGCATGCGACCGACCGTACCGGGGTTCATCCACAGGCGGGGGTTCATCCACAATCGGGCCGGTTTCGGCCGGGATTCGGGGTGCGCGCGGGCCGGGGCGCGGCGATGCTGCGGGCATGACGAACACGGACATGAGCGTGAGCCCGGGCACGCTGCGCGGGCTCGGCGAGGCGCTGGCAGTGCAGGGCCATCGCGTGCGGGGGTTGCGGTCGTTGCTTTGCGACGACGCCGAAATGGCGGGATCCCGCACTTGGGGCGAGTTGATGCACGGCGCGCTGCTCTGGCGGGAGGAGCTCGAAGCGGAGGGCGAAGCCGTCGAAAAGCTCGGGATCGCCGCCGGCGCCATCGCAGCCGGGGTCGAGGACTGCGACGGAGCCAACGGGGAGGCCCTGTGCCCGACATCGGCATGATCCTGGCGTGGAAGCCGGAGACGTTCGGGCCGGCGATCGGCATGTGGCGGGGCGCCGGGAAGCGGCTGGCGGATGCAGCGGAGAAGGTGGCGGGCAGCGTCGCCGCCGTGCCCGAGGGGGATCTGGCCGGAGTGATCCGGGTTCGGGGTGCGGCGGCCGCCGAGGAGCGGGGCGGGCGGCTGCGGCGGGACGCGGCCTCGATCGGCCGGTTCGCCGATGAACTGGACAAGGCGCGGAAGTCGTTGACGAGCGCGCGGGATTGGCTGGCCAAGGCGGTCGCCGATGCCGAGGGGGACGGCTTCCGGGTCGACCGCGCCACCGGCCGGGTGTCGCCCAAGGGGTCGGGGGCGAAAAGCGTGGCCGGCGCGCAGGGGCCCGGGAAGTCGTTGAGTCACCACCGCAAGAACGTCGGGTACCGGTTCCGCCGCGCCCTGGACGCGGATGCGACGGCGGCGAACCGGCTTCGCGGCCAGCTCCCCGCCGGTCGCCACATGACCACGCCGGGCATGCCCCTGGGCCGGACCGAAGGGCTTGAAGGATTGTCGCCGGCGCAGGCCGCCGAGGTGGAACGCGTGCGCGGGCAGTCCGGGTACGGGGCCGGGGCGGATGTGGAGGTGCTGGCCACCGATCCGGGGACGACCGCCGTGGCGCTGGGCGACCCGCGCACCGCCGAGCACGTGATCACCATCGTGCCCGGCACCGGATCGACGGCGGAGGAACTGGCCGGGCAGATCGACCGCGCGCGGTTGTTCGCCGGCCCCGACGTCGCGGTGATCGCCTGGACCTACGACGCCCCGCCCGGGTTGGTCAACGCCGCGAGCGCCGAGTACCACGAGCGGGCGGCGACCTCCCTGCAGTCGTTCCAGGCACAGCTAGCGGACAACCCGAACATGAAAATGACCGTGATGGGGCACAGCTACGGCGCGACCGTGGTGACGCAGGCGGCGAAGGGAGCGGGGCTGCACGCCGACGCCGTCGTGCTCGCGGGCTCCCCCGGCGCGGGGCCGGACGTGCACGGCACTCGCGACATGCGGCTGAACAAGCGGGACGGGACCCCGCACGAGGTGTCCGAGAACAAGCGCCGCGTGATTGCGGTGACCTCGCCGGATGACATCATCCGAACCGTCGGCGCGTCGGTAGTCCACGGCGCGAATGTCGTCGGCAAGGCGTTCGGGGCGAACCGGATGGACATCTCCGACATCGCGAAGGGGAAGAGGATCCCGGGTGTGCCCCGGTGGTGGTTCCCCCGGCGGTACCTGGACGCGCACACCGACGACTACTTCCCGGACCCGATTTTCCGCGAGAAGGTCGAGTCGACGATCGCGAGAATTCCCGGCTCGGGGCCCGGCGCGGGAGTCGAGCCGCGAAAAATAGTCGACCTGCGTTAGATGCCGCACTGCCGTGATTAACCCACCCCGAATGCGGAGACCCACCCGCTGTAACGGATGGGTCTGCGCATTGGGGGTGGGTTAGCGCGGGGCGGGGACGGCGAGCGGCCGGCGGCCCCCATCGGTTCTCGCGGCGCCGGTGCCCCTACTTGAAGTCGAGCTTGTAGTGCTCCGGGCGCACCCAACCGATGCGCGCGAACAGGGCATTGAACAGGATCGACAGCCCCAGCGGCAGCGCCACGAACACGACCACGACCATCGCCAGGTTGCCGGCGGACCAGCCCCAGCCCTCGTAATTCAGCGCCGCCAGCGGGCCGACCAAACCGGAAATGCCGAAGCCCGCCGAAATCGGGGTGCCGGAAATCCCCGTCGCACCGCCGACGGCGCCCACGATCGCCGCCGTGCACAACACCGGCAGGAAGATCACCGGGCGGGAAAGCACATTGGCCATCTGCACCTTGGGGGAACCGAGAACGTGGAGCAGGGACGTCGCAAAGCCATTGGCCTTCCACCCGCCGACCAGCAGACCGAAGCCCGCCGCGACGACGCCCAAGTTCGCCGTGCCCGACGCGATGCCCTCCATGAAGATCGCCGTGGCGATGCCGACGGTGGACACCGGCGAAACGATCATCGCCGCGAACAGCACCGCCAACACCACGCCCATGACAATCGGCTGCAGCGTCGTCGCGCCGTTGACCAGATTGCCCAGCCACACGGTGAGCACCTTCACCGCCGGGAATGTGACCACCCAACCGATGCCGCCGGCGACCAGGGTGACGATCGTCGACAGCAGCAGAATCGTGTAATTGCCCAGCTTCTCGCCGATGAGCAGCAGCAAGCCGACCGCGATGGCGGCGGTGAGGCCCGAGTTGATGACCAGACCCGTGCCCTGCAGATGGAAGCCGCCCGCCGGATCCGGCATGGCCACGCCCGAACCGCACACCGCCGCGATGCCCGTCGCCGCGGTCTGGATCGGCGTCAGCTTGAACTGCATGGCCACCAGAATGCCGATGAGCACCGGCAGCATCGACGACGCCAGCGACACCAGCTCGATGACGGACTGCCCCGCTGGGAACACCGGCAGCAGCGCCTTGAACAGCTCGCCGAGCAGCGCCTGCGGGACCAGCGCGACGACCACGGCAATGGAGATGCCGTTGAGCACCTTCATGGTGAACGAACCGGCGGTCAGGCGATCCGCCGGCGGGGACGTCTGGGAGGTCTCGCCGAGCGGGGCGGGACGGTCCGGCGTCGTGATGAGGGGAGGCTCGCCGGGCTTGGCCTCTCGAACTCTTTTGTCGGTCATGTGAAAAATGTAACGGCCGGTCCGACGCTTTCATGCATCGGACCGGCCATTTGGGGTGCACGCCGGGGGAGGTCGCCGCGGTTACCGCCAGTCTTCTCCGCCGGTCCCCGGCCAACCCCCGCTAGTCCCCGTTAGTCTTCGCCGCGGCGGCGCCGCTTGCGCGGCTCCCACATCACCACGGCCGTCGACCGGGGGACGTGCACGATCTCGCCGCGCGGGCGGCCGCGGCGGGCCTCCGCCTTGCTGAGCTCGGCGCGCAGCGCCGCGTTCTCGTTCTCGAGCTTTTCGACGCGCTTGTTCAGCTCGATGATGGACTTGATGCCGGCGAGGTTGACTCCCTCCTCCTGGGACAGGCGCTGGATCTCGCGGAGCAGCGCCACGTCCCGCTGGGAGTAGCGTCGACCGCCGCCGCGGGTGCGCTCCGGCGTCACCAGACCGAGGCGGTCGTAGTTGCGCAGCGTCTGCGCGTGCATGCCCGCCAGGTCGGCGGCGACCGAAATGACGTAGACCTCCGCGCGGGATTCTTCCTGAGCCACGGCGACCACCTACTTCGCCCCGGCCCAGCCGTCGCGCGGGTTGAACCCGCCGGCTCGCTCGGCCTCGACGTAGGAACGCAACGCCGACGCGGCGGCGTCATCCAGCTTCGGCGGAACCTGCACCCGCACGGTGACCAGCAGGTCGCCCGGGGTGCCGGACCGCTTGGGCACGCCCCGGCCGCGCACGCGCAGGGTGCGGCCGTCGGCCGTGCCCGCGGGGACGCGGACCCGGACCTTGCCGTCGAGGGTCGGCACCGTGATCGTGCCGCCCAGCGCCAGCTCGCCGAAGCTCACCGGCACCGTCACCTCGAGGTCGTCGCCGGAGCGCGTGAAAATCTCGTCCGGGCGGACATGGACCGTCACGAACAGGTCGCCGGCCGGGCGGCCCCGCAGGCCCGCCTCGCCCTGGCCCGCCAGACGGACCTTCTGGCCGTCGACGACGCCCGCGGGCACCCGCACCGTGATGGTTCGGCGGCGCGTGGTGACGCCGGTGCCCGAGCAATCCGGGCACGGATCCTCGATGATCGTGCCCTGGCCACCGCAATCCGGGCAGGGGGCGGAGAACCCGAAGGCACCGCGCTGCTCGTTGGTGAAGCCCGAGCCGTTGCAGGTGCCGCAGGTCACCGGGTGGGTGCCCGGCTTCGCGCCCGAACCGTGGCACGTGGTGCACGGCGAGGGGTTGGTCAGCTGCAGCGGGATGGTCACGCCCTTGGCGGCCTCGCGGAAATCGAGCGTGATCTCGGTTTCCACGTCGGCGCCCCGGCGCGGCCGTGCGGACCGGCCGCCGCCCGCACCGCCGCGGTTGACGAACCCATTGAGGAAATCGCCCAACCCGCCGCCGGCGCCGCCCTCGCCGAAAATGTCGGAGACGTTGAAGTCGAAACCGCCGGCGCCCCCGGCGCCGCCCGTCGTGAAGCCGCCGCCCGTGCCCGGGAAACGGAAGCCGCCCCCGGCCAGCGCGGACCGGAGCTCGTCGTACTCGCGGCGCTTGTCGGCGTCGCCGATGACGGAATAGGCCTCGGACACCTTCTTGAAACGGTCCTCCGCCTTCGCGTCACCGGGATGCGTGTCCGGGTGGTTCTCCCGGGCCAGCTTCCGGTACGCCTTCTTGATGTCCTCCTGGCTCGCGGACTTGGAGACGCCCAGATCCGCGTAATAGTCCTTGTCCGCCCATTCACGCTGGGTCATCGGACATCTCCTCCTTCCGAAAACGGTGTCGCGGTCATTTCCCGCGGTTGACGGTGCATTTCAAGTGGCGCTGCATTTCAAGTTTATGGCCGCGGCGCGCGGGCCGGCTGGCCCGCCGCGCCGCAGTGCCCGACCGAAATCGGTCAGGCGGGGTCGGCGATGACGACCATCGCCGTGCGGATCACCCGCTCGTCCAGGCGGTAGCCCTTGCGCAGGACCGAGCCGATGACCTTCTCGTCGCCGTTGGAGGTGTCCTGCACGGCCTCGTGGATGGCCGGGTCGAACTCCTCGCCCTCGGCGCCGAAAGCGGTGACCTTCAGGGTGTCCAGGGTGTTGCGGAACTTGTCCGCGAACGCCTTGAGCGGGCCCTCGGCGGACAGGTCGCCATGCTGCTCTGCCCGGTCGAGGTCGTCGGCCAGGTTCAGCAGCTCGCCGGCGATGGACGCCTTGGCCAGCTCGCGGTCGAGCCGACGGTCGCGGTCCACGCGGCGCCGGTAGTTGGCGAACTCGGCGGACACGCGCTGCAGGTCCTCGGTGCGCTCATCGAGCTCGGACCGCAGGCGCGTCGCCTCGTCGTCGACGGCGCCGGCTTCGGCCCCATCGGCCTCGGCCTGCGCGGCGGCGTCCGCGTCGACGGCGTCGTCGAAGGCGGCGTCATCGACGCCTTCGGCGGCGGCCGCCTCGGCGGGGCCGGCGTCCGGACCGGCGCCCCGGTCGTCAAAGGGGTTGTCGGTCGGATTCGTCATTTTTACTTGTCCTTCTCGTCCTCGTCGACGACCTCGGCATCGACCACGTTGTCGTCGGCCTTGGCCTCGCCGGCCTCGCCGGCGTCGGCCTGGGTCGCGCCCTGCGCGGCCTCGGACTCGTAGATGGCCTTGCCCATTTCCTGGGACTCGGTGGACAGCTTCTCCACGGCGGTCTTGATGGCCTCGATGTCGGAGCCCTTCAGGGCCTCGTCGACGCCCTTGGCCGCCTCCTCGACGCGGTCCTTGATGTCCTGGGACACCTTGTCCTCGTTGTCGGTGACGAACTTGCGGGTCTGGTAGGCCATCGACTCGGCGGAGTTGCGGACCTCCTGCTCCTCGCGGCGCTTGCGGTCCTCCTCGGCGTGGGCCTCGGCGTCCTTGATCATCTGGTCGATCTCCTCCTGCGACAGGCCGGAACCGTCCTGGATGGTGATCGTGGACTCCTTGCCGGTGCCCTTGTCCTTGGCGGTCACGTGGACGATGCCGTTGGCGTCGATGTCGAAGGTGACCTCGATCTGCGGCACGCCGCGCGGCGCCGGGGCGATGCCGCCCAGCTCGAAGGAACCGAGCAGCTTGTTGGCCGCGGCCATCTCGCGCTCGCCCTGGAAGACCTGGATCTGCACGGAGGGCTGGTTGTCCTCGGCGGTGGTGAAGGTCTCCGAGCGCTTGGTCGGGATGGTGGTGTTGCGCTCGATGAGCTTCGTCATCACGCCGCCCTTGGTCTCGATGCCCAGGGACAGCGGGGTGACGTCGAGGAGCAGCACGTCCTTGACCTCGCCGCGCAGGACGCCGGCCTGCAGGGCGGCGCCGACGGCGACGACCTCGTCCGGGTTGACGCCCTTGTTCGGCTCGCGGCCGCCGGTCATCTCCTTGACCAGGTCGGACACGGCCGGCATGCGGGTGGAGCCGCCGACGAGCACGACGTGGTCGATCTCGGACACCGGGATGTCGGAGTCGGCCAGCACCTGCTGGAACGGCTTGCGGGTGCGGTCGAGCAGATCCTGGGTGATCTTCTGGAACTCGGTGCGCGTCAGGGTCTCGTCGAGGAACAGCGGGTTCTTCTCGGCGTCGACCGTGATGTACGGCAGGTTGATGGTGGCCTGCTGCGAGCTGGACAGCTCGATCTTGGCCTTCTCGGCGGCCTCGCGCAGGCGCTGCAGGGCCATCTTGTCCTTGGTCAGGTCGATGCCCTGGGACGCCTTGAACTTCTCCACGAGCCAGTCGACGACGCGCTGGTCCCAGTCGTCGCCGCCGAGCTTGTTGTCGCCGGCGGTGGCGCGGACCTCGACGACGCCGTCGCCGATCTCCAGCAGGGACACGTCGAACGTGCCGCCGCCCAGGTCGAAGACCAGGATGGTCTGGTCCTTGTCGTTCTTCTCCAGGCCGTAGGCCAGGGCGGCCGCGGTCGGCTCGTTGACGATGCGCAGGACGTTGAGGCCCGCGATCTGGCCGGCCTCCTTGGTGGCCTGGCGCTCGGAGTCGGAGAAGTACGCCGGGACGGTGATGACGGCGTCGGTGACGTCCTCGCCCAGGTAGGACTCGGCGTCGCGCTTCAGCTTCATCAGGGTGCGCGCGGAGATCTCCTGCGCGGTGTACTTCTTGTCGTCGATGTCGACGCTCCAGTCGGTGCCCATGTGGCGCTTGACGGAGCGGATGGTGCGGTCGACGTTGGTGACCGCCTGGTTCTTGGCCGACTGGCCCACCAGCACCTCGCCGTTCTTGGCGAAGGCGACGACCGACGGGGTGGTGCGCGAACCCTCGGAGTTCGCGATGACGACGGCTTCGCCGCCCTCCAGCACCGACACGACGGAGTTGGTGGTGCCCAGGTCGATACCGACTGCACGTCCCATGTTTGATGTCCTCCTGTTTGTGGGGCCGCAGCATCGCGGCTCACGGTTCGTTGTTGGTCGAAGTTGACGTTAAGCGTCCGGGGCTCAAGTTTGCCGAAGGGCCCGATTCCCGTCAAGCCCGGCGGCCGAATTCTTGAGCGCCATCCACTCAACCTTTCATCCCCCACAACGGGCCGCCCGGCAAAGTTGTTCCCGGCCGACTCAACTTTTCCATGTGATGCGCGTCACCCCCGGTGTGCGCCGCTTCGCCGGCGGCGCACCTCGCCGCGCCACGCAACCGCGTTATCCGCTTCACGACGCCCCGGCCGCACCCGGAGCGTCGTCAAGCATGATTCTTGCCGCCCACCTGAAATTAAGGAACGAAAATCTTCGCAAAATTCCCACCTGCGCATGTCCGGCCCATGAGACCCCCGTTTGCGAAATCCGTTCGACCTGGACGAACGGTCGTGATATACCTCACAAGAGAACTATTTGCGCCCGACCGCCACCCTCGGACGGGCATTCAGCCACTTTTCACGCCCACACTGTTAGGAACGTCATGAGCGTGCTTCCCCTCGCGGCCGACACCGCCGGCGATGCCGTGACCTCGAACGGGTTCACCATCACCGTCGGCTTCATCGGCCTGCTGCTGTCCCTGCCCTGCTGGTTCGTGTTCATCAAGGGCTTCGCCCACATGGTCCGCACGATCATGGTCGGCCAGAAGACCTACGGCCACACCGGCGACTGGGGCGCCCGCGTCTGGACCACGATCAAGGAGATCGTCGGCCACACCAAGATGGCCAAGAAGCCCGGCGTCGCCATCGCCCACTGGTTCGTCATGGTCGGCTTCCTCCTCGGATCCCTCGTCTGGTTCGAGGCCTACATCCAGACCTTCAACCCGGCCGGCGGCTGGCCCATCCTGAAGGACCTCGCCGCCTGGCACTTCGTCGACGAACTGCTCGGCCTGGGCACCACCCTCGGCATCCTCGCGCTGATCATCGTGCGCCAGACGAACATGGGCAAGGAGCGCCTCAGCCGCTTCTACGGCTCCAACGCCAAGGCCGCCTACTTCGTCGAGGCCGTCGTCCTCATCGAGGGCCTGGGCATGCTGATGGTCAAGGCCGCCAAGCTGGCCACCTACGGCGACGGCAGCGTCCACTGGACCGACTTCGCCACCGGGTGGATCGCGAAGATCCTGCCCGCATCGCCCGAGTTCGTGTCGATCATGGCCCTGATCAAGCTGCTGTCCGGCATGATCTGGCTGTTCGTCGTCGGCCGCAACCTCACCTGGGGCGTCGCCTGGCACCGCTTCCTGGCGTTCGCCAACATCCTGCTGCGCCGCAACGCCGACGGGGCCAACGCCCTCGGCGCCGCGAAGCCGATGACCTCGCAGGGCAAGATCATCGACCTGGAGGAAGCCGACCCCGAGGTCGACTCCATGGGCACCGGCGTGGTCACCGACCACTCCTGGAAGGCCCTGCTGGACTTCACCTCCTGCACCGAGTGCGGCCGCTGCCAGGAGCAGTGCCCCGCCTGGAACACCGCCAAGCCGCTGTCGCCGAAGCTGCTGGTCAACCAGCTGCGCGACCACGCCTACCGCTCCGCCCCCTACCTGCTCGCCGGCAAGGACGCGCAGGGTGATGGCGAAGGTGCCGAGACCGAGTCCGCGGGCTCGGGCGTGCTGACCCTGCCGCTGGTCGGCGAGGGCGACGCCGGCGTCATCGACCCCGACGTCCTGTGGTCCTGCACCAACTGCGGCGCCTGCGTCGAGCAGTGCCCCGTCGACATCGAGCACATCGACCACATCATCGACATGCGCCGCTACCAGGTGCTCGTCGAGTCGGACTTCCCGACCGAGCTGGCCGGCCTGTTCAAGAACCTCGAGACCAAGGGCAACCCGTGGGGCCAGAACGCCTCCACCCGCGCCGACTGGATCAACGAGGTCCGCCAGGATGGCGTCGTCGTGCCCGTGTGGGGCGAGGACGTCGACAGCTTCGACGACACCGAGTACCTCTTCTGGGTCGGCTGCGCCGGCGCCTACGACGACAACGCCAAGAAGACCACCAAGGCCGTCGCCGAGATGCTGTACACCGCCGGCGTGAAGTTCGCCGTGCTGTCGCAGGCCGAGGGCTGCAACGGCGACTCCGCCCGCCGCGCGGGCAACGAGTTCCTGTTCCAGATGCTCGCCGAGCAGAACATCGAGCAGCTCGGCGAGGTGTTCGAGGGCGTGCCGCCGAAGCAGCGCAAGATCGTCGTGACCTGCGCGCACTGCTTCAACACCTTCAAGAACGAGTACCCGGAGCTCGGCGGCCACTACTCCGTGGTCCACCACACCCAGCTGCTCAACCAGCTGGTGCGCGAGAACCGCCTGCAGCCCGTGGCGTCCGGCCAGGGCCGCCAGGTCACCTACCACGACCCCTGCTTCCTGGGCCGCCACAACAAGGTCTTCGAGGCGCCCCGCGAGCTGATCGGCGCGTCCGGCGCGGACCTCGTGGAGATGCCGCGCAACAAGAACACCGGCTTCTGCTGTGGCGCCGGCGGCGCGCGCATGTGGATGGAAGAGACCATCGGCGAGCGCATCAACGTCAACCGCACCACCGAGGCCCTGGAGACCGGCGCGTCGGCCATCGCGATCGGCTGCCCGTTCTGCAAGACCATGATGTCCGACGGCGTGAACAACCTCGCCGAGGACGACGACAACAAGCCCGAGGTCCTGGACATCGCGCAGATGATCCGCGACTCCGTGCTCGTCGACGGCGCCCTGCCGCCGGCCCGCGAACCCGAGTGGCTGACGCAGCCGGAGCGCGGCTGGGTCGACACCGAAGCCATCGAGGCCGAGGAGCGCGCCCGCGCCGAAGAAGAGGCCGCCAAGAAGAAGGCGGCCGAGGAGGCCGAGGCGAAGAAGAAGGCGGACGCCGAGAAGAAGGCCGCCGCCGGTGCCGCCGGAGCTGGTGCCGCGGCCGCCGCCGGTGCCGCCGCGTCGGGTGCTCCCGCCCCGGGTGGCGCGCCCAAGCCGGGCGGCGCCAAGGGTGGCGCTCCGGCACCGGGTGGTGCTCCGGCGCCGGGTGGTGCTCCCAAGCCCGGCGGCGCCAAGGGCGGTGCCCCCGCTCCGGGCGGTGCCCCCAAGCCCGGTGGCGCCAAGGGTGGTGCTCCGACTCCGGGTGGTGCTCCCAAGCCGGGCGGTGCCAAGGGTGGTGCTCCCGCTCCGGGTGGCGCGCCCAAGCCGGGCGGTGCCAAGGGTGGTGCTCCCGCCCCGGGTGGTGCCCCGAAGCCGGGCGGTGCTCCCAAGCCGGGTGGTGCGAAGGCCGGCGCTCCGGTGCCCGGTGGTGCCAAGAAGGCCGGCGCCCCGGTGCCGGGTGGCGCCAAGAAGGCCGAGCCCGACACCGCCGCCGACCCCGACGCCCAGCAGACCGAGCAGGCCGAGCAGCTGAAGGAAGCCACCCCGGCGACCAAGTCCGGTGCTCCGGTTCCGGGCGGCGCCCGCCGCGGTGCCCCGGTGCCCGGCAGCGCGAAGAAGGCCGCCGCGGCGCCCGCTCCGACGCAGGACGCCGAGGCGACCGAGACCGCCGACGAGCCGACCGAGGTTCCGAAGGAGGCGACCCCGGCCCAGGAGGCTCAGGTCGAGCAGCTCGAGCACGCGACCGAGGAGGCACCGCAGCCGGCGCGCCGCGGTGCGCCCATCCCGGGCGGTGCCCGCAAGTCGACCCCGAAGGCCGCGGCCGCGCCTGCCCAGGACGCCAAGCCCGAGCCGTCGGCCGAGGTCACCGAGCCGACCGAGTCGGCTGAGACCCCGGTGGAAGCTGCCGCCGAGCCGGCTGAAGCTTCGTCCGAGTCGACCGAGGCCGCCGAGTCCGCCGACTCCGGTGCTGCGGAGGCCACGGATGCCCCGGCCCCGAAGGCGTCGGGTGCGGATGTGCCGCGCACGTCCCGCGGAGTCCCGCTGCCGGGTGCCGCGCGCCGCAACAACGGGTAGGCCGCGCCGGCCGGCGCCACCGAAACCGGTGAGCGCCGGCGGTCACCGCCCGTGAAGTAAGAAAAGAGGAGGTCCCCAATGGGGCCTCCTCTTTTCGCCTCTTTTCGCGCGCTGTGGCCGTGGCCACCGCGATCACGCCCTGCTAACCCACCCCGAATTGGTCAACCCACCCGCTGTAACGGGTGGCTCTGCGCATTCGGGGTGGGTTTGCGGAAGAGACGGCTGCGTCGGCTAGCTGGAGGGCGCGACGGCTGCGTCGGCTAATTGGAGGGCGCGACGGCTGCGCCGTCCCCCTCGCCGTCGGCCTCTCCCAGCTCCCCCTCAAGCAACTCCCCCACCTCGACGGCACCGTCACCGGGCAGGGCGCCCGCGCCGAAGAGGCTCATGTGGCCGACCGGGAACACCTCGGAGGTGACCTCCGCCGGCGATCCGGCGTCGGCGAGGACCTGCTCGGTGGCCAGGCCCTGGCCGGGTTCGACCACGCCGTCCTCGGCACCCACGATGAGGTGCACCGGGCAGGCGATCCGGGAGGCGTCGATGACCTCGCCGCCGATCTCCAGCACGCCGCGGGCCAGCTCGTTGCCGCGCAGCAGGTGCTGCAGGAACCAGTTGTACTGCGGCGGCGTCATCGGGGCGGTCGCCGTGAACGTGGTGACGTCCCGCAGCCCCTCATCCGGATCCAGCATCGCGGCGGCGACGCGGCCGGCCTCGCCGACGGGGTCGTACAACCGCCACACGTCGTTGACCAGCGCGGTGCGCAGCACGGCGCCGACCGGCGTGACCATCATGTCCGCCACCGGCCGCACCCACGGCAGGTAGGACATCTGGGCGATGATCTTCGTCGTCGACGGCCACGGGCCGCCGGCGTGGAAATCGACCGGGGTGCCCGCCAGCGTCAGCCGGGCCACCGTCTCCGGGTGCAGCGCCGCGTGGATGAAGGACATCCAGCCGCCCTGCGACCAGCCCGTCAGCCGCACCCGGCCGCCCAGTTCGGCGATCGCGTCGGCGATGAGCGCCAGCGGCTCGTCGATGGTGGCGTCCTCGGGCGGCTCGACGGCCCAGCGGATCACGTAGGCGTCGCGCACCTCGCCGTCGGGGCCGACGATCATCGGCGACCCGTCTGCGGACATGCGCGTGACGGCGTCGAGCCTGGTGCCCTGCGGCGGCACGATGAGCTCGGGCACCTCGTCGGCGCCCGGCCCCTCCGGCCCGCCCGCCCACAGCAGGTCGCCGGACGGCCACGAGGCCACCGGTTCGACATCGGGGTACGGGAGCATGCGGCTGGGCCGCACGGCCTCCTTGAGCACTTGGCGACGGGCCGCCGCGTCATCCATGGCGATCCGCGCGGCTTCCGCCGGATCGTGGATGCCCGCCATGCGGTCCATCAGTGACGTGGTGTAGGCGCCCCATGCGCCGGCGACCGCCATGGGCACGGCGAAAGGGGATCGTCTGAAAGCGGCCGAGGGGCCGGTCTCGCGTGCGTTCACGAAAGCGGCCCCTCGGGAAGGCGGCGTACAACATCGTTCATCGGATGTGTTCCTTACCTTGGATTCGGTTGTACCCGCCGGCCGTTGCCCACGGGCTGCGCCCCGGCCATCGGCCGGGGCGCGCGACGTTGCCGTGGTTTTACTTCAGCAGGTCGCGGGCGGCGCCGGTGAACGCGGCCGAGATGTCGGCGACGAAGGAGGTGTGGGCCTTCGCGACGGCGGAGACGAACTCCAGCTGGGTGGCCTGGGCGGTCTTGTTCTCGAACTCGAGCATGGTGGACAGCGCCTTCTCGTAGGCGTCGAGGGAGGCCAGCGAGTTCTTCTTGGAAGCCTCGATGATCTGCTCGTTCAGGGCGCGGACGCGGGCCTCGGCGGCGGCGAACGCCTCGGTGTTGCGCTCGTAGGCCTTGGAGAAGGCGTCGGTGGCCTTGTCGGAGGCGGCCTTGGCGCGGTCGGCGGCGGCCTTGGTGCGCTCGGCGGCGGCGTCGATGGCCTGGTCGGTGCGCGAGGTGGCTTCCTCGGCGGCCTTCAGGTTCTTGGCGTTGGCCTCCTTGGACGCGTTGGCGACGCCCTCGGTGACCTTCTTGGTGGCCTCGGTCGCCTTGGCGGCGTTCTCCTTGGCGGCGGCGGTGGCCTTGGCGCCGGCCTCCTTGGCGGCGGCGGTGTTGTTCGCGGCGGTCTTGGCGGCGGTCTGGCGGGGGGCGGTCTTGCGCTCGGTCATGTCTGCTCCTGCGGTTGGTCTTGGTCATCCGAACCGGTTCCGGTCCGGCGGGGCCGTTCCCGACCCGCGGTAGTTAGCACGTTAGCTCGCGATTGCTAACTCCGCAACGGCTACGGCCCGGTCGGGGGCATGATCCCCGGCCGGGCCGTCGTCAGGCGATGCTTTGCGACGCTACTTCGACCGCACGTACTCGCCCGGCGCGTCGCAGATCGGCGCGTACTTTCCGCCGCCCATCTCCGGCGGGGAAACCATCTCGCCGGCGCGGGCGCTCATCCACCGGTTCCAGTCGCTCCACCAGGAGTCGCCCTTGATCTGCGGGGCCTTCTCCTCGAACTCGGCGGGCGACGACGGGTACTCGCCGCGATTGACCTTCTCCGGCTCGCCGATCGCGCGGTACCAGGTGCGCTTCGACGGCGGGTTCAGCGCGCCGGCCAGGTGCCCGCCGTTGGACTGCACGTAGCGGACGTCGCCGCCGAGCATCTTCACCGCGGCGTACGACGTCGACCACGGCACGATGTGGTCGCCCACCGCGCCGACGACGTACGTGTCGTTCTTCACCGCGCCCATGTCCAGGCGGGTGCCGTCGAGCACGAAATCACCTTCGGCCAGCGCGTTGTCGACGTAGAGCGACCGCATGTACTCGGCGTGCATGCGCAGCGGCATGTTCGTCGAGTCGGCGTTCCACACCAGGATGTCGAACGCCGTCGGATCCTCGCCCTTCATCCAGCGGCTCACCCAGTAGTTGAAGATGAGGTCGCGGGCGCGGACCAGATCGAAGGTGTCGGCCATCTCGTTCTTGCCGAGGTACCCCTTCGCCTTCATCCGCTCGACGATGACCTCGACGTCCTCCGGGCCGGTGAAGTACTTGATCTCGCCCGGGTCGGTGTAGTCGAGCATGGTGTTCATCAGCGTCAGCGTGCCGATGCGGTCCTTGCCGTCGACGGCGTCCTTCGCGGTGGCCATCGCCGACATCGCGCCACCCAGGCACAGCGCCAGGATGTCCACCTTCGGCGCGCCGGTGACCTCCTGCACGACGTCCAGCGCGGCGACGGTGCCCTCGCGGTAGTAGTCGTCCATGCCGAGATCCGCCATCGACGAATCGGGCTGGCGGTACGAGATGCCGAACACCGTGCGGCCCGACTTCACCGCCATCTCGATGAGGCTGCGGCCCGGCGTCAGATCGAGGATGTAGTACTTGTTGATCCACGGCGGCGTGACCAGCAGCGGCACCGCGTGGACCTGCTCGGTCTGCGGCTCGTACTGCATGACCTCGATGAGGTCGTTGCGGAAGATCACCTTGCCCGGCGTGCAGGCCATGTCCTCGCCGAGGGTGAACTTCGTGCGGTCGATCTTCTCCGGTCGGCCGTCGTTGTTCAGCAGGTCATCGATGAAGAAACGCTGGCCCTTCAGCACGCTGCGGCCGCCGGTGCGGTAGGCCTCGATGAGCGCCTCCGGGTTCGTGGCCAGGAAGTTGGTCGGGGCCATGGCGTCCATGACCAGCCGGGACATGAAGCCGATCTTGCCGTCGGCCTGCGCATCGCCGGCGCCGGCCTCGCGCAGCCCGTCGACGTAACCGCAGGCGGCGAGGTAGTACTGGCGCAGCGCGGCGTAGTTCGGGTTCTCCTCCCACGTGCGCTCCGAGAAACGGCGGTCTCGCGGGTCGGCGTCGACCGGCCACTTCGGGTCGTCGGCGCCGGCGGCGGCGCGTAGGTACGCGACCGGGATCTTCGCCAGGTCGCCGGCCAGGTCGAGGTTGGCCTTGGCCACGCCGAGCGGATTCACCGCGGCGCGGGCCGCGACGGAGGCGGCGGCGGGAACGAGGCCCAGCGGATCGATGCGGGCGTTGATCTTGCGGCGGATGTCGTCGATTCCCACTGGCCTAGCCCTCCCCGAGGTAGCGGAAGACCAGGGCCGCGATGCACGCGGGGCGCTCGGCGCCCGGGTTGCGGAACTCCAGGTCGAAGGTGACCTGCTGGCCACCACGGCACTCGGAGACCTCGGCGACCTTGACGGCCATCTCGATGTCGGAGCCGGACGGCACCGGCGCGGTGAAGCGGACCTTGTCCAGGCCGTAGTTGATGACGGTGGCGCCCTCCACGTCGATGACGTCGAAGATGAGGGCCGACGCCAGCGACAGCGTCAGGAAGCCGTGCGCGATGGTGCCGCCGAACGGGGTCTCGGCCGCGCGCTCCGCGTCGAGGTGGATCCACTGGCGGTCTTCGGTCACCTCGGCGAAGCCGTTGATGCGCTCTTGGCTCATGGTCACCGAGCGGGACACTCCCAGGTCCTCGCCCACCAGCTGGGGCAGTTCGGAAATGGTCACGTTTTTGGCCATTGGAGCACTCCTCGGCATTGTTTTCGTAGGTTTGAGTTTCCGGGACCACTCCAAGATAGACAGTTAACCACCATTCGCGCGCGTCGAAGAACCCCCCTTTACGCTCGGCAAAGATCCGTCCGCACGCTGTCGGGCCCGCGCGGACGCCCCGCGAAATCAGTTGCCGCCAGCCTCCCCGGCGACCCCGCCGGCGCCGGGACGGCGGCGCCGCGCGCGCGTCAATTCCACGTACGCCCGGTACGTCTCCGCGAGGGAACGCCGCTGCGCATCGGTGAGATCCGGGTCCTTGGCGATGGCCGAGAGCACCTCGCCATCCTTCTCCGCGCCGGCGTAGGCGGCCATGAGGTCCGCCGACAGCTGCAGGTTGTCGGCGATGGCGGTGAGCACGCGCTCGCTGGGCGCCCGCAGCCCCCGCTCGATCTGCGACAGGTACGGGTTGGAGATGCCCACCATCTCCGCGAGCCGGCGCATCGGCAGCTGGGCCAGCTCACGCTGCCGGCGGATCATCTCGCCCAGGGATTCCCCGGTGAACCGATCGCGCGCGTTTCCGGCTCCCGCGGCCCCCGCCGCGCCCGCGCCGGAGCCGTTGCCGCCAGCCGAGCCATCCCCCTGCGCTCCGGCTTCGGCTCCGGCTGCGCCGTCATCCCGGTGTTCGCTCATGTCCGCCTTCCGCCTCTTCTGATCCGCGGCGGGGGCACATTCGGGCGCCTCTACCGCATGAACCCAGCCTATCGCTACCAACGGGGCCGCCCGAAGTGGCAGACTCTTGGGGGTGAGTACCCAGAAGCGACCCCAGGACCAGCCGGAAATTCCGGGCACCGTCGATCCCGCCACCGCCGCGGCCGCCGCAGGCGCGCCCGCCGCCGCAGCCGCCGACGCCGCACAGGCCCCCGCTTCTGACGCCCCCCTCGCCGACGCCGCCAACGACACCACCACCGCGCCCGTCCACGACGCGGCGGGCACCACCGCCCCGGACGCCGCGCAGGTGAAGGAGAAGGCGCTGCGCAAGTCCGCCGAGCTGCTGCGCGCCGCCCGCGCCGAGCAGACCCGCGCGGCCCGCGTCGCCCAGCGCCGCGGCATGAGCCACCCGCGCCGCACGCCGCTGAAGTCCCTGGACCAGTCGCCGAAGCTGCGCAACGTCCTGTACGACATCCGCGGCCCGGTGACCACGCTGGCGGAGCAGATGGAGGCCGACGGCCACCGCATCATGATGCTCAACACCGGCAACCCCGCGAAGTTCGGCTTCGACGCGCCCGACACCATCGTCCAGGACATGGTGCGCGCGCTGCCGCATGCGCAGGGCTACTCCGAATCGAAGGGCATCTACTCGGCGCGGCGGGCCGTCGTCACGCGATACGAGATGGACTCGACCTTCCCCCGCTTCGACGTCGACGACGTGTGGCTGGGCAACGGAGTCTCCGAGCTGATCTCGATCGTGACCCAGTCGCTGCTCGACGAAGGCGACGAGGTGCTCATCCCCGCCCCGGACTACCCGCTGTGGACCGCCGCGACGACGCTGGCCGGCGGCAAGCCCGTGCACTACACGTGCGACGAGGAGCAGGACTGGGCGCCCGACCTGGAGGACATCCGGTCGAAGGTGACGGACCGGACGAAGGCGATCGTCATCATCAACCCGAACAACCCGACCGGCGCGGTGTACACCCGGGAGGTGCTGGAGGGCATCGTCGACATCGCGCGCGAGCATTCGCTGCTGCTGCTGTCCGACGAGATCTACGACCGCATCCTCTACGACGACGCCGAGCACATCTCCACCGCGTCGCTGGCCCCGGACCTGCTGTGCATCACCTTCAACGGCCTGTCCAAGACCTACCGCGTGGCCGGGTACCGCGCGGGCTGGATGGTGCTGACCGGCCCGAAGCGCCACGCCGAGGGCTTCATCGAGGGCATCAACCTGCTGGCGTCGACCCGCCTGTGCCCGAACGTGCCCGCGCAGCACGGCATCCAGGTGGCGCTGGGCGGCTACCAGTCCATCGACGACCTGATCCTGCCCGGCGGGCGCCTGCTGGAGCAGCGCAACGTCGCGTGGGAGGGCCTGAACTCCATCCCGGGCGTCAGCTGCGTCAAGCCGATGGGCGCGATGTACGCGTTCCCGAAGCTCGACCCGGAGGTCCACGAGATCCACGACGACGAGAAGCTGATGCTCGACATCCTCCGCGAGGAGAAGATCCTCATGGTCGGCGGCCGCGGGTTCAACCTGCCGACGCCCGACCACTTCCGCATAGTCACGTTGCCCTGGGCCCGCGAGCTGCGGGAAGCCATCGAGCGCCTGGGCAACTTCCTGGCCGGCTACAAGCAGTAAGGGGGGCGTCGCAGTGGGGCGGCATTCGACTCTTCCGGTTTCCTCGCTTGACGACGCCCCGTCGTCGCGCCGGTCCGGCCCCGCCATGATGGCGCGGGGGATGCTCGCGGCCGTGCTCGCCTTCGCGGGCGTCGCGGCCCTGATCGGGTTGGCGATGCTGTGGCCGAAGGGCGAGGCACCCGAGCCGGCGCCCGGTTTCCGCGAATCCCAGTCGATGGCGGCGCAGTCGTTCCCAGGCAAGGTCTCCAGCGTGACCACGGGCGTGTGCGGCTCCCCGGACGCGGGCACCGCCTTCGACGGAGACCCGCGCCCGGCGGCGCCGATGCCCCAGGTGCCGGGATTGCCCGGTGGCCCGGCGGCCCCGGTTCCCCCGGCGGCTCCCGCGCCCGCCGATCCCGGCGCCGCCGGTCCCCCGGCGCCCGCGGTGGCGCCGGTGGCGTTCACCGTCCACGCCGCTCCCGCGCCCCCGGCCCCGCCCGCCGCCGCACCGGCCGCTCCCGCGGCTCCCGCGGCTCCCGCCGCGCCCGCTGCACCCGCCGCCCCCGGCCTGCAGCAACGCGAGTGCCAACTGGTCATCGTCGACATCACCGGCGGCCCGGACCAGGGCCGGCACACGCTGCTGGAAATGTCCGACCAGCCCGGCGAACCCGAGCTCGCCGAGGGCACGAAGATCCACCTGACGTCGCACGCGATCGGCGCCGGGCAGACGCGCTACGCGTTCCTGGACATCAACCGCACGGTGCCCGTGTGGGCGTGGATGGTGCTGACGGCGCTGGCCATCGTGGTCGTCGCCGCCTGGCGCGGCGTGCGCGCCATCGCCGGCCTGGTGCTCACCCTCGCGGTGGTGGGCGTGTTCCTCATTCCGGCGCTGTTGCGCGGCGGCCCGCCGATCGCGCTGTCGCTGATCACCGGCGCCGTGGTGCTCTTCCCGGTGATGTTCCTGGTCCACGGCGTGAACTGGAAATCCGCCGCCGCGTTGGGCGGCACGTTGACGTCGTTGGCGGCCGCCGCTGGCCTGGCGCACCTGGCCATCGGCGGCGCGGACCTGAGGGGGCTCGCCGACGAATCGAACCTGCTCATCCAGCTGTACCTCCCCGCGGTCAGCGTCACCGGCCTGATGCTCGCCGGGTTCATCGTCGGCGCGCTGGGCGTGCTCAACGACGTCACCATCGCCCAGTCGTCGACCGTCACCGAGTTGTCGGAGGCCGACCCCGACGCGAGCCCGATGGAGCTGTTCACCTCGGCGATGCGGGTGGGCCGCGACCACATTTCGTCGATGGTCTACACGCTGGTGCTGGCGTACGTCGGCGCGTCGCTGCCGATGACGCTGCTGCTGTCCGTCGCCGATCGCCCGCTGATGCAGGTGCTCACCTCCGACATCGTGGCCACCGAGCTGCTGCGCTCGGCCATCGGCGCCCTGGGGCTGACCCTCGCCGTGCCGGTGACCACGGCGATCGCGGCGGTGACGACGGTGACCGAGCGGCCGAAGCCGCAGCCATCGGACCGCCCCTCGTCCCGCTACGACGACGATTCCCGCTACGACGATCACGGGTACGACGACCGGGGATACGACGACGACTTCGCGTACGACGATGACTCCGGCTACGACGACGACTCCGGTTACGACGATGGCGCGAGCTATGACGATGATCCCGGGTACCTCGACGAAACCGGGTACGACGACGAACCCGACTACGCCGACGAACGCCGGTACTCGCCGACGGCCCGTTTCGAGGCACAGCCTCATCGCGAAACGCAGCTCCGCAGTGAAACGCAGCCCCGCCGCGAGGCCGCTTCCCGCCATGAGACGCCGCACCAGGAGACCCGGCAGCGTCGTGAAGCGTCCCATCGGGATACGCACCCGCGCCGTGAAACCCAGCCCTCCCGCGAAACCCAGCCCTCCCGTGAAACCCAGCCTCGTCGTGAAACGCAGTCGCGGTACGGCCCCCGGCCCCAGTACGACGCCACCGCGCGCCCGCGGCCGCAATCCCCGGCGCCGGCGAAGAAGTCACCGCCGTCGTCCGGAAACTCCGGGCCGAGTTCCCCCGCCGGCTACGTGCGGTTTCCCTGACGGGGCCCGACGATGACGCCCGCCTCCCCCACCGACATCTTCATCGCCGCCGTCCGCGAGGGGCTGGCGCCGCTGGCGGATCCGGAACGGGCCGCGGGCCAGGCCGCCTACCTGAAAACCGAGGAGCCGACGCTCGGCGTCCGCGTCCCCGACGTCCGCCGCATCACCCGCGCCGCCGCGAAAGCGTCCGGGTTCACGTCGGCGGACCAGGTCGCCGATGCCGCACGCGCACTGTGGGACGGCGCCCGCAATCGGGAGGAGCGGAGGGCCGCGATCGGGCTGCTGCTGGCTCCCGTCGTCAAGCGATTCGTCGGGCCCGGCGTCATGGGCCTGGTCCGGCACATGGTGGTCACCGGCGCGTGGTGGGACCTCGTCGATGAGCTGGTGCGCGTGCAGCTCATCGTCCGCGACCGCGACCGGGCCGGCGAGGACGCGCGGATGCGCGCCTGGGCGCGCGACGGGAACATGTGGGTGCGCCGGTACGCGATCCTGCACCAGCTGCAGGCCAAGGACGCGACGGATGCGGATTTGCTTGCCGACGTCATCGCGCCGAATGCGGCCGATGCCGAGTTCTTCATTCGCAAGGCCATCGGCTGGGCGCTGCGCGATTACGCGAAAACCGATCCGGAATGGGTCCGCGCATACCTCGCCGCGCACCCGGAATTGTCGCCCCTGTCGCGGCGGGAAGCGGCGAAGCACCTGTGAGGCGCGCGGCGTCCGCGGCGGCTGCGGCGTCCGCGCGCGAAAAGCACTCCCGCCGCGCGGTGCCGGTCACGCCGGGGCGGCCGGGTCCACGCCGTCAGCGCAGAACCTCGGGGATGTCCGACCACGGCTTCTCCCCGTAGTCGAGATCCGGCCGCACGTCACCGATGAAGTCCCCGTAGTCGGGCGTCGACAGCTCGAACTCGCCGTACGCGCCGTCGTCGAAAAGCGCTTCGACGGCTTCGACGTCCAGGCCCTCCGGGAAGCCAGCGCCGGTCGCACGCTCCTCGACCGCCTTGACCACGCACTCGTACCAGTCGTCCGGACGGTAACCGCGCTTCGCCCAGTCCCGGTGCACGGTGTCCGCGCCCCGGCCCCAATAGATCATCCGGGCGGTGACGATGTCGCACAGCGGATGGGCGACGATCAGCTTCAGCGGCCAGGGGTCATCGTTGTGGCCCCATGCGGCGGCCAGGACGTGCACCGCCCCGGACGAATCCAACGCCGCAATCTTGTCGGCGACCTCCGCGCGATAGGCGTCGGAGCCGAGTTCCAGGACGCGATCCCGCGCCTCGAGCATCATCCGGTCGCCATCCGAGTCGTCGTCGAGCAGGTCGTCGAGCTCTTCTTCCCAGTCGTCCTCCTCGAGGTCCATGCACGCGACCTCGATCTCGAGGTAAAGCCGGAACAGGTCATCCAGGTCATTGTTCGTGAGCTGAGTCATAGCGTGATCCTATCCCACGATGGTCAGCCGCGCCCGAGGCAATTGACGTCCCACCCCGCCTCGCGCCACGCGTCGACCGGCAGGCAGTTGCGGCCGTCGATGAGGCGCTTGGCGGCGACGCGCTCACCTGCGGCGACCGGGTCGAGGTTGCGGAACTCGTCCCATTCGGTGGCCACGACGACCATCTCAGCGCCATCGAGAGCGTCGTCGGCCGAATCGCGGTAATCGAGGGTCGGGAAGATCTTCCGGGCGTTGCCCATCGCCTGCGGGTCATAGACGCGCACCGCGGCGCCGGCCAGCGACAGCGAACCCGCGATGGACAGCGCCGGGGAATCGCGGACGTCGTCGGAGTTCGGCTTGAACGCGGCACCGAGCACGGCGACCTGGCGGCCCAGCGCGTTGCCGCCGAAGGCGTCCTTGACCAGGCCCACGCACTTTTCGCGGCGGCGCATGTTGATCGCGTCGACCTCGCGCAGGAACGTCATCGCCTGGTCGGCGCCGAGCTCGCCGGCGCGGGCCATGAACGCGCGGATGTCCTTCGGCAGGCAGCCGCCGCCGAATCCCAGGCCCGCGTTGAGGAAGCGCCGGCCGATGCGCGGATCCATGCCGATCGCGTCGGCGAGCACCGTGACGTCGGCGCCGGTGGTCTCGCAGATCTCCGACACCGCGTTGATGAACGAGATCTTCGTGGCCAGGAACGCATTGGCCGAGACCTTGACCAGCTCGGACGTCGGCAGGTCGGTGACGATCATCGGCGTACCGCGGTCGAGGATCGGGGCGAAGCACTCGCGGACGGCATCCTCCGCGCGGGTCGACCCGGCACCCAGGCCCAGCACCATGCGGTCGGGCTCCAGGGTGTCCTTCACCGCGTGGCCCTCGCGCAGGAACTCGGGGTTCCACGCCAGATCGACGGTCCCCACCGGTTCGCCACCGCCGGAACGGCCCGCCAGAATCGCATCGGCCCGCTCCTGCAGGCGCGACGCCGTGCCCACCGGCACCGTCGACTTGCCCAGGATCACGTGATCGCCGGTGATCCGCGCCGCCAGCTCATCGATGACGGCGTCCACGTAGCGCACGTCCGCGGCATTCGAGCCCTTCACCTGCGGCGTGCCCACGCCGACGAAATGCAGGGTGGCGAACGAAGCGGCCTCGTCGTAATCCGTCGTGAAGCGAAGCGCCCCGGAATCGACGTGCTTGCGCAGCAGCTCCGGCAGACCGGGCTCGTAGAACGGCACCCGCCCCTCCGACAGCGCCTCGATCTTGGCGGGGTCGACGTCGACGCCGAGCACCTCGTGCCCCAGCTCGGCCATGCACGCGGCATGGGTCGCACCCAGATATCCGGTTCCGATGACGGTCATACGCATACCGGCCAGTATGAGATACATTGCGGCACTTGGCGACTCGGCGACCGCCCCGATTTTCCCACCCGACCTGCATTAACCGCGCGTTCACCTGCGGATCATCGGGGCATTACACGTGCACCATCGGCAGTTCACCGCGTTGAGGGGCCGACGCGGCGCGGCAAAGTGCTGCCGCCCTCCCGCAAAACCCCAGGTCGGCATTTTTCCGGCAGCGGAAATGTGCACTTTCCGACGCCACGCAGGGCGGGCAGCAAGGTCCGGCGCGCGGCCGCCGGCCGGCAGGCGTCGGCTTTACGACGCCCCCGCGCCCAACCAATCCCGCGCGATGAGCTCGGCGCCCGCCTTTTCGTCGCCCGAGGCGCGGAGGTTCATGGCGGTGAGGTCGGCCGTCGTCAAGCGGGAATTCACCGATTCGAGGGCCCGGCGCGCCGAGTCATCGAGCACATCGCGGCGGGCGAGCGCGACGACGTTCTGCGCCGGGATGAGCTGCTTCGGATCCTCCAGCGTGACCACGTCGACGTCGGCGCCGGACGGGTCGCGCAGGGGCGTGGTGGTGTAGATGTCCGCGATGTCGACGGCGCCATCGGCCAGCGCGCGAATGGTCAACGGGCCGCCGGAATCTCCGTAGACCACCATCTCGAGCGCGCCCCGATCGACGCCGTAGACCTTGGCCAGGCCATCCGGGCCATACGGCTGCTGCGCCAACTCCGGGGAGCCGCCGATGCGGATGGCGCCAGCGGCATCGGCGAGTTTGGGCAGGTCGGCGAGGCTCGCCAGACCGTGCTCGTCGGCGACGGAGCGCAGCACGCGGTAGGCGTCCTTGGACTCGGCTTCGGCCGGTGCGACGGCCTCCAGGTCCTGCGGCAGGTTCGCGTCGAGGGCGGCGAGCACCCCTGCCGGGTCGGCGCCCTCGGGCACCTCGCCGAAGTAGGCGGCCAGATTGCCGGAGTACTCCGGCACCAGGTCGACCGATCCTTCCTGCAGGGCGGCCAGGTACACGTCGCGGGCGCCGATTTGCGGGACGACCTCCACGTCGTGGCCCGCCTCGGTCAACGCACGCGCCCAAATGCGGGCGATGATCTCCGACTCCGGGAACATCGCCGACCCCACCCGCAGTTGCCCGGCGGCGCGGTTGGCGGGGTTCGCGGGATCGAGCGCGCAGGCCGACAGGCCCGCCAGCGCCGCGGCCGTCGTGGCGGCGCCGGCGAGGAATGCGCGGCGGCTGAGCTTCCTCGGTTGCCTGCCGGGTTGCCGTGTCGGTTGCCGAGCGTTCATCGGGTCCCTCCCGTCCGCGCGCCCACCCTGGCCAGGGACTTCTCCGCGACCGTGAACGCCAGGTCGGTGATCAGCGCAAGGGCAGCGACGAGCACCGCCGCCCCGAGCATGACTCCGTAATCGCGCACGGCCAGCGAGTCGAGCAGGAACCGCCCCAGCCCGCCGAGCCCCAGGTACGCGGCGATGGTCGCGGTGGCCACCACCTGCAGCCACGCCGACCGCAGCCCGCCGACGAGCACCGGCATGGCCAGCGGGAACTCGACCTGGCCGATGACCTGCTTCGTGGAATGCCCCATCGCGTAGGCGGCGTCGATGACGGACCGGTCGATGGACCGGAACCCCGACGCCGTGCCCGCGAGAATCGGCGGCACCGCCAGGATGACCAGCACGATCGTCGACGGGATCAGCGGCAGCGTGACGCCCGCCGGGATGATCAGGGCGAGGAACGTCAGCAGGCCCAGCGACGGCATCGCGCGCAGGATGCCCGACGCGCCGAGCACCACGCCCTGCCCGCGGCCGGTGTGCCCGACGACGACGCCCAGCGCGATGCCGATGACCGCCGCGATGGCGGTGGCCAGCAGGGAATACCCGAGGTGCTCCAGAAGCCGGGCGCCGATGCCGGCGTCGCCGGACCACGAGTCGCCCGACGTCAACCACGCCCACGCCTGCGCGACGACGTTCCGGTCGGTGGCCGAGTCGGCCGCGGCGACGACGATGCTCATGACGCCACCCCCGCCTTGCTCCGCCTTCCGAACAACCCCGTCTTACCGGGCTTCCCCGCGCCCGCCCGGGACCACGGCATGAGCACCTTGCCCAACGCGACCAGCACCACGTCGAAGACCAGCGCCACCACCGCCGTGCCGATCACCCCGGCGAGGATCTCCGTCGGAAAGCTGCGGTTGAACCCGTCGGTGAAGAAGTACCCCAGCCCGTGCACGCCGACCAGCGAACCGACGCTGACCAGCGACACCGTCGACGCCGACACGACGCGCGCGCCGGCGAGCAGCACCGGCCCGGCGAGGGGCAGTTCGACGGTCAGGATCCGCCGCCAGGCCGGGTACCCCATCGATTTCGCGGCGTCGCGCGCGGCGGGCGGCACGGAGCCGAACGCGTCGGCTGCGGTGCGCGTCATCAGCGCCACGCCATAGGCGGCCAACGCCACCTGCACGTTCAGCGGCGACAGCACGGAAGTGCCCAGCACCAGGGGCAACATCACGAACAGCGCCAGCGACGGAATGGCATACAGCAGTCCCGCCCCGCCCACGATCGCTCCGCGGAATGCTTTGCGACGCGACGCCGCGAAGCCCAACGGCACCGAAATGAGCACCGCCGCGATGATCGGCGGAATCGACAGCCACACGTGCGTCCACGTCAGATCGACGATCTGCGCGAAATTGTCGGCGAACCAGGACCAGCGGATCATGGCGACCTCTCCCCTAGGTCGTTTTTTCCTCCGCCGTTCTGGCCTCCGCCGCTCTCCCCGTAATCGCGGAGCACCCCGGCGACGCGGCCGCGGGCGTCGAGGACGCGGTCGCCGTCGACGCGCAGGCGGCGGGAATCGGCGTCGATGAACTCGCGGACGAAGTCATCGGCGGGCTTTTCGATCAGCTCCCACGGCGGGCTCTGCTGCGCGATGCGGCCGCCCTTCTCCAGCAGCACCACCTCGTCGCCGAGGTGCAGGGCCTCGGAGATGTCGTGGGTGACGAAGACGATGGTGCAGTCCAGCTCCGCCTGCAGCCGCGTGACCTCAGCCTGCAGCTCACGGCGGACGATCGGGTCGACGGCGGCGAAGGGCTCGTCCATGAGCAGGATGCCGGAATCCGCCGCCAGCGCGCGGGCCACGCCGACGCGCTGCTGCTGGCCGCCGGACAACTGTGACGGGTAGCGGTCGGCCACCGAGGGGTCGAGGCCGACCAGCTCGATGAGCTCCATCGCCCGCTCCCGGGCCTCCCGCTTCGGCACGCCATTGAGCCGCGGGACCGTGCCCACGTTGTCCGCGACCGTGCGGTGCGGGAGCAGGCCGCCGTTCTGCATGACGTAGCCGATGCCGCGGCGCAGCTGGACGGGGTCGCGGTCGGCGACGTCCTCGCCGCCGATGAGCACCCGCCCCGACGTCGGCTCGACCATGCGGTTGATCATCCGCAGCAGCGTCGTCTTGCCGCAGCCCGAGGACCCGACCAGCACCGTCACCGCGTTGCGGCGGATGTCCAGGTTGACGCCGTCGACGACGGGCGGCCCTGCCCCGTAGGACTTGGACACGCCCTCGAACCGGATGGCGGGATCGGCTGTTTCAGCGTCCATACCAACCACGGTAGCCGCAAACACCGGGGGTTACCGGCGATCACCGGGGTTCCGTGGCGAACGTGACCGAATCGTCGCAAAGCGAAACGCCGGGCCGAACGGCCCCGGCCGGCCCCATGCCCGCGCCCCCGTGCCCGGAACCAGGGCCGGGGCCGCGGGGGCTACCGGAAGTTCAGGTACGCCTTCGACGGCGTCGGCCCGCGCTGCCCCTGGTACTTCGAACCGAGCGCGCCGGAACCGTAGGGCACCTCGGCGGGCGAGGTCATGCGGAACAGCGCCAACTGCCCGACCTTCATGCCCGGCCACAGCGAAATGGGCAGGTTGGCGACGTTCGACAGCTCGAGCGTGATGTGACCCGAGAACCCCGGATCGATGAAACCGGCGGTGGAATGCGTCAGCAGGCCCAGGCGCCCCAGCGACGACTTGCCCTCCAGGCGGCCGGCCAAATGCGGCGGGATGGTGAACTTCTCCAGCGTCGACGCCAGCACGAACTCACCCGGGTGCAGCACGAACGCCTCGTCCCACGGCACCTCGCGCAGGGTGGTCAGCTCCTCCTGCGGCAGCTTCGGGTCGATGTGCGTGTACCGCGAGTTGTTGAACACGCGGAAGAACTGGTCCAGGCGCACGTCGATCGACGACGGCTGGATCATCTCCTCGTCCAACGGATCCACGCCCAGGCGGGCGTCATCGTCGGCGGAGAGGGCGGCGCGGATGTCACGGTCGGAGAGCAGCACGCCCCCACCCTACCGGCCCGAAGGTCGGGCGAAACGGGGGTCGCGGCAAAGCTCCCTGGGTTTTTGCGGAACGCGCCCGGGGCGGTGCTACATTAATGGCGGAAGAGATGCTCCATCTCCTCGATGCCGATGTAGTTCAATGGTAGAACTCCTGCTTCCCAAGCAGGCGGCGCGGGTTCGATTCCCGTCATCGGCTCCACTGAAACCCCCTGACCAGCATGGACTGGCCAGGGGGTTTCGCGTATTCGGGGCCGCGGGCCCGGAAATGCACGGATTGCGCGCAAATCGGGTGGCACGTCACGGCCCCGTGCCGTCGCTTATTCTGGCCCCAGAAAACGCCGACGACGCCGACGACGAGGAGCGCGCGTGCTCACTCCCCGCAAGTCCCAGCGGAACCGCTTCGAAGCCCGCTTCGCCCCGGAGCCCATCGAGATCGTGATCCTGACCGGAGAATCCGGGACCACCGCATTCAGGGCGCGCGGGGACTCGCTCTACACGGCGTCACAGGAGTTCCTCGCCTACATCGACGATCGGGGTGACCTGCACGAGGTCGGGGATAGCGTCAGTTGGCTCGCCGACGAGTCGGAACGCGGCGGCTGGATCCATGACCTGAGGGGATTCACGCAGTACCAATTGCGGGTGCGCCGTGCGCTGCCGCCCACCGCCGAGGACATCCGGCGCCGCGCCGAACTCGGCGTGACCACCCCGCCCCCGACCAACGAACACCGGTTCATGCTGGTCGAGGTCCTCCGGCGCGATCTCCGCATCGAAGCGCTTGACGCCGTCGAGACGGTCTACCGGACGCCGAAAACCATGCAGGTCGCGGGGCGGGAGTTGCTGCTCGACCGGCGATTCAGTCCTCACCAGTACGAGGGCACCGTGGACTGGCTGGGAAATGAGGTGCGCCTGAGTTTGGAATGCGACGACGATGACGCCGACACCGCCGTCACCGCCGCGAAGGCGCTCGACGCAATGCTCGCCGATGCGGCCGGCTGGGATGCGAGGATCCGCGACTACGCCGCCCGCGAGCTGGCCGACCTGGCCACCGACTGGTCCGAGGACGGCGTGCCGGTCACCCCGGACGACTTCGCGCGGCGGGTGCGGCCGACCGACCTGAGCATCGACCGGGACGGCGATGTGACGTTCCACCTCGACGACGACGGCATGTTCGCCGGGCATTCGATCGAGGTGAGCGGCGACGTCGATGGCTCGCTCACGGAGGCGTCCATCGCGGGCTGAGCACGTGCGGGAGCGCCCCGCGTATCCTCGCGGGCACCTTCCCTCCCTCCGCCCCCTCCCCGCCAGGAGCCCGCCATGTCCGATCCGTGCAATCCCAGCGAAGCCCCCTTCACCGTCGACGACTCGCGCGCGGTGCCGACCGCCGTCATCCGCGCCTTCGACGTGGCCGTCGATGACCTCTCCCCGCTTTTCGACGCCGCATTCGGAGCATTGTTCCCCGCGCTCGCGGGAGCGGGGCTGTCCCCCGCCGGGGCCCCGTTCGCCCTGTACCCGCGTTTTTCCGACGACTGGTCCCGCTGCGACGTCGAAATCGGCGTGCCCCTCCACGCCCCCATGGAAGGCGTCGCCGCCGCGCCCAGCGCCGGCGGCCGCAACATGGAAGTCGAGCCCTCCGAGCTGCCCGCCGGCAAGGTCGCCTCGCGGCTGTACCAGGGCGGTTACGACGGCCTCGGGGCCGCGTGGCAGGAGTTCACCGACGCGCTCGTCGCCGCCGGACACACGCCCGCGATGCCGTGCTGGGAGGTCTATCTGACGGAACCGGGGCCCGACTCCGACCCGGCGGACATGCGCACCGGGCTGAACACCCGCGTGGAGTGAGCGCGTGGGGCGATCGACGTTCGCGTATCCGCCCCGACCCTCGGCTATACCCCTTTGGGTATGGTTCCGAACATGGATAGCCATGGTTGGGACAAACGATTCGCAGAGAACCCGCACCACTTCGGCAAGGGCCCGAACACCCTTCTGGAGCACCACGTCTCCGAGCTGACGCCGGGCACCGCCGCCGACGTCGGCTGCGGCCAGGGCCGCAACACCGCGTGGCTGCTCGGCCGCGGCTGGGACGTCACCGCCGTCGACTTCTCCGAAGTCGCGCTGCGCCACACCCGCGAAGCCGCCCAGGCGGCCGCGCAGGTCCCCGATGCCGTCGCCGAAGCGGCGGTCGCCGAGGGCCACGAAGGCGGTGAGACCGCCCCCGAGGCCGGCAAGACCACCAAGGCCGAGGTCACGTCCATCTGCGGCGGCACCGCGGAAGTGGCCCACGTGCCCACGCTCAACACCGTCCTGGCGGACGTGTCCGAGTGGCGCCCCGACGAAACCTTCGACCTCGTCGTCGCCGCCTACCTGCACCTGCCGTCCGACAAGCTCGCCGCGACGTGGGAGCACCTGGCCGCCATCACGGCGCCGGGCGGCACCCTGGTGGTCATCGGCCATGACCGCGACAACAAGGGTCACGGCCCGAAGGACCCCGACGTCCTCTTCCATGCGGACGACGTCGTCGCGAAGCTGCCGGAAACGTGGGACATCCGGGTCGCCGAAGCCGTCGACCGCGGCGAAGGATCCATCGACGCCCTCGTGGTGGCCACCGCCCCGAACGCCTGACCGCCGCAACCGGCCGGGGCTATCGTGGAGGCAGAACGTCAGCGACAAGGAGAAGTGAATCCCGATGCCCGACGCCCATGACGCCACCACCTCCGACCGGAACGCCCCGGCCGCCGAAACCCCCGGGGCGCCGAAGCCCGCGGGAGCCCGCGGGGATTCGATGCTCATCGCCTACGACGGCTCCGACGAGGCCCGCCGGGCGATCGAATGGGCCGGCGCGCTGCTGTCGGTGAACACGGCCTACATCCTCACCGCATGGGAGCCGCTGCAGCGGCAGGCCGCCCGCACCGCCGGCGCATCCGGGATGATGCAGCCCGACTGGGACTCCACCGTCGACGACGGGGACCCGGCGCACGAGGAAGCCAAGCGCATCTGCCGCGAGGGCATCGAGGTCGCCGCGTCCGTCGGCTTCACCGCCGAGCCCTACCTGGTCGAGTCCGAGACGACCATCTGGTCGGCCATCGTGGACGCCGCGCGCGACCTCGACGCGGGCATCATCGTGTCCGGCACGCGCGGCAACTCCGGGCTGCGCGGGCTGCTGTCGTCGTCGACCGCCGACGCGGTGCTCAAGCACGCCGGGCGCCCCGTGCTCATCGTCCCGCCGGAGAAGTAGCCGGATAGGCGTGAAGTCCGCCGCGCGATAACGATCGGGCAACGACGGCTCCCCCACCAGGGGCGGGCCCGAGGTTCCCCCAATTTCGCCGAAACTTCCCCGTGACCCCGGGGATGGTCTACAGTTGCGACCATTCCCAAGCAACATTACTTCGAGGAGTGAAACATGCCCTACGAGACCGAGTCGGAGCAGCGCCGCACTTTGGGCCCGGCCCTGGCCAGCGCCCTTGTCGGCGCCCTCCTCGGCGGTGCCCTCATCTTCGGCATCGCGCAGGTCACGCAGGAGTCCGAGATTCCCGAGGCGCAGGCCGTCTCCGCGGACGAGGCCCTGATGGGCGGGGTCGAGTACGGCGAGCGCTAGTCGCACGCCAACCGTCCCGCCATGCCCACCGCCGATCAACGCACGCCCACGCGCGCCTTGGTCGGCTGGTGGGCATTGCTCTGTCTTCTGGCCTTCATCCAGGCCTCCGGCCGCACGGTCGCGGACACCAAACATGACCTGACGGCCAACCCCTCCGGCTTCCTGGAGCGCTCGCTGCAGATGTGGTCGGAGATCATGCCGCTCGGGCAGCTGCAGAACCAGGCCTACGGGTACCTCTTCCCGCAGGGCGCCTTCTTCGCGCTGTTCGACCTGCTGCCCGACGCCATCTGGCCGGACTGGCTGACGCAGGGCCTGTGGTGGTCGCTGCTGCTGTGCCTGGCCTTCACCGGCTTTTACCGCGTGGCGGAAACCGCGGGCATCGGCACGCGCCCCTCGCGCATCCTCGCGGCGCTGCTCTACGCGCTGTCGCCGCGCATCCTCACCACCCTCGCGGCCATCTCGTCGGAGGCTTGGCCGGTCGCGCTGGCCCCGTGGATCCTGCTTCCGCTGGTCACGATCGCGCGACGGCCCGATGCCGTCGGCTGGAAGCTCGCGACGCGCGCGGTGCTGCTGTCGGGCCTGGCCGTCCTGTGCACCGGCGCCGTCAACGCAGTGGGCACCGCCGCCGCGTGCGTGCCCGCCGCGCTGGTGCTGGTCTTCGCCGGTTTCTCGGGGCCGCACCGCAAACGCGCGTGGGCCATGTTCGCCGGCTGGCTCGGCGCCTGCGCGGCGGTGAGCATGTGGTGGATCGTGCCGCTGCTCATGCTCGGCTCGTACTCGCCGCCGTTCACCGACTACATCGAATCCTCGGGCGTGACCACGCGCTGGCTCAACCTCGGCGAGGCCCTGCGCGGCGCGACGTCGTGGGCGCCGTTCGTGTCGCTGGAGCGCGTCGGCGGCAACGCGATCGTCGCCGAGCCGATCCTCATCCTCGCCACCATGGCCGTCGCCGCGATCGGGCTGGTGGGCCTGGCCATGGGCTCGATGCCGGGCCGCCGCTCGTGGATGCTCATGGCGCTGGTCGGCCTCGTCGCGATGTCGGCGTGGACGGACCCCTTCGCGCCGCTGGGCGAATGGGGGCGTTCGCTTCTCGACGGGCCGCTCGCCGCGCTGAGGAACCTGCACAAGATGGATCCGGCGCTGCGGCTGCCGCTGATGCTGGGTCTGGCGCACGCCACCGCGAGGCTGCCGTGGCCCGGTTCCGGCGAACCCGTGCGGGAAAAATGGCTGCACCCGGAGAAGCACCGGTCGGCCGTCGTCGCAATGCTCGTGCTCGTGGTCGCGGCGGGCGCCACCGCGCCGGCGTGGAGCGCCCGGCTCGCGCCCACCGGCGCCTACCGGGAAGTGCCGTCGCACTGGACCGAGGCCGCCGACTGGCTCAACGCCCACGCCCGCGGCGCGCGCACGCTCGTCGCCCCGTCGATGCCCTTCGCCGAGATGGACTGGGGTTTCACCCGCGACGAACCGCTGCAGCCGCTCACCGACGTGCCGTGGGTGGTGCGCGACGCGGTGCCGCTGGTGCCTCCGGAGGCCATCCGCGGGCTCGACGGCGTGCAGGATCAGCTCGGCCGCGGCGAAGGCGTCGAATCCCTGGCGGCGACGCTGCGCAACCAGGGCATCGGCTACGTGCTGGTGCGCTCCGACCTCAAGCCGTTCAACCGGGGCACCAGCCTGTCCAAGCTCCGCGCCACGCTGGAGGCCTCGCCGGGCATCGAGCGCGTCGCCGAATTCGCCCACGGCGGCGACGACGCCCCCAAGGGCGCGGTGTCCGGGAAGACCGACACGGCGATCTCCATCTGGGCGGTCGACGGCGGCGCGGACGCCCTGGCCCCGCGCTTGGTCGACGCGTCGTCGGTGCCGCTGGTCTCCGGCGGCCCGGAGGCGCTCGCCCGGCTCGACGAAATCGACCGCGACGCGCCGGTCCGCATGCTCCACGGCGAAGCCGCCGGCACGGTCACCGACACCCCGACCCGCCGCGGCCGCAACTACGGCGAGGTGCGCAACGCGGTGTCCGGCATTCTCGACCCCGACGAGGACACCGGCGTGACCAACGCGGTCCCCGACTACCCCGTCGCCGGCATCGCCATGACCCAGACCGCCACCGGCCGGGGGAAGCTGGAGGCGTCGTCGGCGGCGTCGGAGCCGTACAACGTCGGCGGGGCGCAGCCGCAGCATTCGATCAACGCGCTGGTCGACGGGGACCCGACGACCTGGTGGCAACCGCGCTCGGGCACCGGCGGCCAGGCCGAATGGGTCGAGGTCGACCCGGAGCAGCCGATGACGGGCGGGCGCCTGAACATCACCGGCGCGGTCGTCCCGGCGCAGGTGCAGATCCGCGCCGGCGGGGCCACGACGTCGAAGTGGCTGACCCCGGGCCAGCCGATGAGCATGCCGCTGCCGCGCGGCGCCGCGGACGACGGGGCCTCCGCCATCCGCATCACCGCCACCAACGCCCCCGCCGGTTTCGCGCTGGCGGAGATCAAGCTGGAAAGCGCCGCGGGCGAGGACGTCACCCCGATCCGCGTGCCGGTCGTCCCCGATGCCTCGCCGCTGGTGCAGCGCTGGGCCTTCGGCCAGGAGGTCGCCGAGGACCGCATGCGCCGCGCCTTCACCGCGCCCGCGCCCATCACGGTCACGGTCGACTCCGACACGTGCCGCGCGGGCCTCGACGATGCGTGGACCGAGCTCGACGGCAAGGTCGTGGCCTGCGGCGAGACGGTCGAGCTCCAGCCGGGCATGCACGAGGTCGACTCCCACGCCCGCTGGGTGTCGCTGACCGGCACCGAATTCGCCGCGCCGACGCGCGGGCAGCAGGCCCCCGAAACCGTCGCCGACTTCGCGGCGCCCGGCTCCGGCGCCGATTCAGAGTCCGGCTCGGCTTCCCGCGAGTCCGGCGACACCGTCATCGGCTCGGGCACCATCGCGGCCTCCGACGCCGACCGCATCATCTACCGCCCGGTGTCCGTCAACCCCGGCCAGGTCGCGAGCATCGACGGCCGCGAACTCGAGCCCGTCACCGTCAACGGGTGGCAGCAGGGCTGGCTGGTGCCGGCGGGTGCGTCGGGCACGTTCACCATCGACTTCCCCCCGGCCGCGACGTGGCGCACGGGCATCGTCGCCGGCGGTGCGCTGGCGGCGCTGTTCGCGGCGGTCGCCGTGGCCATCGGATTCGCTTGGCGACGCCCCCGCGCAGCCGCTGCCGCCGCAGCGCCGATCGAAACCGATGCCGCGGATGCCCCAACCACCGACGCCTCCCCGGACACCCCGGCCGTCCCGGATCTGCACCGCAACACCACCGCGGTGGCGGCGTTCATCGTCGCGTGGCTCGTCGCCGGGCTCCCCGGCGCCGCCGTCGCGGCCGTGCTCGGAATCGCCGGAATCAACCTGGCACGCCGCTTCGGGGCGGAGACGGTCCGTCGCCAAGCAATCGCGGCGACCGCGGTCCTCGCGGGGATCGGAGGCGTCCTCCTGGCCCGCAACGCCTGGCCCGGCGGGGGCTACGCCGGCTTCGAATGGCCGCTTCAGCTGGTGATGGCCGGTGCCGTCGTCCTGGCGTCGCTGGCCCAGACCCTGCCCAGCCAACGGCGGGCGGGCTCCTCCACCAGCGCGTAGGACGCCGCGGCCAGCGGGACGGTCAGCGCGACCGTCAGCAGCCACACCATGACGATGTGCCCGTCGAAGATGCGCACCCCCAGCAGCGGGAACGCCACCGACAGCATGGCCATGTGCCACAGGAAGATGCCGTAGGACCAGCGGCCCAGCGCCTGCATGACGGGGGTGGTCAGGATCCTCGATTCCGGGGCGATCGCCCACGGGCCGATGATCGCCGCGCCGAAGACCAGGCCGCACCACGTGCGGCGCAGGAACTCCCAGTTCGACAGCTCGACCAGGCCCTCCGGGCCCATGAACGCCGCCAGCCACAGGGCCGCGACGGCGACGCCGACCCACAGCCAGCGCAGGCGGGCGATGCGCTTGGCCGTTTCGAGCACCTCGCGCGCGCGAGCGGACTCCGACCCGGCCAGCGACTCCAGCTCCGCGAAGATCATGCCGGCGGCGAACCACGAGAAGTACGCCGCGGGCTGGATGTGCGGGTTCACGCCATCCGGGTACGGCAGCGGCAGCCACGCCCAGCCGAAGCTCAGCACCGCCAGGCCGGCCAGCGCCACGATGCGCGCACCCTGGCGGCGCATCGGGTCGAGGCCCCGCAGCGCGATGGCGAACAGCGGCAGCGCCACGTAGAAGGACACCTCCACCGACAGCGACCACAGGTGCGTCAGCCCGCCGTGGAGGGAATCGGCGAAGAACACCTGCGTCAGCGTCAGGTTGGTCAGCCACGTGCCCAGGTCCGCGCCCTTGCCCACCGGCAACGCGATGAGCACGACGACAACCAGGACCCAGTACGCCGGGAGGATGCGCGCCGCGCGCTTGCGGTAGTACTTCGCCCACCCCGACGCCAGCGAACCCGGCTCGCCCGTGGTCGACCCGTCGCGCCGGCGGCGCCACACCACGCCGCCCATCCCCGCCCGGTGGCTGCGCCACAGCAGGAAACCCGACAACGTGAAGAACACCGCGACGAAGAAATCGAACCGGCCGAGCATCCGCTCCCACATCGCGCCGACGTCGTGGCCCGTCTGGAACGCGACGTGCGTGCCGATGATGCCGAGCGACGCCACCGCCCGCAGCCCCTCGAGCGCGGGCAGGAAGCCCGGGCGGAAGGCGGGGCGGAACTCCGGGCGGGGGCGGCCGGAGGCGGAGGATTCCTCCCGGTCGGGGGTGAGAGCCTGGTTCTCGCGGACGATCATTCCAAGATAATATTGGATTTCGTCGTGCCTTCGTTTCGGAACCTGCTAGGTTTTGCACGAGAAACCCGTAAGACGTAAGGGAAGTCACTGCTCATGGCCAAAAGAAGTCTCGCCCATCTGATGATCATCATCGGCGCCGCATTGATCGTCATCGCGGTCCTGCTGCCGACGTTCCTCGTACCCCGATTGAAGGTCATTCCCCTGGACACGGTCAGCACCACCGTGACCGAGGTCCGCGAGGGCGCGCTCCTCGATTCCGGTGCCCTGGCCAAGGGCGAGGTCGTCGACCCGCGCAAGAACGACCCGCGCTGCAAGGCCGAGGGCGAGGGCGAGGAGAAGCCGGACCTGCCGCTGCACTGCTTCATCAACGATGAGGTGCCGCTGAAGTCCTCCCGCCACGTCCGCGTGGAGGACCCGTCGGACGAGAAGCGGGTCACCCTCGAGGCCGGCACCGTGATCCTGCGCGAGGACCGCGACGAGCCGCGCAACCTGATCAACGCGACCGTCGACCGCATCACCCTGGACCGCACCAACGCGTTCCCGGTGGAGGACCCGATTTCCTCCATCTCGGGCGCCGCCCCGGGCCAGGAGGGCGCGGATGAGCCGGTGCAGTTCCGCCGCCCGGGCATCCAGTACCAGTTCCCGTTCAACGCGGAGAAGAAGTCGTACCCGTACTACGACGCCATCGGCCTGGACCTGTTCCAGATCGACTTCAAGGGCGAGGAGGAGCAGGACGGCGAGACCGTCTACAAGTACTCCATGGTCGTTCCGCCGCAGAACCTTTACGAGAACACCAAGGCCCACGCCACCCGCGACGGCCGCAAGCTGACCAAGGCCGACGAGTCCTCGCTCGCGTCCCTGCGCCTGAAGTTCCCCGCCGAGAAGTGGGGCCTGGAGGGTGACGAGGACGTGGAGATGGACCGCTACTACACCACCACCCGCACCGTCCGCGTCGAGCCGACCACCGGCGTGATCGTGAACGGCACCGAGGAGATCTTCCAGTTCTACGCCCGCAACGAGGAAGAGGCGAAGCAGATGGTCACCGAGGAGGGCCGCAAGAAGGAGGCGCAGGAGCGCAACCGGACCGCGCTCGACTTCTCCGGCCAGTGGGACGCCGACACCAAGAAGAACCAGATGCAGAAGGCCAAGGACTCCAAGTCCAAGCTGACCATCGCCGGCACCGTCGTGCCGTGGGTCCTGGGCATCGTGGGCCTGGTCCTGGTCCTGCTGGGCATCCGCACGCACCGCCGCTCCTAGGCTCCACCCGGGCCCGGGCCGGCATTCCCGCCAGGTTTCCGCCCGCCCACCGGTTTTCACCGGTGGGCGGGCGTTTTGGCGTCTGTCGGGCGTGCCTTTCGCATGCCTTTCGCGTGCCTTTCGCGTGCCTTGCCCCACCCCGTTTTCCATCCCTTCCGCGTCCCGTTCTTTCTCCCCTTTTGCTTGACGACGCCGCCGCCCCCGCCATCCGGCGGCGGATCCGGTTGCCCCGATAGACTCGTCGCCGTGGACAATGCCGTGGACGCCACCGCCGGGAGAGCCGTGGGGAAAGCCGAGCGCACCGGTCAGCTGATCGTGCTCGGCTGGACGTTCGTTCTCGTCGCGGCGGTGCTGTGGCCGTTCGTCTTCCCGGGGATGCCGCTGCTGCGCGACATGGTGGTGCCGCCGCATCCGGCGCTGACCGACGCGTCGTGGGGGTTGGGCGAGTCGGCCGCGAGGGCCGCGCCGCAGGATGCGCTGCTGGCGTTGGCCGGCGGGTTCACCGATGCGGGCATGGTCATGCGGCTGCTGATGCTCGGTGCGCTGGCCGTCGGCGGCGTGGCCGCGGCGGAACTGGTGCGGCGGGTGCTGGGCGCCGGGGTGGTCGGGCAGATCGCGGCGGTGACCATGCTGCTGTGGAACCCGTACGTCGTGGAGCGGCTGCTGCAGGGTCAGTGGTCGCTGGTGCTGGCGATGGCGCTGCTGCCGGCCGTCGCGCTGGCGACCATCGCGGCCGCACCGTGGTGGCGGGCGACTGCCATGGCGTTCGCGGGGCTGACGCCGACCGGTGCGCTGCTGGGCACCGGTGTCGCGCTCGTCGCCGCCCGCACGTGGCGGGACCGGCTGGTCGCCGCGGCGACGGGGGCGGTCGTGTCGGCCCCGTGGCTGGTGGCCACGGCGCTCGGCTCCGGCGCGGGCGTCGCCGATCCCGCGGGGGCCGCGGCCTTCGCCGCGCGGGCCGAGCGCTGGGTGGGCACACTTGGCGCGGTCGCGGGATTGGGCGGCATCTGGAACGGGCAGGCCGTCCCCCACGCCCGCGAAACCGGTACGGCGGCGTTGGCGGTCGTGGCCCTGCTGGCGCTGTTCGCCATCGGGGCGAAGATGGCGTGGGGCGCGGGGGCCGTGGGTTCCCGAACGGCGGAGGCCAGAACCGGAGGGCCCGGCGACGAAGCACCGCGCGCCGGCCACGCGAGCGCCGGCACCGCCGCGCATTCGCCCGTCACCGGGGCCCGCCGGCGCCTCATCATCCTCGCCGGCGCCGCGGTCCTGATCGTCGCCGCACTGGCCACGCCGCCGGGGATCGCGATCATGGCCCGGGCTCTGGAGAACGTGCCCGGGGCGGGCCTGGCCCGCGACGCCCAGAAATGGGTGGCATTCGCCGTGCCCGGCTACGCGATCCTCGCCGCGGCGGGGGCCGAGACCCTCGCCCGCCGCGTCCCCGACCCCCGCCGCTGGCTCGCCGCGCTGTTCGCCGTCGCGGTGATCATCGCCGCCGTCCCCGACCTGCCCCGCGCCGTCGCGCCGCTGGAGCCGGTGGACCCGTGGCCGGGGTGGAACGCCGTGTCCGGGGTGGTCGCGATGGACGACGCCGCGGTCGCCATGCTGCCCGCCGGCCCGTACCGCATCATCGACGGGCGCCCCGCCTACGACCCCGCCGTGAAAACGCTGCCCGCCCCCGTGCTGGCCACCGGCGACCTGGTGGTCTCCGGCGTCAGCGTCGGCGGCGAAGGCTCCACCGCCGCGACGGTGGAGGCGGCGCTCATCGACGCACCGGACGACGCCATCGAGATCCTGCGCGCCAACGGCGTCGGCTGGGTGCTCGTGGAGTCCTCCCCCGGCGAACTCGGGGCTTCCGCCCGCGTCATCGGCCGCCTGGAAACCGTCTACTCCGACGAGAACCTGGCGCTGTACCGGGTGCCCGGCGCGATCGCCCGCGTCGAAGGCGCGGACCCCGCACCCGCGTGGATCGCCCTGCTCGCGTGGGCGGGGATGGCGCTGGCCGGACCGCTCGTGGGCCTCATGCCCGGATCCGGCGGCGATCGGCGGAGGGCGCCGCGACGTCGTGAAGCACCTGCTCCACGGACCGTGCCGTAGCGTCCCAGCTGAACGTCTCCGCCCGCTTCTTCGCCTCGGAACCCAGGAAGGACCGCAGGTCCCGGTCCGCGACGATGGACTTCGTCGCCTCCACGAGCTCGGCCGGATTGCCGGCGAGCAGGCCCGTGACGCCGTCGACGACGGAATCGCGCAGCCCCGCCGACGACCGGTACCCGACCGTGGGCACGCCATGCTGGGCGGCCTCGATGACGGCCAGGCCCCAGCCCTCCTTGCGCGACGGCATCACGTGGACGCAGGCGCGGGCGAGGATCAGGTGCTTCTCCTCCTCCGACACCTGCCCGTGGAAGACCACGCGGTCCGCGATGCCCTGCGCCTGGGCGTAGGCGAGCAGCTCATCGTTCCACCAGCCCGAACCGACGACGTCGAGCACCGCATCCGGGTACGTGGGGTTGAGCGCCGCGATGGCATCGATGGCGTGCTCGATCTGCTTGTGCGGCACCAGGCGCGACAGCGTCACCAGCCGCGGGCCGCCGTCGACGGCGCACGGGTCGATGGCCGCGGGCGCGTTCTCCGCGCCGACGGCGACTTCCGGCACGGGGTCGACGCCATTGCGGATGATGGAGATCCGGACCTCATCGACGCCGAGTCCCCGCAGGTCATCGGCGCTGGGCCGCGACACCGTGATGTACCGGCACCGCCGCTGCACCGCCGGGGCCAGCGTCGACTCGACGAACCAGCCGAACTTGCCCACCAGCTTGCCCGCCACCGGCCACTGCTCCCGGTGGCAATGATGCGTCAGCACCACCGTCGGGCGGCCCGACACCACCGACGCGAAGAAGGGGATGCCGTTCTGCGTGTCCACCACGACATCCGGGCGGCCGCCCAACCCGCGCGCGATCGGCCCGAGCCCGACGCGCGCGGCGAGCATCGCGCCCCACGCGCGGACGTAGACGGAGAAATTGCCGCCACCGCGGGAATAGCGCACTCCGGCGCGCTCCGACTTCTTCGGCGCACCCGGGTACGCCGCGGTGCGGAAAACGACGCGATGCCCCTCCCTGACCAGGTGCTCTGCGACCCGCTCGAGATAGCGCTCGCTGCCGCCGCCTTCGGGATGGCCGGTGTCGCGCCAGCACAGCAGGAGAACCTTCATGGGGAGCAACCATAATCCCCTGCTCCCCGGGGCATGACGGTGTTCCCCTTATTCACGGGTCGAGTGCGCGGTTTCCCGACCCTCATGCACGGGTTCGGCGCATGGGTCACCGCCTGTTTTCCCCACGCGTTTCCCCCGGCCCGGCCTTCGGCGCCGCGGCGGTGGCATAGGGTCATTGACGTGAGTTTCACCCCGCCCGCGCTGTCCGCATTGCGCCCACATTGCACCCTCCGCCGCTCGTTCGGGCTGCTCGACGACTTCAAATACGAGCAGACCGACCCCGACCGCTTCTACGGCCACCTCGCCGAGGACACCGTCGCGCTCCTCGAGGGCATCGCCGCCGGGGCGGGGCTCACCGCATCGGGCAGCGCCGGCGGCGGCGACGGTTCCCGCAGTGCCGGCTTGACGACGGCCGCTGCGGGCGCGGAGACGTCGCAAAGCACGAGCTCCCCCCTGACCGGGACACGGATCCTCGACGTCGGAGGCGGACCGGGGTACTTCGGGCGGGCGTTCGCCGAGCGCGGCGTCGAGTACTACACCTGCGAACCCGACGTCGGCGAGATGGCGGCGGCGGGGATCCGGCTCGACTCGTCCGTGCGCGGCTCCGGCCTGGAGCTGCCGTTCCGCGATGGGGCGTTCGACCTGACGTATTCGTCCAATGTCGCCGAGCACGTCGCCGAACCGTGGCGCATGGGGCGCGAGATGCTGCGCGTCACCGCGCCCGGCGGGCTGGTCGTGTACTCGTACACCATCTGGTACGGGCCGTTCGGCGGCCACGAGATGGGACTGACGCACTACCTCGGCGGCGACCGCGCGCGCCGCATGTACGAGAAGAAGCACGGCAAGCGCCCCAAGAACTACTACGGCGAGTCGCTGTTCGAGGTCGGCTGCGCCGAAGGCATGGCCTGGGGCCGCGAAATGCAGCGCGCCGGCCACGCCGAACTGCTCGCCGCCTTCCCCCGGTACCACCCGTGGTGGGCGTGGTGGATGACCAAGGTGCCCGTGCTGCGCGAGGTCGGCGTGTCGAACCTCGTGCTCGTGCTGCGGAAGAAGTAGGTGGGGGGCGGGATCGGGACTGCGCCGGCGGGTCTGCGCCGCAGAGGCCCATGGTTGCCCGCCCCGGGTGACCGGGCACGCGGTCCGGGTCATGGCGGGGCTGCTCGGCAACATCTGACCGTGCGGCACGGTTAACGGCGATGCGCAAACGAAACCGGCGACCGCCGGCGACACGCGAAAACCGTGCTCAGGGGTGCCGCGAGCCCTTTCGGGGGCACCCGGAACACCGTTAATCACGGTTAATTGGTCTGCGGCGTAGCGGTTTTCAGATATGTCGTTATAGTGACGTGAGACACTCTTCGCCTACATGTGAGGACACGACACACCATGACCAACGCCAGCATCCCCTCGGGTGGCGAGGCCTTCATCTACGAGGCCATCCGCACCCCCCGAGGCAAGGGCAAGAAGGACGGCTCCCTCCACGAGGTCCGCCCGCTGACCCTCCTCGTCGGGCTGATCGAGGAAATCCGACGCCGCAACCCCGGCCTCGACGAAGAACGCATCAACGACATGGTCATCGGCTGCGTCACCCCCGTGGGCGACCAGGGCGCCGACATCGCCCGCACCGCCGCCCTCGCCGCCGGACTGCCCAACCGCACCGGCGGCGTGCAGATCAACCGCTTCTGCGCCTCCGGCCTCACCGCCATCAACCTGGCCAACGCCAAGGTCCGTTCCGGCATGGACGAGCTCGTCCTCGCCGGCGGCGTCGAATCGATGTCCCGCGTGCCCATGATGTCCGACGGCGGCGCCTGGGCCATGGACCCGCAGGCGTCGTTCGCCACCGACTTCGTGCCGCAGGGCATCTCCGCCGACCTCATCGCCTCCCTCGACGGCTTCACCCGCGAGCAGCTCGACCAGCTCGCCGCCACCTCCCACGAGCGCGCGAAGAAGGCCTGGGACGAGGGCCGCTTCAAGGACTCCGTCGTCCCGGTCGTCGACCAGAACGGCCTGACCATCCTCGACCACGACGAGACCGTCCGCCCGGGCACCACCGTCGAGTCGCTCGGCGGCCTGCGCCCCTCCTTCGCCCAGATGGGCGAGATGGGCGGCTTCGACGCCGTCGCCCTGAAGAAGTACACGCAGCTGGAGAAGATCGAGCACCTCCACCACCCCGGCAACTCCTCCGGCATCGTCGACGGCGCGGCCCTCACCCTGGTCGGCACCGAGAAGGCCGGCTCCGACATGGGCCTGACCCCGCGCGCCCGCATCGTCGCCACCGCCGTCAACGGCGTCGAGCCGACGATCATGCTCACCGGCATCGAGCCCGCCGTCCGCGAGGTCCTGGGCAAGGCCGGGCTCGGCGTCGACGACATCGACGTCTGGGAGATCAACGAGGCCTTCGCGGCCGTCGTCCTCCACGCGCAGCAGAAGCTGGGCATCCCCGACGAGAAGCTGAACGTCAACGGCGGCGCCATCGCCATGGGCCACCCGCTGGGCGCCACCGGCGCCATGATCACCGGCGCGGCCATCGACGAGCTGCACCGCACCGGCGGCCGCTACGCGCTGATTTCGCTGTGCATCGGCGGCGGCATGGGCGTGGCCACCATCATCGAGCGGGTCTAGGCCGGATCTCGCCAACCGGATCGGGGCCGGGGCACCGCCCCGGGGAACACCCCGCACACCACCCCGGAACACAACGCAGAACACAGGGATAAAGGGAGATCACCACATGACCGACAACATGTTCCGATGGGACCGCGCCGACGACGGCATCGTCACGCTGACGATGGACGACCCGAACGCGCCCGTCAACACGATGAACCAGACCTTCCAGGACGACCTCCGCGCGACCGCCGCGAAGCTCGAGCAGGAGCTCGCCGACGGCCCGGAGGCGGCGGGGATCAAGGGCATCATCCTCACCTCGGCCAAGAAGACCTTCTTCGCCGGCGGCGACATCAAGCAGATGTCGCAGGTCGGCCCGGAAGACGCCCAGTCGATGTTCGACATGGTGCAGGACATGAAGGAGTCGCTGCGCCGCATCGAGAAGCTGCCCGTGCCCGTCGTCGCCGCCATCAACGGCGCGGCGCTGGGCGGCGGCCTCGAGGTCGCGCTGGCCGCCAACCACCGCATCGCCGCCGACGCCCGCGGCCCGAAGATCGGCCTGCCCGAGGTCACCCTCGGCCTGCTGCCCGGCGCCGGCGGCATCACCCGCGTGGTGCGCATGATCGGCATCCAGGACGCCCTCATGAAGGTCATCCTCACCGGCGCGCAGATGTCCCCGGACAAGGCCCTCAAGGTGGGCCTCGTCGACGAGGTCGCCGACCCGGCGGAGCTCCTCGACCGCGCCCGCGCCTGGCTGCTTTCCGACGACGCCACCGCCGAGCAGCCCTGGGACGTCAAGGGATTCAAGATCCCGGGCGGCGACCCGAAGAACCCCCGCTTCGCCGCGAACCTGCCCTCGTTCCCCGCGAACCTGACCAAGCAGCTCAAGGGCAACCCCATGAAGGCCCCGCGCCGCGCCATGCAGGCCGCCATCGAGGGCGCGCAGGTCGACTTCGACACCGCGCTGACCATCGAGTCCCGCTACTTCACCGAGCTGGTCACCGGCTCGCAGTCGAAGAACATGATGCAGGCGTTCTTCTTCGACCTGAACCACTGCAACGGCGGCGGCTCCCGCCCGCTGCAGGAGGATGGCACGCCGTACCCGAAGACCGAGTTCAAGAAGGTCGCCGTCGTCGGCGCCGGCATGATGGGCGCGGGCATCGCGTACGTCTGCGCCAAGGCCGGCATGGACGTCGTACTCAAGGACATCTCGCTGGAGAACGCCGAGCGCGGCAAGGGCTACTCCGAGAAGCTGGAGGCCAAGGCCCTCGAGCGCGGCCGCACCACCGAGGAGAAGTCGAAGGCGCTGCTGGACCGCATCACCCCGACCGAGTCCTACGACGACCTGTCCGACGTCGACCTGGTCATCGAGGCGGTCTTCGAGAACACCGACCTGAAGCACAAGGTCCACGCAGAGATCGAGGCCGCGGTCCCGAAGACGGCGATCCTGGGCTCCAACACCTCCACCCTGCCGATCACCGAGCTGGCGTCGCACGTCGAGCGCACGGGCGACTTCATCGGCCTGCACTTCTTCTCCCCCGTGGACAAGATGCAGCTGCTGGAGATCATCTCCGGCGACGAGACCGACCCGAAGACCCTCGCCGCGGCGCTGGACTTCGCGGTGCAGATCCGCAAGATCCCGATCGTGGTCACCGACTCCCGCGGCTTCTACACGTCGCGCGTCATCGGCACCGTCATCAACGAGGCGATCCGCATGGTCGCCGAGGGTTACGAGCCCGCCACCGTGGAGGCCGCCGCGCGGCAGGCCGGGTACCCGGCCGCGCAGCTGCAGCTTGCCGACGAACTGAACCTGAAGCTGATGAAGAAGATCAGCGAGGAAAACGAGACCGCCGCCCGCGACCGCGGCGAGTCCATCGACGACGGCGGCGTGTCCACGCTGGTCAACCGCATGCTCGAGGACTTCGACCGCCCGGGCAAGCTCGAGGGCCGCGGCTTCTACGAGTATGAGAACGGCCGCCGCCAGGGGCTGTGGCCGGGCCTGCGCACCGAGCTCGGCGCCGGCTCCATCGACTCCGACGACGTGGTACTGCAGGATCTCATCGACCGCATGCTGTTCATCGAGGCCGTCGAGACCCAGAAGTGCATCGACGAGGGCGTGGTGCTCCACGACGCCGACGCCAACATCGGTTCGATCTTCGGCATCGGCTACCCGGCGTGGACCGGCGGCACCCGCCAGTTCATCAAGAACTACGACGGCACCGGCGCCGACGGCTCCGCCCAGCGCGGCGTCGAGGGCTTCGTCGCCCGCGCCGAGGAGCTCGCGGCGAAGTACGGCGAACGCTTCACCCCGCCGGCGTCGCTGAAGGGCTAGGTTCCCCGAACAGGTTCGCCGACCCCGCTACCCGGCACCGGCCACCGGGCCCCGGCAGCAATGCTCGGTCACCCGGCCCGGCTCCCCGGCGCCACCGATTCCGGCCACCCGCGGCTTCCGCGGGTGGCCGGTTTCTTCGCGTGGGCCCGGGCATCCACGCTGCCGGCCCCGCCAACTTCCGCAGGCCGCACCGCCGCCGGGGTCACGCGAAAATCTGGAGGCGGGCCACTTCACCAAGTCTCCCGATCGCCGAACCTCCCATCCCCCTTCTTCGCCATCCCCCTTCTTCCCCACCCTTTCTTCGCTTTCCCCCTTTCTTTCCGATGCCCATGGCCGGGCGCTTTGCTCCCGGGTAAACTCGCCACGTGTGCCACATGCGACTCATACGGCCCATGAGACGCACATGCCCCATGCGGCACATGGCTCGCGATCGCGATCCGGCCACCACAACCGAATACGCCTCAGGCACGTGCCGCCGACGGCACGCGCCGAACACGCTCCACGACACCCCCGGCACCCCGCCCCAACACGTTCCACCCCGTCGTAAAGCGAAAAGCGGGTGGGCATTTCGCCCGCTCGACTTTTATAACGGCACGGCAACGATTAGGCTGTGCACGTTGTTATCGATGCCGGAATGACCCCGGCCCACCGTCGTCACCACGAAGGCAGCTCAATGCGAATCCGTACCGTTCTGGCCACTCTCGCCGCGACCGCCGTCGCCGCCATCGCCATCCCCGCGGCCCAGGCCGCGCCCGGCAACACCGTCGTCTTCGGCGACTCCCTGCCGGCCAACCCGACCGTCGGCGATTACCTCCAGGGCAAGGCCAACATCCCCGTCCCGGGCGCCCGCGTCAACGACCTGAACTGCGGCACCGACCGGACGTTCACCGAGGCCGTGGGCAACCACAACGGCGGCAACGTCGCCGACTACACCTGCGCCGGCGCCTCCTTCCGCACCGGCGGCATGCGCATCATCGACCAGATCAACCGCGCCGCCGAGACCGGCGCGCTCGACGCCGGCACCAAGCAGGTCGTCATCCTGGCCGGCGCCAACGACACCTACCCGTACATCCTGAACGAGCGCATGCCCATGCCGCAGATCCAGGAAAACCTCCGCGCCGCCGTCCGCGACGCCGTCAACCGCGCCAAGGAGGTCGCCCCGGGCGCCCAGGTCAAGGTCGCCGGCTACCCGACCATCTCCGGCCCGAACGGCGAGGTCTGCCTGGTCAACACCGGCGGCGTCGGCATCCCGACCCCGGCCGTCAACCTCTCCGAGATCGAGGCCGGCCTCGACGCGGGCCTGCAGCAGGGTGCCGCCGACGCCGGCGGGCGCTTCATCAACCTCAAGGACGTCACCGCCGGCCACGGCACCTGCGACCGCGAGAACTGGGTCGTGGGCATCGTCGACGACAAGATCGGCAACTACAACCTGTTCCTCCACATGACCACCCACGGCCTGTCGGTGGTCGGCGACCACCTCGGCCGCGCGTAGCGCCGCACGGCACGGGCTTGACGACGGCCCGCGCGCACCGTGAATCGGGCATCATCCGAAAGATGACCGCCCACCCGCGCACCCGCCCCGCCATCCGCAAGGATGCCGGGGCGATTCGCGTTCTCGAGGCCGCCGCGAACATCGCGCGGCGGCGGGGGAAAACCGCGCTGACGCTGACGACCTTCGCGGACGTGCCCTGGAACGGGCCGCTGTACCGCAGGTTGGGTTTCGGGGAACTCGACGAGGGAGCCCTCCCCGGCCCCCTTGCAGCCGCCCGCGCCCGGGAAACCGCGGCGGGGCTGGACGCCGAACCGCGCATCGCAATGCGACGCGCGGTGTAGGCGGCGACCCGGGGCCTCCGGGGCCGGGTGCGGCGCCCAGAACCGTGCGTGACCGCCTAGCGGCGGTCCTCGAACCAGCCCGTCACCGCCGGCGCGGTGTTCTGGTAGATGTGCTTCTGCTCCGTGTACTCCTCGAAGCCCGTCTCGCCCAGCTCCCGGCCGAAACCGGACTGGCCCATGCCACCCCACTCCGCCTGCGGCAGGTACGGGTGGAAATCATTGATCCAGATCGTGCCGTGGCGCAGCTTCCGGGCCACGCGCTCCGCACGCGACGCATCCGTGGTCCACACCGCGCCCGCCAGGCCGTAGATCGTGTCGTTGGCGATCTCGATGGCCTCGGCTTCCGTGGAGAACGTCTCCACCGTGACGACCGGCCCGAAAGCCTCATCGTGCACGCAATCCATCTCCCGGGTGCAACGGTCGATGACGGTGGGCTCGTAGAACCAGCCGTCGTCAAGCTTCGCCGACCCGTCCGCCGACGGACCCGTCGCAACCGCCCCACCGCAACGCACTCGCGCGCCCTGCTCGCGGGCGCGGTCGACGTACGCGGCGACCTTCTCGCGATGCTGCTCCGAAATGAGGGCGCCGGTCTCCGCTTTCTCATCGAACGGGCCGCCCAAGGCGATGTGCCGCGCGCGCTCTGTGAGATCGTCGACGAACTTCTCCGCGATCGACTCCTCCACGATGATGCGCGCACCCGCCGAACAAACCTGCCCGGAATGGACGAACGCGCCGTTGAGGGCATTGTCCAACGCGGCCTCGTAATCGGCGTCCGCGAAAATGACGTTCGGGTTCTTGCCGCCGAGCTCCAGCGCGATCTTCTTCACCGTCTTCGACGCCTCCGCCGCGATCACCCGGCCCGTGACCAGACCACCCGTGAAGGACACCATGTCCACACGCGGATCCGACGACAGCGGGGCACCCGCCTCGGCGCCCGCGCCGGTCACCAGGTTGGCGACGCCCTTGGGCAGGCCGAGTTCGTCGAGAAGCTCCAGCAGGAGGATCGACGTGTGCGGCGTCAGCTCCGCCGGCTTGAGCACGAACGTGTTGCCCGCACCCAGGCACGGCGCGACCTTCCACGCGACCTGCAGCAACGGGTAATTCCACGGCGTGATCAGGCCGCAGACGCCCACCGGCTCACGCACCACGCGCGACGCAACCGTCGGATCGCCGGCATCGACGACGCGGCCCGCATCCAACCCGGCGAGCTTCCCGAAATACTTGAAGCAGGCGATGATGTCGTCCATGTCCGCCTCGGACTCCGGCAGGCGCTTGCCCGTGTCCAGGGACTCGGCGCGCGCGAACTCGTCGCGGCGCTTCTGGATGCCATCCGCGACCTTCAGCAACAGCTCCCCGCGATCGAAGGCCGTCCACGCCGACCAGGAATCCTCGCCATCGGCGTCGAAAGCCGCGCGGGCGGCCGCGATCGCGCGCTCGGTGTCGGCGGCCGCGGCCTCCGACACGTCGGCCACGCGGTTGCCGTCCGCCGGGCACGTGATGGTGCGGGTCTCGCCCGACGCCGCGGGGCCCCAGGTGCCGTCGATGTACAGCGTTGCGGGGGCGGCGGCGCCCGTGGGATTGGCGGTGGCGGGGGTGGTGCCGGTGTCGGCGGGGGTGGTGCCGGTGTCGGCCGTGTCCGCGTCGGTTTCGGTGTTTGCGTCGCTCATCGGTTCTCCTTCGCGTTGGCGTTGGTCGTGTCGGTGACGTAGTCGTCGGTCCACTCGCGGACGGGGTCGGCGGAGTCGGACATGTCCGAGTTGCCGGGAAGATCGGCCTGCATGTGCAGGAACTCCAGATGCCGCTCGTACAGATCCAGGACGTCTTCGATGATCTGCGTCCCTGTGTACCCGTAAACGTCGTAACCCAGCGACCCGGTCAGCGTGAACACCTCGAGGCGGTGGTACGTCACGTCGGCGTCCCGGTCCAGGTGAATGCGGCCGGCGAACGACGGCGTCGGGTGCTCCGTGGGATAGACCTGGTAGCGGAAATCACGCTCGTCGCCGAAGCGGACGAGCAGATCCAGCTGGTCGATGCCGATGTCCTCGACGACGCTGCGGGTGAGGGTGACGTCGGCGCCGCGCTCGCGGATGGCCTGCGCGACCTCCGTCAGCGCCGGGGCGACGACCTCGTCGACGTGGCGGCGGGTCTGGCGCTTGCCGGGGAACGTCATGGCGCGCGTCAGGCGCTGGCGCCAGTTGCCGCCCGCGCCGTCGGCCCGGCCGGAGATGGCGCCTCGGATGGTCCGCGTCGCGGAGTCCTTCTGCAACATCTCCAGGCGCAGGGACTTGAACAGGCCGTACATGATCAGGTAGATGACCACCGCGAACGGCAGGCCCATGACGATCGTCGCCGACTGCAGCGTCGGGATGCCGCCGACGAAGAGCATGGCGATGGTCAGGACACCGACCACCACAGCCCAGAAGATGCGCGACCACGCCGCCCCGTCCTGGCGGGTGTCGGTGATCTTCGAGGTGAAGTTGCTCATCACCAGCGCGGCGGAGTCCGCCGAGGTGATGTACAGCAACAGGCCGATCAGCGACGCGACGCCCGCGACCACCATGCCGGCCGGGTACTGCTCGAGCAGCAGGTAGAACGCGCGCTCCGGCATGTCGACGGCCATCTGCCCGAACTCGTCGTCCCCGCCGAGGACCAGATCGAGGGCGGAGTTGCCGAACACGGACACCCACAGCAGCACGAAAACGAACGGGATGGTCAGCGTGCCCACGATGAACTGCCGCAGGCTGCGGCCGCGCGAAATGCGCGCCAGGAACAGGCCGACGAACGGCGCCCACGCGACCCACCAGGCCCAGAAGAACAGGGTCCACGAGTTCATCCACTCCTGCGCGTCGGAGAACGCGTAGGTGTCCATGGTCATGGACGGGAACTTGGACACGTACTCGCCGATGTTCATGACCAGCGCATCGAACAGGAACGCGGTGCGGCCGGTGACCAGGATGTACAGCATCAGGCCGATGGCCAGGCCGACGTTGAACTCCGACAGGCGGCGGATGCCCTTGTCCACGCCCGACACCGCCGAAATCGTGGCCACGAACACGGCGACGACGATCAGCGCGATCTGCATCGGGATGTTCTCGGGCAGGTCGAACAGGACCTTCAGCCCGTAGTTCAGCTGCACGACGCCGATGCCCAGCGACGTGGCCACGCCGAAGACGGTGCCGAGCATCGCGGCGATCTCGACGGCATCGCCCGCCGCCCCGTGGATGCGCTTGCCGATGATCGGGTACAGCGCGGACCTGATGGTCAGCGGCATGTTCAGGCGGTAGGCGAAGTAGCCGAACGCCATGCCCATCAGCGCATACAGCGCCCACCCCGTGATGCCGTAGTGGAACAGGGTGAACACGACGGCCTGGCGGGCGGCCTCGATGGTCTCCGGGTCGCCGGCCGGCGGGCCGTAGAACTGGGCGACCGGCTCCGCGACCGAGAAGAACAGCAGGTCGACGCCGATGCCGGCGGCGAAGAGCATCGACGCCCACGAAAACAGGTTGTACTGCGGTTTCGCGTGGTCCGGGCCGAGCTTGACGTGGCCCGCCTTCGACACGGCGATCCAGATCATGAACAGCACCGCGACGGTGGCGGTGACCACGTAGAACCAGCCGAGATTCTCCGACACGGCGGAGACGATCGCGGCCAGGGTGTTCGCGGCGTTCTCGCGCGCGAAAATCGCCCACAACGCGATCGCGATGATGCCGGCACCGGAAACCAGGAACACCGGCAGGTTCACCGGCGGCGATTCCGGCGGCCCGGCTTGCGATGCGGGACCGTAGGGGCTGTGCCGCTCGGGGGCGATTGAGCTTGCCGACGGCTCACGGGCCGGTGATGGACGTTCATTCATAAGAAATATCCCTCGTTTGACTCATGACCGTTCAAGTGTAGGCCGTTAATCAAATCGACCCATGTGACCAGCCGCATATACGGTGATAATCATCACGCTGACCAGCGACGATGACGCGGCGCGGCAACTTGACACTACTGGGCAAGTTGGCACGGGCCGCCGAGGTCATGTCATCCTTTGGGGGAACCCGCTGCGTGACAGCGCACCCCCGCTACCCCACGACATCCGGAGGAAACATGCCCGCATTCCCCTTCTCCCGCCGCCGGAAGAACTCCGCCGACGGACCCGTCGAGCACAAGGACATCGTCATCGTCGGCGCCGGCTCCGCCGGTTCCGTCCTGGCCAACCGCCTCTCGGACGACTTCACCACCTCCGTCCTCGTCCTCGAGGCCGGCCGCATGGACTCGCTGTGGGACCTGTACATCCACATGCCGTCGGCGTTCTCGTTCCCCATCGGCAACCGCTTCTACGACTGGGCCTACGAATCCGAACCCGAACCGGAGATGAACGGGCGCCGCATCTACCACGCCCGCGGCAAGGTCGTCGGCGGCTCCTCGTCCATCAACGGGCAGATCTACCAGCGCGGCAACCCCATGGACTACGAAAAGTGGGGCGCCCGCGAAGGCCTCGAAGAGTGGGGCTGGAGCAACGTCCTGCCCTACTTCAAGCGCATGGAAAACGCCCTCGGCTCCGACCCGGATGACCCCCGCCGCGGCCACGACGGCCCGCTGCGCATGAAGCGCGGACCGGCGGACTCCCCGCTGTTCAAGGCCTTCTTCAAGTCCATCGAGCAGGCCGGCTACCACTACACCCCCGACGTCAACGGCTACCGCCAGGAAGGCTTCGGCCCCTTCGACGCCAACATCGACGGCGGCAAGCGCCTGTCGGCGTCGCGCGCCTACCTCCACCCCGCGCTCAAGCGCCCGAACGTCGAACTGCGCACCCGCGCCCACACCACCCGCATCCTCTTCGAAGGCACCAAGGCCGTCGGCGTCGAATACCGCAAGGGCGGCCGACTGCACCAGGTCCGCGCCGACAAGGTCATCCTGGCCGGCGGCGCATTCAACTCGCCCCAGCTCCTCCAGCTGTCCGGCGTGGGCGACAAGGACCTGCTGAACAAGGTGGGCATCAACGTCGTCAAGCACCTGCCCGGCGTCGGCGAAAACCTGCAGGACCACCTCGAGGTCTACGTCCAGTACAACTGCACCAAGCCCGTCAGCTCCCAGCCGTACCTGGAGAAGTGGCGCTGGCCGTTCATCGGCCTGCAGTGGATCCTGACCAAGAAGGGCCCCGTGGCCACCTCGCACTTCGAAGGCGGCGGCTTCGCCCGCTCCAACGAAAACGAGGCCTACCCCAACCTCATGTTCCACTTCCTGCCGCTGGCCATGCGCTACGACGGCACGAAGCCCGAAGGCGACCACGGCTTCCAGTTCCACGTCGGCCCCATGTACTCCGACGCCCGCGGCCACGTGCGCATCACGTCCTCGGACCCGATGAAGAAGCCCGAGATCCTGTTCAACTACCTCTCCACCGACCAGGACCGCCGCGAATGGGTCGAGGCCATCCGGACGTCCCGCAAGCTGCTGGACACCCCCGCCATGCGCGAATACTGGGACGTCGAAACCTCCCCCGGCGCCGACGTCGAAACCGACGAACAGATCCTCGACTGGGTCCGCCGCGACGCCGAGACCGCACTGCACCCGTCCTGCACCTGCGTCATGGGCCCCGAGTCCGACGAAATGGCCGTCGTGAACCCCGACACCATGGGCGTCCACGGCACCGAAGGCCTCTACGTGGTCGACGCGTCCGTGCTGCCCGGCATCACCAACGGCAACATCTACGCCCCGACCATGATGATCGCCGAGAAGGCCGCCGACCTCATCGCCGGAAAGACCCCGCTCGAGCCGCTGGACCTGCCCTACTACCGGGCCGGCCACGGCGACCCGCTCGACCCGCCGGAGGCTGCGGCCAAGTAGCCGGGCAGTTTGGGTCAAACGCGTTGGGTCGCGCTCGGCAGAATCGGGTTCGGCAGGTCGGCTCAGGAATGTCGGGCCCGGCAAGTCGGCTCAGGTTTGTCGGGACCGGCAAGTCGGCTCTGGAAGGTCGGGCCGGCAGGTCGGATCCGTTAGACCGGCTTCAGCAAGTCGGGTCCGGCGGTCCAGCTGAGCCGGCCCAGTAAAACGCTCGGGCGGCAACGGATCCCCCATCCGTTGCCGCCCGTTTTCGGCGTCTGACGCCGACCGGCTCGCGCCAAGCGCGCCTTACTCGCCCTGCAGCGGGCCGAGTTCCTCCACCAGAACCTCCTGGACGACCTTCATCGCGGACAGTGCCGCGGGGGCACCGCAGTAACCGGCGGTGTGGATGACGGCCTCCGTGATTTCCTCGCGGGACAGGCCGTTGCGCAGACCACCGCGGACGTGACCGCGCAGCTCGCCGGTGGCGCGCAGGGCCACGAGCATCCCGATGTTGAGCAGGCTGCGGTCGCGATTCGCCAAGCCATCGCGGGTCCACACGGAACCCCAGACCGTCTCCGTGATGTGCCGCTGGAGACCCTCGCCGTCGGTGCCGGCGTTGCGCTCGAGTGCGGCGTCGACGAAGTCGTCGCCCATCACCTCGCGGCGGACGCGAATGCCGGCGTCGAAACGGCCATCTTCGGTGGAATTCTGATCGGTCATGTGAATCGTGCCCCTCGTCGTGTGGATCGCCTGCGCCGGCGGCGCCGTTGATGCCGTCTGCACCGCGGTGGCGGTGGGCACCACGGGCGCGGTTGGTACCTGCTGCGGCGAGTTCGCCGCCGGGTTCGTGGGCGTCGACCACGTCCGGTTGCACCATCTGCGCCATGGGCGAATTGTGATCGGTTCATTATCATCACATCGCGCCGCGGTTGTCCGTTCGGACACCCCCTTTTCGAGTGCACCTCGTCACCCCGCCGAGGCTCATCGCCACAGGGTCCCGCGCGCTTCCTCCATTTCGCGCCGCTCCTTCTGGTACTTCGCCCACCACGTTGCGCTCCATCCGGGCGATTTCCTGGCGGCGGGAGAATCGTTGAACTCCGGAGCTTTCCCGGGGAACCGGTGCCCCGCGCGCCCCGTATCCCTCGGGTGCGTGGCGTGCCCGCAGCCGGGAGCGGATTTGGTGTCGTCGTTCTCGCGGTGATGCTCGGGGCAACGGTAAGTCAGATTGTCGATGTCGGTGCCTCCCCCATTTGCCCAGTCGTCGATGTGGTGCGTTTCGCAATCGATCGCCGGCTTTTCGCAGCCCGGGTACGTGCACACGGTTTCCGAGGCGAGGAGGGCAATCCGCTGACACAGGCTCGCGGTGCGCCGCGACCGCCCCAGTTGCAGGGGCCTGCCCGCGAGGTCATCGAGTTCCGCCAGCCACGAGTACGTGTCGGCGCCGAGCGACAGCAGCTCCTCCAGCGTGAGGTCAATGCCCGTATTCGTCGGGAACCGCTTTCGATCCAACCGCTTCGCCTTCAGTTCCTCATCCAGTTCCGACGCGCGTATCGCGACGACCACGGCCCCCACTCCCGGCAACTTCTTCCCCAACGGTTTGGCGCTGCCCGAAAACAGGTCCGCGACGAACGGGCATTGCTCCGGATCCCACCATGGCGAGTCGGTTCGCACCCACCGCAGCAGCCCCTGCTCCGGCCCACCCGGCCCACGGGTTCCCCGCGACGGCTGCCCATCCGGCGCCTTCTCATTCGGCGGGTGCGTCCGGCGCTGCGGTTGACCCGGTGGCTGCGTGTCCGGCGACTTCTCATTCGGTGGGTGCGTGCGTCGCCGCGATTGCTCCGGGGACTGCGCGTCCGGCGGCAACTCTCCCGGTGCCCATGCGCCCGATGGCTGCGGTTCGGGTGACCGTCCACCCGCGGGCGGGTCCCCATCGAAGCCGCCACCGGATTCGGCATGGCTTTTCTGCTTTGCGACGCCGCCGGCATCCCAATTGCCGCCATCGTCCCCGAAGCCACCGGCATCCCAATTGCCGCCATCGTCCCCGAAGCCACCGGTTTCCCAATTGCCGCCATCACCACCACCGTCGGCCCATTCCGGCCCGGCGAGGATGTTCACCATGATGTGGTGGAGTGCATGAACCCGCCGTTGGCCGACCGTCCGGAAGTCGGAGGTCCCCTCGGGCAAGTCCATGAACATCCCCGGCGCGGCGTTGACGTGCATGGCCGCGTTGACCAGAGCGGCCGTCGGCGCGGGCAACAGCGCGGTCATCCTGCACATGCCGTTGACATCCGGAGCGTGGACGGTCAGATACGCCTTCGATGCGCCGGCCTTTTCCTTCGACTTCCGTTTGCGCAGATGAGGTTCCGCTTCGGACGACATCATGGGGAGGAATCCCGCGGCCTTCGTCTCATCGACCTTGTCGGCGATGGCGTCGGCCACCTTCTCGACCATCCCGTGCTCCTGCCCGTCGAAGGCACCGAGAAACCTGTTCAGCTGCCGTGAGCGTTCGATGGGGAAGTTGCCCTTGCGCGCGGACGCTTCCAGGGACGCCGCGATTTCCCGGCGCTTTTCCTGAAGCTCGGCTCTCGCGGCTATTTCCTCGGCGTTTGCCTCCGGGGGAGGGTCAGGGTCCGGCTGCGGCCGGAGCGTGTCGCGGTACTCGATGATGTGCGCCGCCTGCGAGTCGGTGCAGTCCAAGATTCGGCGGAGGTAGGACTTTGCGGTGGCCCTCCCTCCCAGCCTCCGGTGCGCCTCGACGGTGAGCGCGACGTCGGCGAAGAGCCCGAGGACGGCGTCGGACTGGCGCAGGAACAGGAAGAACTTGGCCATCGCACCTTCGAGCCGGTCATATCCCGGATCCCCGGCGTCGGTGATTTCCGATCGAAGGTCGAGCGCCACCAGCTGCGAGACGATGCCGCCCAGCTCACGAACGAGCCGTTCCGCCCGGATCCCGGTCGACTCGTTTGACTCGGGTGTGCCGGGCGGCCCCATTAAGCCCCAGTCGGGCCGTTCGCTTAGCGCCGCTCCCGCCCCAGTGCCCACCACGCTGCCGGAATCAACGTCGGCTCCCTTGTCCGAACCATCGTCCGCTCCGGCACCGGGCCCATCGCTTGCTCCAGCGACGGGAGCGACGCCGGCCTCACCTCCAGAATCGATCCCGGCACGAGCGCCAACTCCGACGCCCGAGCCACACTCGCCTTCATTTTCGGACACGACCCCTCCCGAACTCCATGATCCCCGCATCACGTGAACGTTTGTTCCAACGCCCACGATAAGCGTCCGAACAGCCCTTCGCCACCCGGACACGACAATCACGGTCCCCCAGGTCAAATGACAAGCGACGCCCGCCCGCCCCGAACAACCGCTCGGGACGAACGGGCGCCGCAAAGGCACCTCAGGCCGGAGCCCTACACGTCACGCATCCAGCAGCCAGTCGTTGGGGCTGAACAGCTCGAAGTGGATGCGGGCACGGTCGACGCCGCGCTCGGCGAGCTGGCCTCGGACGTGCTGCAGGAAGCCGTTTCCGCCGCAGATGTAGAACTGCGCGCCCTCCGGCAGCTCGACGCCGCCATTGTCGGACAGGTCCATGAATTCCGGCTCGTACCAGCGCTTCTCGGAACCGTTGACCAGAGCCTCGACCGCGGCCCCACGCTCCGCGCCGAGCGCGTCGGCCGCCTCCGACCGGTCGGCATGGCAGGACAGCACCCGGCGCTCCGACCCGTTGGCGGCGAGGAAGTTGAGCATGCCGACCATCGGCGTCGCGCCGATGCCGGCGGACACCAGCACCACCGGCTCATCCGAGTCCACGTCGAGCACCAGATCCCCCGCGGGCAGGGAAGTCTCGATCTCATCGCCGACACGCACGTCGTCGCACAGCTTGTTGGACACCTCGCCGGCGGGCAGGTTCGCGAGTTCATCGGCGGGCACGCGGCGGACGGCGAACTTCAGCACGCCCTCGCCCGGCACGCCGACCAGCGAGTACTGGCGCAGCTGGCGCGCGCCATCCGCCATCGTCTGCCGCACGGAAATGTACTGCCCCGGCTCAAATCCGGGCAGCTCCGTCCCCTTGCCGCGCACGCCGAACACGACGACGTCGTCGCTCAGATCCTCCCGCGAGACGACCTCCGCCGCGCGGAACACGTCTCCGGGGGCGACGCCGGACTCGTCGTAAAGCTGCTTTTCGAAGTCCACCAGAACGCGCTGCATTTCCAGGTACACCGCATCCCACGCATCGCGGACGGCGCCCTGGAACACCTCGGGGGTCAGGACCTCCTCGATGGCGTCGAACAGGTGGCGGTGGACGATGGGGTACTGCTCCTCGACGATGCCGACGGAGATGTGCTTGTGGCCGATGCGCGCCAGCAGCTCTTCGGGGGCGGGGGCATCGGGGTCGACGAGCGTGGCGGCGAACGTGGCCACGGAGGCGGCGAGCGCCTTCTGCTGCGCGCCCTGCTTCTGATTGCCGCGATTGAAGGTGTCGGCGAGCAGCTCCGGATGGGCGGTGAACATGCGGCGGTAGAAGTTCGGGGTGATATCGCCGATGTTCGCGCCGACGACGGGCAGCGTCTGGCGGATGATCTCCGCCTGCTCGTCGGTGAGGCCGGTTTTTTTGACGTCGATGGTGGCCATGGGTGCTCCCTGTGGGATGTCGGGGTGGGGGTCGCCGACAACGCTAGCACCTAATGCGCATCTGCTTTGCGCATTAACCGGAGCGGGGGTAACGGGCCAGGTGGGACGGTCAAAAAACAGCTGGCCCTTGCTTTGCGACGGCCACCCCCGCCGCCACCGAGGAGAGTGGAGAATTCCCCCGGGAGCGCTATTCGGGCTTGCCCACGCCGAGCAGCTGGAGCGGCGTTCCCGCGCCGCGGTCCGGCACGAGATCGCGGATGGTGATGGGGTCGAGGTGCGCGAAGAACGCCTCCTGGGCGCCCGCGAGCGCGCCGCGCAGCCGGCAGCCGGGCAGCAGCGGGCAGTTCGTGCCGACGCAGTCGACGACCTCGCCGCCCTCCAGTTCGCGGAGGATATGCCCCACGGAGCGATCCAGGGCACCGTCGGCGAGGTAGATGCCGCCATAGCGCCCCTTGACGGCGGTGACCAGCTCCATTTCGACGAGTTTGGTCACGACCTTCGCCACGTGGGCCCGCGACGCATTGAGCTCGTCGGCCACCGCCCCCGCGGTGAATTTCCGCCCGGGTTCGCCCGCCGCCATGCGCATGATGATCCGGAGGCTCAGGTCGGAGAACACCGTGAGCTGCATGTCGGGCACAACCTCTCTGGTCACGAAAGCGGGCGCGGCGCGGATTCGGGCGGCGCGTGCGATCCGGCGCTCGGGGCCCGCCGGGCTTTCGCTGCCAGTGACTTTATCCGAACCCCAGCTGCGTAAATAGCCCCCGAGCATGTCTTTTTCGTCACGCGTCGATGAATCGTGCCAAATGTACCCGACCGGGTATCCGGCCACACCCATTACCCCCACCCGTACCGGGCCGGCGGCATGCGGTACCCCCGGCCTCGCGCGGCACCCCCGGCAACAGAACACGCCCCTCCCTCCGCCGGCGCGATGCCGGCGTCGGAAGGGGCGATCCTGGACGCGTATTGCGAACCGGGCGGGCCCGGCTCACCGAAGGCGAATCACTTCTTGGTCTCGCGCTCCTTGATGCGGGCCTTCAGGGCCTCGAGCTCGTCCCACATCTCCTGCGGCATGCGGTCGCCGAGGGACTTCAGCCATTCCTCGTTGTCCGCGATGTCGCCCTGCCACTTCTCGGCCGGGGCCTTCAGGGCTTCCTTGACGTCCTCGATCGGGGTGTCCAGGCCGGTGAGGTCCAGGTCCTCGGCGCGGGCGGTCTTGCCCACGACGGTTTCCTTGGCCTCGACGCGGCCCTCGATGCGGTCGATGATCCACTTCAGGACGCGCGAGTTGTCGCCGAAGCCCGGCCACAGGAAGCGGCCGTCGTCGCCGCGGCGGAACCAGTTGACCAGGAAGACGGACGGCATGTTGTCGCCGCCCTTCTTGCCCATGTCGACCCAGTGCTGCAGGTAGTCGCCGACGTTGTAGCCGATGAACGGCAGCATGGCCATCGGGTCGTGGCGCAGCGAGCCGACCTTCGCCTCGGCGGAGGCGGCGGTCTGGCCGGAAGCCAGGGTCGCGCCGATGAAGGTGGCGTGGTTCCAGGACAGGGCCTCGGTCACCAGCGGCACGGTGTCGGGGCGGCGGCCGCCGAACAGGATGGCGTCGAGCGGGACGCCCTTCCAGTCGTTGAACTCCGGAGCCGCGACCGGGCACTGCGCGATCGGGGTGCAGTAGCGGGAGTTCGGGTGCGAGGACAGCTCATCGGAGTCGGGGGTCCAGTCGTTGCCCTTCCAGTCGATGAGGTGCTCCGGCTTGCCTTCCAGGCCCTCCCACCAGACGTCGCCGTCATCGGTGAGCGCGACGTTGGTGAAGATGGAGTTGCCCTTCTCCAGGGTCTTCATCGCGTTCGGGTTGGAGTCGTAGTTGGTGCCGGGGGCGACGCCGAAGAAGCCGTTCTCCGGGTTGACGGCGTACAGGCGGCCGTCCTCGCCGAACTTCAGCCAGGCGATGTCGTCGCCGACGACCTCGGCCTTCCAGCCCTCGATGGTCGGGGTCAGCATGGCCAGGTTGGTCTTGCCGCAGGCCGACGGGAACGCGGCGGCGACGTAGTAGACCTTGTCCGACGGGTCGGTGAGCTTCAGGATGAGCATGTGCTCGGCCATCCAGCCCTCTTCCTTGGCCATGACCGAGGCGATGCGGAGGGCGTAGCACTTCTTGGCCAGGATGGCGTTGCCGCCGTAGCCGGAGCCGTAGGACCAGATTTCCTTGGTCTCGGGGAAGTGCGTGATGTACTTGGTGTCGTTGCACGGCCAGGTGGAGTCTTCCTCGCCCTCGGCCAGCGGCGCGCCCACGGAGTGCAGGGCGTGGACGAAGTCGCCGTCCTTGCCGATCTTGTCCAGCGCGTCCTGGCCCATGCGGGTCATGATGCGCATCGACAGCACGACGTACTCCGAGTCGGTGAGCTGGACGCCGAGCTTCGGCGACGGGTCATCGATCGGGCCCATGCAGAAGGGGACGACGAACATGGTGCGGCCCTTCATGGAGCCGCGGTAATGCTCGAGCATCTCCTCCTTCATCTTGGCCGGGTCCGCCCAGTTGTTGGTCGGGCCGGCGTCCTCCTCCTTTTCGGAGCAGATGAAGGTGCGGGACTCGACGCGGGCGACGTCGGCCGGGTTGGAGCGCGCCAGGAAGGAGTTGGGGCGCTTCTCCTCGTTGAGCTTGATGAACGTGCCCTTGTCGACCAGGTCCTGGGAAAGGCGGTCCCACTCCTCCTGGGAGCCGTCGGCGAAGACGACCTTGTCCGGGGTGGTGAGCTCTGCGACCTCGGCGATCCACCTGAGCAGCTCGGCGTTCTCGGTCGGGGCCTGCCCCTGCAGACCCGGGATGGAAGGTGCGGACATCTGTTCTCCTGACTATGGATTTCGCGTCTCGTTATCAGGCTACCGTCGCTCATCTAAACTTGCCGCCGACGAACGTGAGACGAACCCCACAGCGATCCTTTTGGGGAAGATCACGCCCAGCGGCCCCTTTCGCCCCGTTCCCATTCATGAACGCCCCAGGTCGCAGGGCCGCCCGGCTTTGCGACGGGATCGGCGCCCACCCCCGAGGGGGTGCCCCCGGAACTTTCCGCCCCCGTTCCCGAGGCCGCGGTCCACGTCTCGTACGTCCCATCGAACAGGACCGTGGTGACGTGATCGACTGTGCCATCTCCGTCGATGTCCGAGTAGATGCTCAGGCCCCGGTCGTCGGCGAGCGTGACGGAATCGGCGACGCCGTCCCCGTCGGCGTCCGCGGAGACCGGCCCGATGTCGAAGTACTCGCCGCCGATGCGCAGGATCATCCCGTCGCCGGTCGCCCCCGCAACGCCTCCGGCACCCGCCACGGTGCCCACCGTGCCATCCACCCCGATGGTGCCCGCCATCCCCTCCGCGCCAGCGGCACCCGCCATGCCCGCTTCTAATGGGTCGATCGCGGCGAGGTCGCCGAGACCGCACGCCGCCGCGGGCCCGGCGCCGCCGCCGATGCCGGTGCCGGTGCCGTCGATCCCGCCGGTTCCGTCGGCGCCGTGGCTTCCGGGGCCCCCGAAGATTCCGTCCATCATTTCCTTCTCCTACTCGACCTCATATTCGGCCTCTGCATATTCGGTCTCTGCTTCGCGATATTCGGTCTCTGCTTCGCGCCGTTCCGTTCGTCCGCCATTCCGGTCCCGCTCATCTCGCGCATCTCATCTCGCGCATCTCATCTCACGCATCTCATCTCACACACCGTCCCGTCACTTCCCGCCGTTCCCCGCGTTCCCTTCACGTCCCCCACATCCATCACGCCCCCACATCCCCCGCATCCCCTCACCCGGTTTCCGCCCTCAGCGCCGCCGCGAGGTGCCGGGCGCGCCATCCGTCCGCCGGCACCGGCGTTTCGGCGCGCAGCGTCGTCGCGATGTCCCGGTCCCAGGTGCGGCGGACCTTCGCCAGGTGCGCGGCCATCCACCCGGCCCGCTCGCGGGCGATCCGCCGGCGCCGCCCTCCGATCGCCAGCGATGCCGCCAGCCCGAATCCCGCCAGCCCCGTCACGGTCGCCGACGCCCAGCTCGGCAGCCCCGCCCATTGCAGCGGCCCGCCGAGGACCCCGCCCGCGCCGACCGCCGCGCCGAGCGTCAGCAGCCCCACCCCGGCGTCGGTGAAGAAACCCGGCTTCGGCCGTTCCCGCGCCTCGGGCGCGGCCGGGGGCCCGGGCAGTCCCAGCGCTTCGGCGACGCTCTCCCCCGCCTTCGCCACCGCGGCATCGAGCTCGCGCGCACCGGCCGGCGCCGCACCCCGCGTCGCCTCCTCCAGCGCGTCGGCGATGGCATGCGGCAGGGCCGCCTTCCGCTCCCGCCATTGCTTTTCGACGGCCCGTGCCCGCCCGGCGCGATCCGCCGACAGCTGCGCCCCCAACAATCCGCGCCTGCGTTGGCCGGGAGTCGGGGTGATCGGCCGGGCTGGTCCGTCCGCGAGGAGTTTCAGGGTTCTGGCCATGGCGGGGTCGAGGAGCCCGACCGACACGTCGACGTGGACGGCGTCCCGCCATGCGGCGAAATGGTTCCCGCCGCCGTGCTCCCGCGCGCGGTCCACGTCGAGCCCCACCGCGCACCGCCCGGTCGCCCCGGACACGGCTTCCACGAGGTCGACGTCTCCGCGGGTCGGCGGCAACCGGCCGTCCACGAGGATGAGCACCACCGGCATCCGCCCATCGGCGAACCGGATGCCCTCGTCTTCCAGCACCCTCACGTCCGCTCAGTCGGCGGCGGGCCCGGTTCGGGTCACCTCCAACGGCGTCCCGCCGCCCGTGGTCACCTCCAGCGGTGGCCCATCGACCTTGGTCACCTCCAACGGCGGCCCGTCGCCCATGGTCACGGCCACAGCAGGTCCTCCAGTTCATCGCGGACGATGGGATGGGCCGCCGCGATGGCCGCGACGCCCCTCTCGAGTCGGCCCGCCCGCACGTCGGCGAGGACTTCGGGCGCCGTCAGCTTCTCCACCTCTCCGATCAGGGCGTCGACCCGGGAATCCGGCGCAACGGCAGAAATCGGGTCGATGGCCGGTCCGGGGTCTCCGGCGGCGTCGTCAAGCGGGAAACCCCGCCCCCGGAGCGCCCGGGGATCGGCGACCACCTCGCCGGGACGCGCGACCGCCCCCGGATCGTGGGCGAGGGTGATGACGGCATCGGCGTCGATGCGCGGCGCGGGGCCCTCGTCGGCGACGACGGCCCAATGCCCGCGGGCGACCGGGTGCCCGCGCAGCGCCTCCGCCACCGCACCGGCCCCGATTCCCGCCGGGCCGCGCACCGCGATGATCGGCTGCCCCGAGACGGAATCGAGCAACTCCGCCATGTCCACCGCCGCGGCCTCGCCGACGCCCGCCCCCGCCAGCCAATCGACGACCGCCGCCCACAGACGGCCCTCCCGCCCCGATGCGGCGAGTGTCACCGCGGCACCCGCGGTGCTCACGGCAACCACGGCACCCGCCGCGCCCGAATCGCGCATGATCCCCCATTTCCCCCGATAGCCTCCGGGCATTCCCCGAAAGCTCCCGAATATCCCCAAATTTCCCCGAATGACCCGAATTTGCCGGATGTCACCCGTTCGACGTGGCCTTATCCCCCTGCCGCGAACGCGCCCAGTAGATCACGGCCGCCGGACCCGGGCAACAGATCCGCGGCCCGGGGCGACCCGTGCGCGGGCGAAATCACGTGCGCGGGATTATTGACCTCCTCCGCCGGTCGTGAACAATGGGGGCGATGACTAACTCTGATACCCCTGATACGAACTTCGAGCCCCGGGAAGACGCGGATCCCGCATCCGCCGCACCGGGCTCGAACGATGCCGAATCGACGGCGCCCGGCTCCGCAGGCGCGGACACGACCGCCGACGCGCCGGACTCCGGCCGCGTCCCCGACTTCGGCAAGGGCGCCCTCCCCTACGGCCGCCCCATGCAAACCGAATTCGACGACGGCCTCGAGTACCCGCGCATCGGCGGCGTCAGCTTCCGCCGCGGCACCCTCACCCCCGGCCAGGCGGCCATTTGGGACGAGCATTGGGACCGGGTGGGCAAGGTGCTTTCCGACGACGTGATCGACGTCGCCGAATGGTTCGGCCGGACCGGCCCGACGATCGTGGAAATCGGCTGCGGCACCGGCACGTCGACCGTCGCCATGGCGCCGCACGAGGCAGACCGCAACATCATCGCCGTCGAGCTGTACAAGCCGGGCCTGGCGAAGCTGCTGTCCGCCATGACCCGCGAGGGCGTCGACAACATCCGCATGGTCCGCGGCGACGGCGTCGAGGTCCTGCAGCGCATGATCGCCCCCGAGTCCCTCGACGGCGTGCGCCTGTTCTTCCCCGACCCGTGGCCCAAGGCCCGCCACCACAAGCGCCGCATCCTGCAGAGCGGCACGCTGCGGCTGATCGCCTCGCGCCTCAAGCCCGGCGGCGTCTTCCACGCCGCCACCGACCACGCCGGATACGCCGAGTGGATCGACGAGCTGCGCGACGTCGAGCCGTCCCTCGAGCCGATGCCGTGGCCGTGGCCCGAGTCGCCCATGCTGCTCGACCGGCCGACGACGAAGTTCGAGAACCGCGGCCTGAACCTCGACCACGACATCCACGAATACGTGTGGCGCAAGCGCGGCCCCGAGGGGACCGCCGCAACCCGAGAGGACGCCCGATGAGCGGCACCCACCATTACGCCGATTCCCCCGAGACCACGCCGACGCTGCTGCTGGTCTGGGACGCCCCGAACATCGACATGGGGCTGGGCGCGATCCTCGGGTCCCGGCCGACCGCCGCGCACCGCCCGCGCTTCGACGCCATCGGCCGGTGGCTGGTCGAGCGGACGATGGACCTGGCCGATGACATCGGCACGCACATCGAGCCCGAGGCCACCGTCTTCACCAACATCGCGCCGGGCAGCGCCGAGATAGTCCGCCCGTGGGTGGAGGCGCTGCGCAACGTCGGTTTCGCGGTGTTCGCCAAGCCGAAGATCGGCGAGGACTCCGACGTCGACCCGGACATGCTCGACCACATCCGGCGCCGCCGCGAGGAGGGCATCCTCGAAGGCGTGGTCGTCGCCTCGGCCGACGGGCAGAATTTCCAGGAGATGCTCGAGGAACTCGAGCACGCGCGGATCCCGACCACCGTCATCGGCTTCCGCGAGCACGCCGCGTGGGCGGTGAACTCGGACATCATCGAGTTCATCGACCTGGAGGACATCCCCGGCGTGTTCCGCGAACCGCTGCCGCGCGTTGACCTGGAGAACCTGCCGGACGAGGGTGCGTGGCTGCAACCGTTCCGTTCGCTCATGTCCCTTCTCAAGGAGCGCTGACCCGCACATGTTCTATCGATGGGGAGCCTTCGCGTACCGGCATCGCGTCATCACGCCGCTGGTTCTCGTCGTCGGCCTGCTCGCACTGTTCATCTTCTCGGGCACGAAGCTGGGCGACCGGCTCGACCAGGAGGGCTGGGATGACCCGGGGTCGGATTCGACCGCCGCGGCCGTCCTGGAGGAGAAGACGTTCGGGCGGGACAACTCCGGCGACGTGATCGTCCTCGTCGATGCACCCGACGGGGCCACCGTCGATGATCCGGGCCTGAAGCAGAGGGTCAACGAGCACTTCGCCCGCCTGCAGGCCGAGAATTCCCAGTACGTCGACCACGTCACCAGCTACTTCTCCAACAATCAGGCGGTGCTGGCGACGCCGGACAAGAAGACCGCGTTCGTCGCGATCGGCCTGAAGGGCACCGGCAACGACGTCCTGAAGAACTACCGCGCCATCGAGGACAAGATCCCGGTGGCGGGCGTGGACATGGAGGTCGCCGGCGCGACCCCCGTCGCCGGTGCCCTGGATTCGGGCATGGCCGACGACATCGGGCGCGCGGAGCTGATCGGCCTGCCCATCGTGGCGATTCTGCTGCTCCTCGTCTTCGGCGGCGTGGTGGCGGCGTCGATGCCGCTGATCGTGGGCATCCTGTCCATCGCGGGGTCGCTGGGCATCCTGTCGATGCTGGCGTCGGTGACGCAGGTCAACGCCTTCGCCCAGTCGGTGGTGACGCTGCTGGGCCTGGGCCTGGCCATCGACTACGGCCTGTTCATGGTTTCCCGGTTCCGCGAGGAGATGGCCGAGGGCGTGCCCGTCCCCCAGGCGGTGGCGAATACGACGGCGACGGCCGGCAAGACCGTGGTGTTCTCCGCGGCGATGGTCGCGGTCGCACTGTCGGGCCTGCTGCTGTTCCCCCAGGCCTTCCTGAAATCGGTCGCCTACGGCGCCATTTCGGCTGTGGCGCTGGCGGCGCTGCTGTCGCTGTCCGTGCTGCCGGCGCTGTTCGCGCTGCTGGGCAAGAACATCGACAAGTGGAGCATCCGCCGCGCGGGCCGCACCCGCGAGCAGTCGATGAACTCGCTGTGGGGCCGCATCCCGGCCTGGGCGATGAAGCATTCGAAGCTGGTCACCGTGGCGGTGTGCTTCGGCCTGCTGGCCCTGACGCTGCCGCTGATCGGCATCAAGTTCGGCGGCATCAACGAGACCTACCTGCCGCCGGCGAACGAGACCCGCGTGGCGCAGGAGCGCTTCGACGCCAACTTCCCGACCATGCGCACAGACCCGGTGAAGCTGGTCATCGAGGACGGCGGCAACCCGCGCGCGGTCGGCGAGATCTACCAGAAGGCGAACCAGGTCGAGGGCCTGACGGACCGCTTCAAGATCGCCCGGCCGACGAAGGACGGCGTCACCGTGCTGTCGGCGGGCATCGCCGACCGCAAGGACAACGCGCGCGTCGTCGAGCAGCTGCGCGACATCGCCGTCCCGCAGGGCGCGAAGGTCTACATCGGCGGCACTCCGACGATGGAGGTGGAGTCCATCGAGGCGCTGTTCGACAAGCTGCCGTGGATGATCCTCTACATGGTGGTGGCCACGTTCATCCTGATGGCGCTGGTGTTCGGGTCGATCATCCTGCCGGCGAAGGCGATCATCATGACGGCCCTGGGCCTCGGCGCGACGCTGGGCGTGCTCACGGCGATGTTCGTCGACGGCGTGGGCGCGGGCCTGTTCGGCTTCACGCCGGGGCCGCTGATGAGCCCGGTGCTGGTGCTGATCATCGCGATCATCTACGGCCTGTCCACGGACTACGAGGTGTTCCTGGTGTCCAGGATGGTGGAGGACCGCGAGGCCGGCGCAGCCACGCCGCACGCCATCCAGTTCGGCACGGCGAACACGGGCGGCATCATCACGGCCGCGGCGCTGATCATGATCGTCGTGGCCGGCGCGTTCGGGTTCTCGGACATCGTGATGATGAAGTACATCGCCTTCGGCATGATCGCCGCCCTGTTCCTCGACGCGACGATCATCCGCATGCTGCTGGTCCCGGCGGTGATGAAGCTGCTGGGCGACGATTGCTGGTGGGCGCCGCAGTGGGTCAAGCGCATGTCGGAGCGCCTGGGCCACGGGTCGGCGGTGCCGTCGCCGGTGGGCCGCGTGCCCGAGATGGCGGGCGCCCCGGCCGCCCCGTCGGGCGTGGCGGAGGCTCCGGCCGGGTCGGCGACGGCGGTCGGCGCGGCGAGCGCGGCGCGGGGCGTGTCCTACGCCGATGCCCCGCTTGACGACGCCCACCGCACCGCCGAGCAGCCGAAGGCCCCGCCGCTGCCGGCGCACACGGAGTCCGGCGAACCCATCTACGAGGGCGAGCTCGTCGAGGAAGATCCCGCGGCCGGCTTCGGCGGCCTGGACCCGCACGACGATTTCGTCGCGGGCTACGCGGGCGACGCCGACTTCGACGCCGCCGCTGCCGCCGCGGCCGGCGAGGAGCCGATCCACGTGCCGGAGGGCCGCCTGACGGTGCGCGACATCATGCTGCGCCTGGAGTGGGAGAGGCGCGAGGCCCTGGGCCCCGGCGGCTCTTCGGGCGACGCCGGCCACGGGGGCGCCGGACATGGCGCCCACCGCGACGCCGGCCGCGGTGGCGCCGCCTCCGGCGAATCCGACCCGGGGCCGGTCGATAACCGATGACCCGCATGCGCGGCGCCGCCCGCAAGGTGGCGTCCGCCGCCTCGGCTTCGTGGATCCGGTGGGCGCTGACCCTGGTGATCCTCGGCGTCGCGCTGTGGTTCACGGTGCGCAACTGGGGCAGCGTCGTCGACGGCTGGCGGACGTTCCTCCGCGCCGACTTCGGCTGGGTGCTCGCATCGGCCGCGATGGTCGCACTGTCCCTGTTCGCCATGGCCGAGGTGATGCGCCTGCTGCTGCGCTCGGCCCATGTGCCGGTGACCGCCCGCGCCACCAACTCACTGGTGCTCGCCGCCAACGCGTGGTCGGTGTCGGTGCCCGGCGGCGTGGCGTTCTCCACCGCCCTGCAGGTGCGCAGGCAGCTTAAGTGGGGCGCGTCGCCCGTGGTGATCAGCTGGTTCATCCTGCTGTCCGGGGCGCTGAGTTTCCTGGGGCTCGTGGCGCTGGCGCTGGTCGCCCTGTTCTTCATCGGCGGCACCGCACCCGGGCGGCTCATCGCCGCGGGCGCCGCCGTGCTCGCGATGACGGCGCTGCTGTGGTGGTTTTCCCGGAACACGGCGGTGATCGAGACCGTCGCAAAGCAGATCCTCAAGGCCGTCAACGCGCTGCGCCGCAAGCCGCCGGAAAGCGGCGCCGCCAAGCTGCAGACCACCATCCGGCAGCTGACCAGCGTGCGGCTCAGCCCGCTGCGCATGGTCATCGTGTTCGCGTGGTCGCTGATCAACTGGATCGGCGACGTCGCCTGCCTCTACGCGGCCATGCGCGCGGTCGGCGTGGAGGACGTGACGGTGAACACCATCGTGATGGCGTTCGTGCTCAGCAAGGTCGCCGGGTTCATCCAGGCGACCCCCGGCGGCGTCGGCCCCGTGGAGGCCGTGCTCACCGGCACCCTCATCGCCTCCGGCATGGTCGGCACCGATGCCGTGGCGACGGTGCTGATCTACCGCCTCGTGTCGTTCATCCTGCCCGCCGCCGTCGGCTGGGTCGTGTACCTGGTCGGCTACGGCGGCGACCGCCGCAAGGACATCGAAGCGGAAAACGGCGCGGGCGACGATGATGGGGGCGGGCGCCCGCCCGGATAGGCCCTGCGGGCGCAAGCAACCGCAAACAAGAACCGAAACACTCGAAACCGGAATACCGAACCACAGGAGCAACAGTGTCCGTCACCCGCACGATCGCCATGGATTTCTTCGCGATCTTCGCCTTCGCCGTGCTCGCCCGCCTGGCGCACAACACCGAAGCCGACCCGTTCACGCTGACCAACGTGCTGGACACCCTGTGGCCCTTCCTCGTCGGCGGCGCCATCGGCCACGGCATCTGCGCCGCAGCGAAGAAGCACCCGCTGCCCATCGCGCCCGGCGGCGTCATCGTCTGGCTGGCCACCGCCGCCACCGGCCTGGCCATCTGGGGCCTGCGCCACGGGGCCGTGCCGCACTGGTCGTTCATCATCGTCGCCACCGTCATGAGCGGCCTGCTCCTGCTCGGCCTGCGCCTGGTGGCGAAGATCGTGCTCAAGGACCGCACCCCCGCCTGAGCGCCGGGTCGGGAGCCGATCCCGCGCCGAACCGACCCGGTTCGGGGGCACGATCCGATCCCGAACCGATCTGGCGCGGACCAGGCCCGATGCGACCATGATTCCCGCCACAATTCGCGGCCGAGCCAACTCCGAATCACATTTCCGGTTTTTCATTCGGCCCATGAAGGCGAATAATCGGGGACATGGCACATTCATCTGACTCGACCGGGGACAACACGACCCCCGGTCACGATCGGCGCGCGGAGGCCGACCAGCCGACCGCCGCGCGCGACCATGCCGCCGGAAACCGCACCGCACCGGCGGCCACCATCGACGGCGGTTCGGGCACCGGCTCCCACAAGGAGCGAACGTTCCTCGGCCAGCCCTGGGGCCTGGCCAACCTGTTCGGCGTGGAGATGTGGGAGCGCTTCAGCTTCTACGGCATGCAGGGCATCCTGCTGTACTACATGTACTACGCCGTCACCGACGGCGGCTTGGGCATGGACAAGGCGGTGGCCACGTCGATCGTCGGCGCCTACGGTGGCCTGGTCTACATGGCCGCGCTGGTCGGCGCGTGGATCGCCGACCGCCTCATCGGCTCCGAGCGGACGCTGTTCGCCTCCGCCATCCTCATCATGATCGGCCACATTTCGCTGGCGCTCATCCCGGGCGTCATCGGCCTGGCCATCGGCCTGATCTGCGTCGCCCTCGGCTCCGGCGGCCTGAAGACCACCGCGTCGGTGGTGCTCGGCCAGCTGTACTCCCGCGAGGACACCCGCCGCGACGCCGGCTTCTCCATCTTCTACATGGGCGTCAACATCGGTGCCCTGTTCGGCCCGCTGCTCACCGGTTGGATCTGGGTCCTCAAGGGCTTCCACTGGGGCTTCGGCCTCGCCGCCGTGGGCATGGCGATCGGCCTGATCCAGTACATCCTCATGCGGAAGACCACCATCGGCGCCGCCGGCCACGACGTGCCGAACCCGCTGCCGAAGTCGAAGTACCTCTTCGCCTTCGTCGGCGCGATCGCCGTCCTGGTCGTCGCCGTCGCCCTGGTGGCCACCGGCATCGTGCCGGTCGCCTCACTGGCGACCATCGTCACCGTGTTCGCGGGCATCGCTGCGGTGGTCCTGTGGCTGCAGATGTACCTGTCCGACCGGACCACGGCCGTCGAAAAGCACCGCCTGCTGGCGTTCATCCCGATGTTCGTCGCCGGCGTGCTGTTCTTCGGCATTTTCCAGCAGCAGTTCACGGTCATCGCGATTTACGCGGACCAGCGCCTGAACCGCATGATCGGCGGTTTCGAGATGTCCCCGGCGTGGGTGCAGTCGATCAACCCGATCTTCATCATCATTTTCTCGGGCATTTTCGCCGCCCTGTGGACGAAGCTGGGCCGCCGCCAGTGGACCTACCCGGTGAAGTTCGGCGTCGCCAACATCATCATCGGCATTTCGCTGTTCTTCTTCCTGCCGTTCGTCGGCGGCGCCGCGAATTCGACGCCGCTTATCGTGATCGTGTGGATCCTGTTCCTGTTCACCATGGGCGAGCTTCTGCTGTCGCCGGTGGGCAACTCGCTGGCCACGAAGCTGGCGCCGGAGTCCTACCCGACCCGCATGTACGCCGTCTGGATGATGGCCGTGGCCATGGGCACCTCGCTCGCGGGCACCCTGGCCAGCTACTACCACCCGGAGGACGCCTCCGCGGAGTCGAACTTCTTCATCGTCCTCGGCGTGCTGTCGATCGTCATCGGCGCCGCGCTGATCCTGGGCAAGAAGTGGATCGTCGCCCGTTTCGAGGGCGTGCACTAGCCTTCGCGCGGATGTACCCCGCCGACGGGCGCGGAAAGACGGGGTCGGCCCGCCGCATGAGACTTGCGGCGGGCCGGCCCCTTTTCCATTTCGCTTGACGACGCCCACGCGCCACCCCGAGCGGCCCAGGATTCGCGGGCACCCGCACTCGCGACGTCAGATCTCTTCTCGGGCCGCCTCCTTCCGGTGCACAGCAGCTAACCCACCCCGAATCGCGCCCAGCCGCCGCAACCTCCCGGGGCACAGCAGCTAACCCACCCCGAATGGGCAACCCCACCCGTTACAGCGGGTGGGTCTGCGCATTCGGGGTGGGTTTACGTGGGAGTGCGGGGCGCAGACCGGGTAGACGGCGGGCGCACTGCGTCTGGTACCGCGAGTCCCCGGGCGCCGTCACCCCGGTAGCCGGAGTCCGCCGCGGGCGCCCCCGGCGCTGGATCACCCCAGCTGCCGCGATACGCCCGGTATCCGGCGTTCGCAACCTGGCGGGGCATGACGCCTAGACCAGCGGATAGCCGTCCGCGTCGCGTTCGTACTCGCCGGAGCTGGTGAGGATCAGGATGAACTCGACGAACACCCAAATGCCGACCACGAATATGACGAGAAACCCGACGAGCAGGATCATCAGGACACCACCGACGAGCGTCAGCACCAGCTGGATCATGGCCCGGCTGGTGTAGCCGAGATAAAAATTGTGCACGCCCAACATGCCGAAGAAGAGCGCGAACAACGCGGCGGCGACCCTCGACTTCAGGGGGCGGGGCAGGCCGTCGGGCCCGTACGCCTGCGCCGGTTGGTAACCATAGGCCTGCATCTGCCCGTAGGCCGGCTGCGCGTAAAAAGGCTCCTGCCCGGGCTGCGCATACGCCTGCTGGTCATACCCGGGCTGGGCGAACCGGGCATCGGAGGACGGGCTTCCCGCGTCCTGCACCCCATACGGCTGCTGGCCATACGCCTGCTGGTCGTTGGGCTGACCGCCGTAGGGCTGCTGCCCGGAAGCCGCGGCATCCTGGCCGTACCCGCCGTATGGGCCGCCCTGAGCCCCCTGGCCGTACCGGCCATAGGGGTCGTCCCCGCCGTAATCCTGGCCGTAACCCTGGTTCTGGCCGTACCCGTACGCGGGACCCTGCCCCTGGGACCGGCCATTGGAGGAGTTGCCGCTCTGGCCGCCGAAGGGGTTGTCGTAGGGGTTGTCGTAGGGGTTGCTCATCGCCATCTGCTCCTATGGGTCTCTTACGCCGAGCAAAGCCTAGCGCCAGCGCCGGATTCGCGGACCCGCGGGGGCACGCCAAGGTGTTCGACTCCTCCCCCGCCGCGGCGGGGCTCCCGCCCGGGTTGGGGCGGGCACCCGATCACATCGGGGCGATCTCGCGCTTTTTGCGGACCTGCGGCAGCTGCTTGCCCCGCAGCTGCTCGAGGGCGCGGCGCAGCTGCACGCGCGTCTCCGACGGCATGATCATCGCGTCGACGTACCCGCGCTCGGCGGCGACGTACGGGCTCGTCATGTTCTCGTTGTAGAAGTCCATGAACATCTTCTTCATCGCCGGCTGCTGGTCCTCGGGCATCTCGGCGAGCTGCCGGCCCTGGATCATCACCACGGCGGCCTCGGCGCCCATCACGGCGATCTGCGCCGTCGGCCACGCGAAGTTCAGGTCGCCGCCCAGGTTCTTCGAGCCCATCACCGCGTACGCGCCGCCGAAGGCCTTGCGCACGATGATGGTCACCTTCGGCACCGACGCCTGAGCCAGCGCGAAGCCCAGCTTGGCGCCGCGGTGGATGATGCCGGACTTCTCCTGCTGCACGCCCGGCAGGTAGCCGGGGGTGTCCACGACGTAAACGATCGGGATGTCGTAGGCGTCGCAGATGTTGGAGAAGCGGGAGCCCTTCTCGGAGCAGTCCGCGTCGAGGCAGCCCGCCAGGTGCATCGGCTGGTTGGCCAGCACGCCGACGGTGCGGCCGTCGACGCGGGCGAAGCCGGTGATCAGGTTCGGCGCGTAGTCCGGCTGGACCTCGATGAAGTCTTCGTCGTCGAAGATCCTGGTCAGGACCTCCATGATGTCGTAGCCCGCGTTCGGGTCATCGGGGATGATCGTGTCCAGCGACCGGTCGCGGTCGGTGGTCTCCTCCGACGGCGCCCAGTACGGCGGCAGGGGCTCGTGGACGGAGCTGGGCAGACGGTCGAGCAGGTCCTGGACGTAGTTGAAGGCGTCCTCCTCGTCCTCGGCGACGTAGGAGACGTTGCCGTTGCGGGCCTGCTGCTCCGCGCCGCCGAGCTCGGCGGAGGAGATGTCCTCGCCGGTGACCGAGCGGATGACCTCGGGACCGGTGATGAACATCTCGGTGCGGTCCTTGACCGCGATGAGGAAGTCGGTGGTCACCGGGGCGTAGACGGCGCCGCCTGCGCACTTGCCCAGGAGGATGGAAATCTGCGGCGACTGCCCGGACAGGGGCAGCTGGCGGCGCGAGATCTCGGAGTACATGGCCAGCGACGTCACGGCGTCCTGGATGCGGGCGCCGCCGGAGTCGTTGATGCCGATGACGGGGCAGCCGACCTTGGTGGCCAGGTCCATGAGGTCGCAGACCTTCTTGCCGAACGTGACGCCGACGGAACCGCCGTAGACGGACTTGTCGTGGGCGTACACCGCGACCGGGCGGCCGCCGATGCGGGCGGTGCCGGTGACCACGCCGTCGCCGTAGGGCGCGTCGGCTTCGTCGGGGGTGCGGCCGAGCTGGCCGGTCTCCACGAAGGAGCCCGCGTCGACCAGGCGGGCGATGCGCTGGCGGGGCGTCGTCAGCCCGGCCGCGTCACGGCGCGCCTTGGCCCGCTCGCTGCCCGGATCCTGCGCCTGCTTCAGGCGTTCCTTGAGGTCGGCGAGCTTTTCGGCGGTGGTGTTGAGAGTCAATTCGGTTACTGTCCATTCCCGGATTCGGCGTCCAGATCGTTCAGCCGGGCCCCCAGCCAGGAGCCGACCTTGGAGATTTCCGGTTCATCCACGACGGCGAGGTGGTCGCCGCGCAGGTGCACGATCTCCAAATCCTCCACGATAGCGGACCACCCGCCGTCCTCATCAATCGTCGCATAGCGCGGTTCGAGTTCGATGGCGCCGTCGTGCATCCGCTCGGCGCGGAAGAGCACGACCGGCACGTCGACGTCGGCCCAGCGGGTCATGTCGAGCTGGTCGAGGATGCGGTTGTCCACGAACGACGCGCGCTGGTGCTCCAGCACGCCGCCGGACAGGCCGTGCTGCGACGAGTCGGCGGTGGCCAGGAACTGCTCGAGCATGGTCAGCAGCCCCTCCTCGCCCTGCTGGTCGAGCAGGTCGTGCGGCACCGGCAGGTCCAGGCCGTAGGTGCGCTTGGAGAAGTCCGCGTAGCGGTCCCAGCGGGCGTGCATCTCCTCCGGGGTGTCGGGCACCTTTTCGGAGGGCTGCACGGTGTCCAGCAGCAAGATCTGCGCGATCTCGACGCCGGTTCCGCGCAGCTGGTGCGCGACCTCGTAGGCCAGCGCACCGCCGAAGCTCCAGCCGCCGAGGACGACGGGCAGGCCGGCGGAACGCTCCCGGATGTCCTCCAGGTAGGCGGCGGCGCGTTCGGTGATGTCGCCCTCGAGCCGCTCGACGCCGTAGACGGGGGCGTCGGCGGGCAGGCGGCGGACCAGCGGCTGGTAGACGGCGGAGGAACCGCCGGCCGGGTGGAAGAGGAACACGGCGGGCTTCGTCGACCCTTCGGCGCGTTCGCGCAGCACGCGGATGTTGCCCTCGACCTCGACCTCGAGGTGGGGGCGCAGCGTGTCCGCGAGGTCCGCGATCGTCTCGGCGGCGCGGACGTCGCCGACGGTGATCTCGGCGCCGGTGCGCTCCGACAGGCGCGCCGCGAGGGCGTCCGCGGTGGCGTCGTCAAGCGCGGGCAGTGCGTCGGTGACGCCACCGGCGCCCGCGCCGACGACGGTGGCCCACGTGCCGAACGCCATGCGTTCCGACGCATCGCGCGGCGGCACCCCGATCCCCTGCTTTGCGACGCCCGCGTCCGCGCCGTCCGCCGCATCCGTCGCGGCGGCGGGGGCCTGGTCCGCGGAGGCGGCGGTGGAGGAGTCGGCAGAGGAGTCCGCGGAGGCGGCATCGGAGTCGGCCGAAACCGCCGAAACCGAATCAGCGGGGGCACCGCCGGCGTGGGCCTCGGCGACCAGGTTCTCCACGAGGGTGATGACGTCCGCGACGGAGGCGTCGCGAAGCGCCTGCACCTGCAGCGGCGGGATGGAGAAGTCGTGCTCGACGCGGTTCTTGATGCGCATGCCCATCAGCGAATCCAGGCCGAGGTCGATGAGCGGCAGCTCCAGCGGCAGGTCGTCGACGTCGTAGCCCATGGCCTCGCCGACGATGACGCGCAGGTGCGTCTCCACCGGCACACCGGAATCCGGCGACCAGCCGGGCTCGGCGGTCACGGCGGCCGAACCGGCCGCGGTGGGCATGCCCGGGGCGGCGGGCGTGCGGCCGGCCGCGCCGAAACCGGCGGGCGCGCCCGCGGCGGTGGACTCGGCGCCCACGGCGGCGCCGCCCGGGGTCACTCCGGCGACCGCGGCCGACGCTCCCGGCGCACCCGCGGCACCGGCCGCACCGGCGGCGGAACCCCCGGCCGCGGTGCCCGGCACGGTGGCGACGCCGGCCTTGGCCAGCAGCTCCGTGGACCCGCCCTCGACGACGTGCACCGAAATCACGGCGCCGCCGGGGTGGCGGGAGACGATGGTGGTCAGCTCGCCGGAGGCGGGCAGCACGCCGGCCTCCTCGACGGCCAGGACGGTCGCCCCCGGCACGGAGTCGGCGATGGCCGCGTCGATGATGGCGTGGATGGACGGCGCGGTGGCCGCGTCACCCGAGTAGGCGACGTCGCCGCCGGGCAGCGTGGTGCGCGAACCCGGGAGCTTGGCGCGGCCGCCCGTCGACGGGCGCGCGGAGGTCCAGAAGCGCTGGTGGCGCCAGTGGATGCCCGGCAGATCCGCGTAGGCGCCGGGGCCGGCCAGCGCCGACAGGTCGATGTCGTGGCCGTGGGCGTACAGCGTCGCGCAGGCCGCCGCCAGGGACTCCCCGGCGGACTCCTTGCGCTTGAGCAGGTGCACCAGCTGCGCATCCGGCAGGCCGGCGGCGAAGGCGGTGGCCATCGTCGGCATCAGCGCCACGGGGTTCGGCGCGAACTCCACGAAGGTGGTGTAGCCGGCGGCGCACGCGCGGGCGACGGCGTCGGAGAACCACACCGACTGGCGGGTGCAGCGAACGAAGTAGTCGGCGTCGTGGACGACGTCGCCGGGCTGGTACGTCACGCCGCGGTCGACGGAGCTGAACAGCGGCACCGACAGCGGCGTCGGCTCGACGTCGGCGCACTCCGACCACAGCTCGCCCAGCAGCGGGTCCAGGGCGGACGTGTGGCCCGCGCCCTTCACCGCCAGCGGGCGGGCCATCTTGCCCTCGCCGGTCAGGTGCTCCACCAGCGCGCCGATGGCAGGCTTCGGGCCGCCGACGGTGGTCATGGTAGGCGCGGCGTACACGGCCGGCTCGACGCCGGCGAATTCCGGATGCTCGGCCAGCAGCTCGTCGAGCTCGTCGACGGACAGCTCGACCATCGCCATGCCGCCCTGCTCGTCCTCGGCGAGCATCGCCTCGCCCTCGCCCATCAGGCGGGAGCGGGCGCAGGCGACGCGCATGGACTCCTCCAGGGACAGGCCGCCGGCGGCGTAGGCCGCGGCGATCTCGCCCATGGACATGGCCACGACGGCCGCGGGCTCGGCGCCCAGCGCGCGCATCATGTCGGTCTGGGCGATCTGGATGGCGGTGATGCCGATCTGCGCGGACTCGAGGTCGTACGTGCGCTCGTCGTCGGCGATGAGCTCGAGCAGCGACCAGCCGACGGAATCGGCGATGATCTCGTCGCACTTGGCCAGCGTCTCGGCGAAGACCGGCGACAGGGCCAGCAGGTCCTTGCCCATCTTGCGGTGCTGCGAGCCGTAGCCGGAGTAGATCCACACCGGCCCCTGGGCCAGCGGAGCATCCGCGGAGACGATGCCGGGGCCGGTCTTGCCCTCGGCGACGCGGCGCATGCCCTCGATCGCCGACGCGACGTCGGTGGCGGGCACGACGGCCTTGGAGCGACCGCGCGAGCGCGAGGCGAGGGTGCGGGCGACGTCGCCCAGATCCGCCTTGGGGTTGTCCTCCAGCCAGGACGCCAGGTCCTCGGCGGCCAGGCGGCGGCGCGACGGCAGCAGGCCGGACACCGGCAGCAGCGCGGGCATGCCGGCCTCGCGGGCGGCGGCCGCGTCGATCGGCGCGGTCTTCTCCTCCTGCGGCGGGGCCGCCGGCGGGGACGTCAGCACCACGTGCGCGTTGGTGCCGCCGAAACCGAAGCCGGAGACGCCGGCGACCTTGCGGCCGGAGTACTCGGGCCACTCGCGCGGATCCTCGACGACCTCCAGGCGGCCGCCGTCGAAGTCGATGTACGGGTTGGGGCCCGCGAAGTGCAGGGACGGCGGCAGGACGTCGTTGCGCATGGCCAGCACGACCTTGATCACGCCCGCGACGCCCGCGGCGGCCTCGGTGTGGCCGAAGTTCGTCTTGGCGCTGCCCAGCAGCGTCGGGTTGGCGGCGTCGCGACCGCGGCCGAGCACCGTGCCCAGGGCGGAGGCCTCGATGGGGTCGCCGAGGATGGTGCCGGTGCCGTGGGCCTCGATGTAGTCCACGTCCTGCGGGCGGATGCCGGCATCGGCGTAGGCGCGGCGCAGCACGTCGACCTGCGCGTCCGGGTTCGGCGCCGTCAGGCCGTTGGAGCGGCCATCGGAGGTCACCGCGGTGCCCTTGATCACGGCGAGGACCTCGTCGCCGTCGGCCTCGGCGTCCTCCAGGCGCTTGAGCACCACGACGCCCGCGCCCTCGGCGCGGATCATGCCGCTGGCGTCGTCGGAGAACGCGTGGATGGCGCCGGTCTTCGAGAACACGCCGAGCTTGCCGAACGACAGCGTCGCGTGCGGCGACACCAGCAGGTTCACGCCGCCGGCCACGGCCGCGTCGGCGTCGCCGTCGCGCAGGGCGCGCACGGCCTGGTGGATGGACACCAGCGACGACGAGCACGCGGTGTCCATGGTGATGGACGGCCCGCGGAAGTCGAAGGCGTAGGAGATGCGGTTGGCCAGGATCGACGGCGAGGAACCGGTCAGCGCGTAGGGGTGCGCCGTCGACGGGTCGGAGGCCATGAGCATGGCGTAGTCGTTCGTCGTCGAACCCATGAAGACGCCGACGGACTCGCCGCGCAGCTCGGAGGCCGGCAGGTGGGCGTTCTCCAGCGCTTCCCACGTCAGCTCGAGCAGGATCCGCTGCTGCGGGTCCATGTTCTCGACCTCGAGCGGCGACAGGCCGAAGAACTCGTTGTCGAAGCCCACGATGTCGTCGAGGTACCCGCCGCGCGTGTCGCACGACGCCATCTCGGCGGCCAGGTCGGCGTCGCCCTCGAACTCGGACCAGCGGCCCTCGGGCAGGTCGCCGGTGCCGGCGCGGCCGGCGACCAGCAGGTCCCACATTTCCCGGAGGTTGCCGGCGCCCGGGTAGCGGGCGGCCATGCCCACGACGGCGATGTCCATGTCCGTGAGCTTCTCGTCGCGGAGCCGGCGGGACCGGGCGGCCTCCGCGCCGGTCTGGAAGGCGTCGTACGCGGAGTCGTCGGGGTTGTCCACGTCGCCCTCGACCAGGCGCACCGCCAGCTTGGCGATGGTCGGGTACTCGTAGGCGATGGTCGCGTCGAGCCGGACGTCGAGCAGGCTCTCCAGCTCGCCCGACAGGATGACGATGTCGCGGGAGGAGAGCCCGAATTCCTCCATCGGGCGCTCCGGCGTGACTTCCTCCGGCGTGAGGCCGGTGGTGGTGATCACCCAGTCGCGCAGCCATTCGCGCATTCGGGCGACCGTCATGCCGGATCGTCCCTTTTTGTCATCCATCGTGGGCTTTGTCCTTAATAGTTCTGCTTACTCGAAACCGCCATCGAGGTAGGCGGCGCGGGCCACTCGTCGCGCGATCTTACCGGCAGACGATCGCGGGAGTTCATCGATGCCCACGATGCGGATGTCCTCGGGCTGGATGCCGTGCGCCTTGGTCACGGCGGCGCGGATGGCGTCGATGGCGGCGGCATCTCCCGACGGGTCCTTCCGGAAGTCCCGCTCGGCGATGATCACCAGCTTTTCGACGTCGTCGCCCTCCACCGAGAAGGCGGCCACCACGGCCGGGCGGATGTGGTCCGAGGCCTCGGTGACGGTGGCCTCGATGTCCTGCGGGTAGTGGTTGCGGCCGGCGACGACCACGAGGTCCTTGATGCGGCCGGTGATGTGGATCTCGTCGTCGATGAAGACGCCGAGGTCGCCGGTGGCCATCCAGTCGGCGCCCTCGTCGACGCCCTCCGCGCGGGAGTCGGCGTCGCGGCGGGCGGCGAGCTTGTTGCCGAAGACCTGCGCCGACTGCTCGAGGTCGGTGAGGTAGCCCAGCGGGATGTTGTCGCCGTGGACCCACATCTCGCCGATCTGGCCGTCGGGGAGCTCGGTGCGGGTCTCGGGGTCGACGACGATGAGGTGCTGCGGCTTGGCCACGGAACCGTTGGAGATCAGCGGCACGGCGTCGGCGGAGCCGGCCTCGACGCGCTCGGGCACGCCGGCGTTGAGGGACTCGCGGGACACCCAGGCCACGCGCGGGCGCTCGGGGCCCTGGGGCAGGGTGACCAGCAGGGTCGCCTCGGTCAGGCCGTAGCCGGGGCGGATGGCGTTCGTCGACAAGCCGAACTTCTCGAAGTTCTCGCGGAACTCGCGGACCGCCTTCTCGGTGACCGGCTCGGAGCCGACGATGAGGCCGTCGACGTTGGACAGGTCCAGGTCGGAGCCCTCCTCCGGCACGGCGAACCGGTTGGCCAGCTCGAGGGCGAAGTTCGGCACGACGGTGTAGATGTTGACGTCGTCGTCGCCGCGCTTGTCCATCTGCTCGATCCAGCGCTCGGGGTGCTGGATGAAGTCGCGCGGGGTCATGATGTCGAACGGCAGGCCCAGGGCGGTGACGAACGCGCCGAGGACGATGCCCATGTTGTGGTGCAGCGGCAGCCACGTCACCAGGCGCAGCGGCAGCTGCAGGTGGGCGGCGGAGATGACCTGGAAGACGTTGGACAGGATGGAGCGCCCGGCGATGCGGACGCCCTCCGGGGTGCGCGAGGAGCCGGAGGTGAACAGCAGCACGGCGTCCTTCTCCAGCTGCGGCGCGTACTTGGCGTCCTCGGCGGGCGAGACGAAGTTGTCGGCCAGCGAGTCGGGCAGGGCGTCGACGGTGAGCACTCGGGGGCGCTCCGCCGCGGGGCGGGACGCGAAGATGGAGCGGACGGCGGCGGCGGAATGCTTGTTGGTCAGCACCACGTTCGGCGGGGCGGCGGCGAGGACGGCGTTGAGGTGGTCGCCGTGGCCGGGCTCGGTGGGGTCGTACAGCGGCATGGCCACCTGGCAGGCGTACTGGGCGCCGAGGAAGCCGAAGAGGTACTCGGGGCTGTTGCCCATGAGCAGCGCGACGCGGTCGCCGGGCTCGCCGACCTGCTGCAGGCGGGCGGCGACGGCCTTGATCCGGCGGTTGACCTCCGCGCGGGTGTAGGTGACCAGTTCGCCGTCGCGCGATCGGGAGTAATCATGGAAGGCGATCTGCTGAAGGTCGGTCTCGCCCTTCATCGTGTTGATCTGCCACATCATCTCGGACAGGTTCGGCACGGACATGTCCTCGGGGAAGGCGAAGTTGCCTTCGGCATCGATGAACTGGCCCATCAGCATGCTCAGATCCATGGTGCTCCTCGTGTTCTTGCGTCGTCTCTGGTGTTTTGTCGCGCTCTTGGCCCAATACGTTACCGACCCGTTATTTTTTCGGACGGTGGCGCGCCGCCGGTCGAATCGGTCCACCGTCGGCTGGGGCAACGCTAGCGCACATTACTTTCGGCGCTGAAAACCGTATGCGGTCGGCGTGCCATAAGTCACGTAACGGGTGTAAACGGGTGTGACTGTTGGGACGTGCGTGACGCAGGGTTTTCTTGCTTGACGACGAATCACCGCACACCGTAAAGGCGTGCGGGAGCGGGGATTCGGCCTACCGGCGGTCGGCCAGCGCCCCGTCGATGAGCCCGCGGGCCCAATTTTCGGTCCACGCGACCGCGGTCGTGCCCGGGATGATGTTCGGGTTGTCCGCGTAGGTGGCGTGCACGCCGTTGGCCGCGACGAACTCCTGGGCGCGCGCCACCGCGTCGCCGATGCCCGGAGGCGCGTCGCACACGGTGTCGCCGGGGGCGCAGATGTCCTGCACGCGGTCGTTGAGTTCGCCGAAGCCCTGGCGGGGGCCGCGCATGGTCGCGCCCGGCACGATCGGCTGCACCAGCAGCCCCACCGGGGCGAGGGCGATCTCCGCGCCGACGCCGGCGACGGGGTTGCCCGGGATGACGCCCTTGCCGCCCTCGCGGCGGCCGTCGGCGAGCAGGGCCACGCCCAGCACGCGCTCGGCGGGCACCGGGCCGGCGCCGTTGCCGATCTGCTCCGCCATGTCGCCCATGATCACCGCGCCCTGCGAGAAGCCCATCAGGATGAACCCGGTCTGCGGGCAATCCTTGTGGGTCGCCGCCATCTCCTCCTGGATGCGGGCACGGCCCTCGGCCTGCGAGTCGTCGTAGGTCATCTCGTGCTGCGCGTGGATGTTGCGGAACTGCGCGGTGTACGGGACCGTCCACACCTTGACGTCGTCGGGCGAGTACGCCGCCTGCAGGGGCGCGGACGCCTTGAGGATCAGCGAGTTCGGGTTCGCCCCGGGGTTGATCGGGTCATCGTCGGCACGCGATTCCCACGTGCCGGGCGCGGCGATGACCTCCACCGAGGGGCACCACTCCGGCTGGCGGGCCCCGGTGCCCGGGCCCGGCATGCCGGGCTGGCCCACCTGCGATTGGCGCAGCCATTGGCCGACGCCGGCGACGATGGCGACGACGAGGACGATGACGGCGAGCAGGGTGAGCGTTTTGCGCATGCCCGTTAGCAATACGCCGATTCGGCCGCTTTCGCAATCGATCCCGCCACGGCGTCCGCGTCCTTCTTGGTCCGCTCCTGGGCGATGACCTGTCCGGCGACGGCGTCGACGACCGCGGCGTCGGCTTCCGACTTCTTGTCCGATCCGGCCCGGCAGTGCACGTGACCGGCGGCGATGAGCTGATCTTCCGCCCCTTCGACGTCGATGCCGTCGGCGATGAGCGCGTCGAGGTACTTCTCGTCGTCGCGGGACAGGGGCATGCGCCCGTCGGGGGCCGAGCTGGCGCGCGAGGCGCCGGGCTCGGTGATGTCCCGCTCACCCGACTCGCGCGCCGAGGTCCGCGGCGTCTCCGATTCGCCGCTCTTGGGCGTGCTCGTCGCGGAACTCTGTGTCTCCGTGGCGGACGGGGTCTTGGTCACCTCGGACGACTCGACCGTGGAATCGCCGCATGCGGCCAGGACCAGGGTGCCGGCGCCGAGCAGCGCGAGGACCGTGGCGCGGATGCGCGCGCTCATCGCCGGACCTCCTCGATCTTCCCGTTGATCTGGCGGATCCAGCCGCCCTGGAATTCCTGCTCCAGGCCTCCGGCCGGGATCTGCTTCTGCGGGCCCGTGGGGTAGCCGAACGGGCCGTTTTCCCAGCCCGTCGAGCCCCAGTGGTCCATGATGTCGCCGTGCGGTACCGCGTGGGCGCCGGACTCCGGCGACCAGTAGACGGAGCCGTGCTCGAAGCGCTGGAACTTGCCGCCGCGGATGTCCAGCTCGCCGGTCTGGGCGAAGCCCAGCGGCCCCTCGGGCCCGTTGCCCGCCTTGTAGGCGGCCCCGATGGCGCCGAGGACGATCTGCGGGAGCCCGGCGGCGGGCTTGACGATTTGCCCGCCCTCGAAGTCCTGCACCACGCCGCCGGGGACGTCGCGGCGGTCGGAGGTCGGGTAGCCGAGGCGGCCCTTCTCCCAGCCCTCGTTGCCCCACATGTTCATGAAGTCGCCCATGACCAGGTGCGCGCCGAGCTCGGGCGTCCAGTAGATGGACCCGTGCTCGAAGTGGACGAAGCGGCCGACGCCGTCGGGCGTGGTCATCTCGCTGGTCTTCGGGTAACCCAGCGGCGACTCCGGGCCGCCGGCCTCGTGGTAGCGGGCGCCGATGCGGCCCCACACGAACTGGGCGCCGGTGAGGGGGTGCCAGTAGGCGCGGCCGTTGGTGAAGTCCTGCGCGCGGCCGCCGTTGGCCGTGTCGTACTCGGGCGACAGGCACGCGCCCATGTTGTCGAAGCTCTTGATGCGCTCGGCGATGGCTCCGCCCACGATGCAATTGGCTCCCCGGTCCTCGTCGGAAAGCTGCAGTGCGTCGGCGATCTGCGGCCAGGCCTGGTTCATCTCGAACTGCCAGTAGGGCCACGAGTGCGTGCCGGATTCGCGGATCTTGACGGTGACCGGGACCTTCGCGGCGCGTGCGCGCTGGGCGAAGGTCTCGGTGGTCATGCGCGCGATGACCTCCAGGCCGAAGCCCGCGGTGTTCTGCGGCAGGCCGGGGAACTGCGTCGACGGCACGTCCCACTGGCCGGTGTTGCCGCTGCCCGCGGAGGCGTAGAGCGACATGCCCTTCAGCTTGGCCACGTTCTCCTTGGGGTCGTTGTCCTTCCACCGGGGCGAATCCACCGGGCCCCACATCTTCGTGGCGTCGTAGCCGCCGGCCTCGCGCATGGCCTGGCCGATGGCGGCGGGCATGCCGCGGCTGGAAGTGTCCAGGTAGCCGGAGAAGCTGCCGGCGAAGCGGAACAGATCCGGGTGGTGCGCCGCCAGGTTGAACGCGGCGGTGCCGCCCATGGACAGGCCGACGACCGCGCGGTCCTCGTTGGCGCGCCAGCCCTCGCGCAGCACGGGTACCAGCTCATCGACGAGGAACGACTCCCACTGGTAGTTCTTGCCGTTGTCCGGCTCGTTCCAGTTGGTGTAGAACGACGACTCGCCGCCGACGGGCATGGCCACGATGACGTTCTTGTCGGCGTAGTAGCGCTCGATGTTCGTCTCCAGCGCCCAGCCGTTCCAGTCGTCTCGGGCGCGCATGCCGTCGAGATGCCAGATCGTCGGGAACGTCCGGCCCGGGTCGCGGTTCCAGTCGCGCGGCAGCAGCAGATCCACCTTGATCGGTTCGCCGGGCATGGCGGCGGACTTGATGTGCAGCATCACGCGGCGCTCGGTGAGCCACTGCACCTTCTCCACCTCGACGGAGCCGGGCAGGTTCGGCAGCTTCTGCTCGGTCTCGCGGATGGGGGCCGGCTGTTCGCCGGGCCGGGGCTCGGGGGTCCACAGCGAGGACTGCATGGGCAGGGCGTCGGCGCCGGCACCGGCATCGTTGCCTTGGCTTGACGACGGCTCCCGCCCCGCCGGGGAGCCGGAGGGCTCCGCGGACCGCGACGCGCTCGTGGAGGGGGCGGAGGAGGCCGGTTTCTGCGACTGCGAACCCGCGGGGGACGCGTGCGCCGGGACTCCGGCGAGCGTCAGCGCCAGCGGGATCGCCGTGAGGACGGCGAGCACCCGGGAGCGGAGGCCCCGGGGGGAGTGTGCGGTATCTCGCATGATGAGGGCTTTCCCTTACAAGTAAACGTGTCGTGTCCGGTGTCCAACCGCGGCGAACCCCGCCGATGGGCGCGGCACGCGGAAGCGAGCCCGGCCCGTCGCCGTGGAGGCCGCTCGGCGTCCGGCTCCCGGGAGTTCCCCTCTCCCGGGTGGGCGGTCGCGGCGCGACCGCCGCTTCGACCTTGATTCTTACCCGGGCGCGGCGCCGATTCTGGTGCGACGCGCCAAGAACCTCAGCTTTAAGTTCAACTTTAGGGTTGGGGCGGAGCAAAAGCCACGGAGCGGGCCACGCGGGCACGAACGGGGGCCTGTGCGCGAACGGGAGCGCGTGCACGAACGGGGGCGCGCCGACGGTAGCCGCCCTGTGCCCGGCAGGAGCTGCGTAGGATCCGCCGGCCCGACGGCCCATCCACGGCTAACCCACCCCGTATGCGCAGACCCACCCGCTGTAACGGGTGGGTCTGCGCATACGGGGTGGGTTGACGAGGCGAGGGGCACGCTGGCGAGGGGCACGCCGGCAAAGGGCCACTCCCCCCACGCATGCGAAAACCCGCACTCTCCCGTCGCCGGTCGGTTTACCCAGGGGGCCCCGCACATGCGAAAACCCGCCCGGACCTTCCGGTCGGGGCGGGTTTCGGGGTGATCCCGGGTTCGGCGCTATCGCGGCGCACGAGGAGCGGCGCTGCGGGAGCGTCGGGGATCCGGAGCCGGTCGCGTGCGGCGACCGGGCGGGGTCTGGCGCGGGCTAGATGCCCAGGGCCGCCTTGATGTGCGGGCGGGCCATGGCGAGGTCGTTCTGCCACAGCGACCAGGCGTGGATGCCGTCCGGGCTGTAGTGCATGACCGGGTTCAGGCCGGCGGCGCGGGCCTGCGACTCGAAGACGCGGGTCGAGGCGCGGGACAGACCCTCCAGCGCGATGCCCATGCCGATCTGCGGCAGCTCAGCCGGCGCGCCCGCCAGGGCCTCCGGGGTGCTCCAGTGCGAGGGGTAACCGTTGGCCGAGGAGATGAACATCGGAAGACCCTGCAGCTTGTCCATGTTCATGGACGGATCGTTGCGCACGTGGCCCGGGGTCGGGATGCCCGGGGGGCCCCACATGGCGGACGGCTCGTAGCCCTGGTCGACCTGCGCACCGGCGATGGCGGTGGACATGACCGGGTTGGAGACCTGGAAGTAGCCGGAGAAGACCGACGCGTGCTTGAACTGGTCGCGGTGGTTGTACGCCAGCGACATCGCGGCGGAACCGCCCATGGACAGGCCGGCGACGGCGTTGTTGTCGCGGCGCGTCTGGAAGTGGTCGGCCAGGTAGGCCGGGAGCTCCTGGGTCAGGAACGTCTCCCACTTGTAGTTGCGGGCCTGGCCCTTGGAGTTGACGGCCGGGCCGTTCCAGTCGGTGTAGAACGAGGCCTCGCCGCCGACCGGGATGGCCAGCGTCACGTTGTCGTGCTCGAACAGGCGCGGGGCGTTGGCGGTCCAGACGTACTCGGACCAGTCATCGCGGGCGCGCAGGCCGTCCAGGAGGTACAGGCCGGGGCTGTTCGGGTGGATGCCGGGACGGACGTGGACGGTGATGTCCTTGCCCATCGCGGGGGAGTACACCTGGCAGTACTGCACCCAGTAGTTGTACGTGTCCCACTCGCAGCCGGGACGCAGCCAGCCGCGGTGGGCGTTGGCCTCCTGCGGGGCCGCGAACTGCATCATGCCGAAGATGGCGGCCACGGCGACCATCGCGGCCACGACCTTGGCCTTCCACCCGCGCGCAATTGCGGTGAAGCTCATGTTTCTCCTCGTTGACGTTCGAGCATGTGCGCCGCACCGCGAAGCCATCCGGTCACCGGCCGCCGGTTCGCGCCGACGGGGTTCCGGGCCATTCGCAATGGGGCGCACGTTCCGATGGGTTCATCGGACATGCGGACGCTAACGTTACCGTTCCGCGATAATTTCTCAAACCGTTATCAGGCAGCATCGATGCGACTTCCCCCCGTCGCTTCCCCCTGGTCGCTTCGGTGTCCAACGTTTCCGCAGGATCGGCTTCTCGACGTGCGCGAATGGCCGTCGCAAAGCAACCCGCCGGCGGGCACGGAAGCGGATGCGAAAGCGGCCGCGACCCCGTACTGAGACGGAGGTCACGGCCGCGGATGCGAGCCGGGCGCGCGGCTACAGCGCGGGCACCGCGTACACCGCGATGCCGATGGAGATGACCCACAGCAGCGCCAGCGCCTGCAGGGCGCGGTCGTGCAGGGCGATTTCGTCCGGGCTGCCCGCCGTGCCGCGGTCGACGTCGGCGGCGTAGCGCAGGATCGCGACGGTGAACGGCACCATGGAGATCTGGTACCAGACGGCGGCGGCCCCGACGGAGCGGTTGCCCATCTCGAAGCCCCACAGCGAGTACGCCAGCACGACGGCGGTGGCGGACAGCGTCCACACGAACCGCAGGTACGTGGCCGTGTAGCCCTCCAGCGACTTGCGGATCTTCTTCTGCGACCGCTCCGCCAGCAGCAGCTCCGCGTACCGCTTGCCGGCCGCCATGAACAGCGATCCGAACGCCGCGACCAGCAGGAACCACTGCGACAGCAGGATCGACGCCGCCACGCCGCCCGCCATCGCGCGCAGCATGAAACCGGAGCTGACCAGCGCGATGTCGATCACCGGCTGATGCTTCCAGCCGAAGCAGTAACCCAGCTGCAGGGCGATGTACACCGCCGCGACGATGGCCAGGCCCGGCCCGGACGACGCCAGGAAGGACAGGCCGATGGAAGCCGCGATGAGGACCACCGCCATGACGTAGGCGACCCGCACCGGCAGCACGCCCGCCGCGATCGGGCGGAAGCGCTTCGTCGGGTGCGCGCGGTCGGCCTCGACGTCGCGGGCGTCGTTGATCAGGTAGATCGCCGACGCCGCGAGGCAGAACACCACGAACGCGATGAGCACGTCGAGAAGCGTGCGGCCGTCGGTCAGCGCCTCGGCGCCGGCCGCCGCGGGGGCGGCGATGACCAGGACGTTCTTGACCCACTGCTTCGGCCGCAGCGCCTTGATCATGCCGTCGAGCAGGTTCTTCGGCGGGTGGCCCTGCGGGTTCGCGGGCTCGTCGATGCCGTAGGTGTGCGGCTCGGAACCCAGGTTCAGGCCGTCGCGGCGGTCGTCTACGCGATCGCCTCGCACGGCACGTCCCGCGCCCCGTGCGGCATCGGCCGCCGCCGGGTCGGGGTGGTTCACGCGGTCGTCGGTCACTTGGCTGTCCTTCCGTCTGCGGCGGTCGTCGCCGGGCCCCCGTCGGCGGGGGCCCCGAGGATTCTGTCCGTGATCGTCGCGGTCGTCCAACCGAGGGCGGCCCCCGCGAGGACGTCCGTCGGGTAATGCACCCCGAGCACCAGCCGCGACAGCATGATCGCGGGCACCCCCGCCAGGGGCGCGGGCCCGAAGCCCATCTTCGACATCGCCACCAGCGCGGCCGTCGTCGACGTCGCGTGCGACGACGGGAAGCTCAGCTTCGACGGGGTGCCCACCCCGACGCGGATGCCGGGGTGATGGGGCCGCTTGCGGCGCACGACGCGCTTGATGATCACCGACGCGGCATGCGACGCGAACGCGGACACGCCGACGACGGCCCACCCGCGGCGGCGCTCCTCGTCGACCGCCGCGCCGAGGGCGGCGAGGCCCATCCAGCCCGCGGCGTGCTCGCCGAAGAAGCTCATCGCCTTCGCGGCCGGCATGACGCCGGGGGCGTCGGCGATCTTTTCCTGGATCGCCATGAGCATCGCCACCTCGCCGGCGGCGGGCGGGATGGTCACGGTTTTCTCTTCTGCGTCCACTGTGACTGCATCGCCCGCGGCGGCCGCGCCGTTACCCGCGCCGGAGCCGGTGGCCGGGCGCAGAACGCTACTGCTGCTCGAAAACATCCGCCCACCTCTTCCGGCTGGTCAGTTCGGGGTGCGCGTCGCGGTAGCGGCGGCGCATCTCGTCGAAGCGCTCGGCGACCTGCTTCTGCAGCGCGCGCGATTCCTCCAGCAGCGCCTTGGCCTTCTCGCGGTCGCGCTGGCGGTAGACCACGCCGCGGCCATCCGCGGTGGTCACCGTCGCGCCGTCGACGCGGGACAGGGAGAACCAGCGGGCCTCCAGCGGCGAGAGGTTCGCCTGCGGGGTCTCGTGGTGCGCGGGGTCGTGCGGGCGCAGGCTGTGGAGCAGGCCCTTGGCCAGCCACACGGACTTCTTCAGCGGGGCCAGGCGCCCGCCGATGTCCTTCGTGGGCACGCCCGGGATGCCGCTGGGCTTCGGCAGCACGCCGGCCGTCGGCAGCACGCGGGCGTCGGGGTACTCCTTGCGCAGCGCGTTGATGCGCGGCAGGGAGGTTTCCAGGATGTCGAACAGCCGGTCCGGGCCGGCGAGGAAGTCCTTCATCGCCTCGTTCTGGATGGCGACGGTCGAGTACTCCAGGCACAGCAGGTGCTTGGCGGTGGCCTTCATCATCGACTTCACGATGCCGTCGACCGGGCCGTCGTGCTCGAGTGCGGCGACCACGAGGCGGTTGCGCAGGTGGAAGTACGCCTGCCAGTCGATGGCGTCGTCCTTGTCGGACCAGGCCATGTGCCAGATGGCGATGCCGGGCCAGGTGGCCGTCGGGAAGCCGTGGCGCGCGGCGCGCAGGCCGTACTCCGCATCGTCCCACTTGATGAACAGCGGCAGCGGCTGGCCGATCTTCTCCGCGATGACGCGCGGGATCAGGCACATCCACCAGCCGTTGTAGTCGACGTCGATGCGGCGGTGGAGGTCCTTGGAGTCGATCTTCTCGCCGGTGGCGTTGACGCCGTGCTCGCCACGGTCGCGCAGCGGGTGGGCGTGGAAGTCGTGGTCGTAGTGGACGTGCGGCGCGGAGGTCCACATGAAGTCGTGGCGGCCGACGACCTCGCCCATGGAGTGCAGGTGGCTGCGTTCCTGCAGGTTGAGCATCTGGCCGCCGACGAGCATCGGGGACTTCGCGAAGCGCCCCACGGCGACGGCGCGCAGGATCGAGTCGGGCTCGATGGCGATGTCGTCGTCCATGTAGAGGATGAACGGGCTGTCGGTGGCGCGCGCGGGGTCGGAGTCGGGGCCGCCGAGGGCCTCGTACATGATGCGCGAGTAGCCTCCCGAGCCGCCCAGGTTGCCCTGCGGGAACATCCGCAGCCGGTCGCCGAAGTGCTTTTCGACGGCCGGGAATCCGGGCTCGTCGGCGGGATGGCGGGTGCCCTGATCGGGCATGAGCACGGCGTCGATGATGCCGTCGACCTCGGGGTCGGAGGCGAGCGCCTCCAGCGCGGCGACGGCGTCCTCCGGGCGGTTGAACGTGGGGATGCCCACGGTCACCCGTCCCTCCGGCGCGGGATGGGTCGTTCCGTCCGGGTGCGTCTGGTCCGGCGCCGCGACGGGCGACCACCAGGCGGCGGAGTGGACGGTGACGTCGGTTTCGCAGGTCAGGTCGAACCAGATCCAGCCGCCGTCCTCGAACGGCGCCAGCGACACCGGGATCTCCACGATGGAGCGTTCCGCCGGGTTCGCCTGATCGCCGGCGAGCTCGCCGGTCACCGCGATGCGGCTGCCGTCGATCTTGGAGCGGTACACGTCGACGCGGGCGACGCCCGACAGTTCGATGCGCAGGACGACCCGATCCAACGACGTCCAGCGGCGCCAGTAGCTGGCGGGGAAGGCGTTGAAGTAGGTCTCGAAACTGACCTCGTCACCGGCGGTGACGGAAGCTTCGGTCCGCGACGGCGCGACGACGCGCGCGGCGTTCGTTTCCGGCTCGACGAGGTACAGCGACCGCACGTCTCGCGGTTCGCCCGGCTTGGGAAGCAGGATCCGCTGCAGTCTTTCGACGGCGAGGCTTCCGTTCTGGACGTCTGTGCTCATGGGGGGCATCACGGCTTTCGGGTCGACTCGTAACTGGTCGGTCACGTACCCCGAATAGTAACGGCGGCGCCCGTGCCCGTCGTCATTGACGGGCCAAGTCCGGGTGGTGAGGTGGCTCGGAGGGGAATCGGAGGGGACTCGAAGGACGCCCGCCGGCAGCCGCCGCGCCGCCGGCCACCCGCAGTCGAACGTGGCCGGCGGCCGTTCACCCCCGGCGCCGCGAAAGCGAGAAACGGTGTTTCACCGTACCTTTCACGGACCCGCGCCTCCGATCGGAAAAACCATTCGGAATTACGTTGCGCGGCGGGCTGACAATCCTCAGTCCCACGAGTAACATTCGCCTCACTGATTCCGTTTCGTCTCATTTTTCTCAGTTTGGAGTGCTCTCTTGCCGACTCGTAGTCGCATCAATTCCACCGCGATCGGCCGTCGCCCCTTCCTGGCGGGACTTGCGGCGACCACCGCCGCCGCATCCACGGCCGCCATCGCGAAGTCCGGCGTCGTCGGCTCGGGCCTGCGCCTGCTGGAGACGCCCGCGCCCGGCCCCGTCGACGTCCACATGGCCACCCAGGCCCTGTCCGACGCCGCCGCCGTCCTCGTCGACGACGCCGCCCTGGCCACCCGCGGACTCGTCGAAGCCCTGCACCCCAACCGCGGCCTGGTCAAGGAACTGCGCCACGACCGCGAATTCTCCATGTTCGCCCTGACCTGGCGCGACGCCCCCAACGTCACCGCCTTCTTCCGCGCCGAACGCCCCGACGGCTCCTGGTCCGAATGGTTCTCCGCCGACTCCGTGGGCGCCCCCGGCATCACCGGCGAAGGCATCCAGGGCACCGACCCGGTGTACATCGGCCGCACCAAGGCCGTGCAGGTGTCCTCCTTCGGCCTCAACGTCTTCGGCGAAAAGCCCGAGGACATCATCGACGTCGTCAAGCGCGCCGGCGCCGGGGACTTCGCCGGCCTGGCCGACCTGCTCGGCCCCGTCGCCCTCCACGACGTGAAGGGCGTGTTCATCGACGGCGGCCTCACCCCCGACGGCGTCGAACCCGTCGCCAACGACTCCGACGTCACCGGCATGCCCCGCGTGATCACCCGCGCCGGCTGGGGCGCCGACGAATCCATCCGCGGCTCCGGCCCCACCTACGACGACAAGCTCGAGGCCGCCACCGTCCACCACACCGCCGGCGCCAACAACTACTCGCAGGCCGAGGCCGCGGGCATCGTGCGGGGCATTTACAAGTACCACACCCAGGTCCTGGGCTGGGGCGACGTCGGATACAACGCCCTCGTCGACAAGTTCGGCAACATCTACGAGGGCCGCTACGGCGGGCTGACCAAGAACGTGCAGGGCGCGCACGCCGGCGGCTTCAACAAGGGCACGTTCGGCATCTCGATGATGGGCGACTACTCCACCGCCCACCCGACGCAGGCGATGATCAACTCCGTCGGCGCGATGATCGGCTGGCGCCTGCGCATCGCCGGCCTCGACCCGTCCGGCAAGGCCACGCTCGTGTCGCAGGGCTACAAGTCCGCGAAGTACGGCGCCGGCCAGAAGGCCAACCTGCCGACCATCTTCGCCCACCGCGACGTCGGCGACACCACCTGCCCCGGCAACGCCGGCTACGCGCAGATGGACCGCATCCGCGCCATCGCCGCGCAGAAGTCCACCGGCCTCGGCGACGGCATCATCAACAACGAGCACCCCGACGGAACCACCGACATCCGCGCCGACCTGCCCGGCAGCAGCGCCGACATCGGCGAGATCATCGACGGCCTGGGGCTGCCGCCGGAAGCCATCGCCGCGATCCCGGGGCTGCAGGCCATGGGCGACGACAAGAACGGCGCGGGCAAGAACGGCGACGGCAAGAAGGCAGATGACAAACAGGCCGACACCTTCTCCGGCGGCCGAAGCATCCTCGCCGCGTCGCTCGGCCTCGCCGGCGCGCCCGGCCTGGGCAACGACGCCGAGTCCGTCCTCGGCGCCGTCGGCCGCAACGCCGACCAGGGGCCGTCGCTCGCCGACATCCCCGTCGTGGTTCAGCCGACGACCGCCAAGGACGGCGACGACGAGTTCGCCGCCGAGTGGCGCAAGGTCACCGACGAGTACGGCGACGTCCTGGGCAAGCCGGTCACCGGCGTGCAGCAGGGCGCCACGGTGCCCAACGACTCCGGCACCGCGGATCCGGTGCGGTACGTGAAGTTCGAGCGCGGGATCATCGTGAACTCGATCGCCACCGGCACGCACGCCATCTGGGAAGAAGTCGCCGAGGCCTGGGCGAAGCAGGGCTTCGAGATCGGCCGCCTCGGCGCGCCGACCACCACGCAGGCCCCGAACTGGGGCGCCGACCGCGCGGACTTCCAGGGCGGCAGCATCACCCGCGATGGCGTGACCCGCGCCGTCAACGTCGCGTACGCATAGCAGGCGGCGCAGGGCCGGCGCGGCTTCCCCGGCCGCCCGGTCCTCCTCTTCGGGGGGCCGACGCCGGCTGGGGCCGGGGGCGGCTGAGGGGCCGCTGGCGCACCTGCGCGCCTTTTGCTTTACGACGCCCCTGCGCCCGGCACGTCGATGCGCGCGGCCCGATCGGTGGCGCGGTACATGGCCTCCTCGAGGGGCCCGCGCCGATGCCGCCATTTCCACGCGACCGCGAACACGAGCGCGGCGATGATCGACACGACCAGCCACGTCTCAGGTTCCACGGCCGCGACGGCGGGGAAGAAAACGCCGGCGAGATCGATGACCGCGAAACTGACCACGTGCGCGACGTAGATGGTCAACGACATCGACCCCATCATCCGCAGCGGGTACAGCGCGGCAGCCCCGAAACGCGTGCGGCCAACCATGAGCAGCAGCGCGACGACGGCGAGTGACGCGGCGGCGGCGCCGACGACGTCGAGAAGCCCGGCCGCATGCGCCGAACCATCGACGAACGCGCCCAGCAGCCGCTCCCCCGTGCCCATGTCGGTCGACGCCGGCGCGGGCGGATCGGGCATGCCGGGAAGCACGGGCATCGACGCATCACCGCCGACGCCGCCGACGGCATCGGGCGTTCCAGCAGGCTCGGGCATGGTGGCATCGACCCGCAGCGCCCCCGCGCTCCAGTCGACTCCGCCCATGCCGTCGCTCCAGGCGTCGTCGATGTCGGCACCGCCGGTGCCCACTCCGAACACCGGCACCAGGGCGCTCCACGCGAACGCCGCCGCCAACGCCACGGCCGTCCCACCGGCCGCCAACCACGCCCACAGGCGGGGACGGCGCAGCACGAGGCGGTAGATCAGCAAGCCCACCAGCCCGTAAAAAGCCCAGGCGGTCAGGGGGTACGTGAACACGATGGAGTCGCGCACCGTCGCGTTGGTCACCAGCGACGGATACACCCGCAGCGGCGCCATCAGCAGCGGCCCGACCACGGCGAGCACCGCCGCGACCACCGCGACCGTCCCGGTCCGCGCCCCCGCCAGCGGCAGCGCCACCAGGAACATCGCGCCCATCGGCACGAGCACCACCAGCACGTCGTCCTGCAGCGACGCCAGCACCAGGCCCATCGCGATGAGGATCACCGCCCGCGCCCCCAGCCGCATCCGCGATCGCAGCAGCTCCACGCCGCCCTCCGCGACGCCGCGGCGGGCGATGATCCCGATGGTCACGCCCGCGAGCACGGCGAAGAGCACCGACGGGTAGCCGTTGACCACCGCCGGCCACGTCGACGGGTCGGCCAGCGCGGGCCGCCCCTGCCAGGGGCCGAGGTGCGCGCCCATCATGCCGATGATCGCCACCGCCCGCGCAATGTCCAGGCCATGGATGCGCGGCGTTCCCCCGGGCGGCGCCGGGGCGTGCTGATGCGTCACGGGATCGCCGGGACGTCGTGAAGCTCTTTTATCTTCCGCTCCCGCGCCCTAGTGCCCGCGGTCCTGCTCCAGCGGGGCGCCCTCGGTGAAGTAGGGCACGAGCTTGTTGTCCACCATCGTCAGCGCCGACGCGATGGCCATGTGCATGTCCAGGTACTGGTACGTGCCCAGGCGCCCGCCGAAGAGGACCTTGTTGTCGCGGGCCTCGGCGGCCGCGCGCTCGCGGTACTTGCCCAGCATCTCGCGGTCGTCGGGGGTGTTGATCGGGTAGTACGGCTCGTCGTCGCCCTCGGCGAAGCGGGAGTACTCCTTCATGATGACCGTCTTGTCGGTCGGGTACGTGTCGCGCTCCGGGTGGAAGTGCCGGAACTCGTGAATGCGGGTGTAGGGGACCTCGGCGTCGTTGTAGTTCATCACCGGCGTGCCCTGGAAGTCGCCGGTCGGCAGCACCTCGGTCTCGAAGTCGAGGGTGCGCCAGCCCAGGCGGCCCTCGGCGTAGTCGAAGTAGCGGTCCAGCGGGCCGGTGTAGACGACGGGCGCGTCGGGGCTGGCGGCGCGCAGCTCGTCGCGGACGTCGAACCAGTCGGTGTCGGTGACCACGTCGATGAGCTCGTGGTCGGCCATGTTCTCCAGCCACTTGGTGTAGCCCTCGACGGGCAGGCCCTCGTAGGTGTCGTTGAAGTAGCGGTTGTTGAACGTGTAGCGCACCGGCAGGCGGGTGATGTTCGACGCCGGCAGGTTCTTCGGGTCGGTCTGCCACTGCTTGGCGGTGTAGTCGCGCACGAATGCCTCGTACAGGGGGCGGCCGATCAGCGAGATCGCCTTCTCCTCCATGTTTTCGGCGGCGTCGGCGTCGATCTCGGAGGCCTGCTCCCGGATCAGCGCGCGGGCGTCGTCGGGGCTGTAGTACTTGCCGAAGAACTGCGTGATCAGCCCCAGGCCCATCGGGAACTGGTACGCGGTGCCCTTGTGCATGGCGAAGACGCGGTGCTGGTAGCCGGTGAAGTCGGTGAAGCGGTTGACGTAGTCCCACACCCGCTTGTTGGAGGTGTGGAACAGGTGCGCACCGTACTTGTGCACCTCGATGCCGGTTTCCGGCTCCGCCTCGGAGTAGGCGTTGCCGCCGATGTGGTCGCGGCGCTCGACGACGAGCACCCGCTTGCCCAGCTGGTCGGCCATGCGCTCCGCGACGGTCAGCCCGAAGAATCCGGAGCCGACGACGAAAAGGTCATACGTGGTGTCAGTGTTCACGGGCGCCAGCCTAATCGGTGGGGCGGATGGCATCGCGGCGACGGTCCGTTTGGGGTGGCGGCCGTGGGGCGCGGGGGCGGCGCACGGCTTGCGGGGCACGGCGCGCGGCGGGGCGGCGGGGCGGGCCGGACGGCACCGCGCGGCGGGCGGCGGTTGCTTTGCGACGCTCGTGCGCTGGGCCGAAGGGTGGTTAACGGTGCACCCCTGTCATGTCAACAACTATGGACAACACACGTCACATTGGTAACATTGGCAACTGATTGCACATCCGCCACAATTCGCACAGATGCGACGAAGCGCATGACCTGCACATTCACGTCTGAGCGAAAGGCCCGACGGAGCACCTGCACCCGAACTCTGGAGTCATCACCTTGCTGAACCGACGACGCATCAGCGCCCATTCCGGCGCGCGGAAGCCGCTGATTTTCAGCGTGGTTTCCGCGCTCATCGCCGCGCCGCTCGTCGCCCTCGGGGCCACGGCGGCATTCGAACTCGTCGAGGACAACGGCCGCGGGCCGATCGACGCGATCATCGACAAGGTCGCCCTGTCCACCGGCTCTTCCGTGCTCGTGGAGGATGCGGCCATCGCCACCCAGTCGGTGGTCGACGAACTGCACCCGAACCGCGGCGTGGTCAAGGAGCTCAGGCGCGACGAGGAGTTCTCCATGTTCGCGCTGACGTGGACCGGCTCCCCCGACGTCGCCACCTACTTCCGCGCGCTGCGCCCCGACGGCACGTGGTCCGAGTGGTACGACGCCGAGCCGCACTACCCCGCCGACGGCGAGGGCAACGGCCTCAACGGCACCGAGCTCATCTACGTCGAGCCGACCACCGCCGTGCAGATCTCCAGCCACGGCCTCAACGTCTTCGGCCCCGGCTCCGGCGTGACGGTCGACGACATCGAGGGCTCCGCCGACCTCACCGACGAGCAGCGCAGCCGCCTGGAGGACTTCCTCGGCGCCGGCAGCTCCGGCGGCGGAGGCGGGACCGGCGACGCGTCGGGAAGCGCCGAAGGCGGAGCGGGCAAGGAAGGCGCCGACCGCCCCGGCGGGACCGGCAGCCTCGGCACCGGCAGCCTGGGCGAGCCGCATGAGATCGGCGAGGGCTCCTCCGGCGTGCGCGCCCGCGACGTCCGCGAGTCCGAGGGCGCCAACGGCCGCACGGTCAACGACCTGCCGAAATGGCGCGACATCGAGGCCGTCGACGACGAAAAGCCCCTCGACGACGTCCAGGCCGTGTTCATCGACGGCAAGGCCGACGCCGGCGACGGCATCGACCCCATCGTCGACGCGAAGAACATCACCGGCATGCCGCGCGTGATCACCCGCGCCGGCTGGGGCGCCAACGAGGGCGCCCGCTGCCGCAACGCCACGTACGACGATTCGGTGAAGGCGACCACCGTCCACCACACCGCGGGCTCGAACAACTACACGCAGGCGCAGGCGGCGGGCATCGTCCGCGGCATCTACCAGTACCACGCGCAGACGCTGGGCTGGTGCGACGTCGGCTACAACGCCCTGGTGGACAAGTTCGGCAACATCTACGAGGGCCGTTACGGCGGCCTGGACAAGAACGTGCAGGGCGCCCACGCGGGCGGGTTCAACAAGAACACCTGGGGCATCTCGATGATGGGCGACTACTCGTCGGTCCAGCCAAGCCAGGCGATGATCAACTCCGTGGGCAACATGCTCGGCTGGCGCATGAAGGTCGCCGGCGTGAACCCGAAGGGCTCGACGTCGCTGACCTCGGCGGGCTCGAGCTACACCAAGTTCCCGTACGGCACCCAGGTGCAGCTGCCGAACATCTTCGCCCACCGCGACGTCGGCAACACCACGTGCCCGGGCAACGCGGGCTACGCGCAGATGGACAACATCCGCAACATCGCCGACAAGAAGTTCCGCGCCCTCGGCAGCGGCCGGGTCGACAACGAGGGCCCGTCCGGCGACACCGGCACCAAGATCGACATCCCCGGCCTCGGCGACGGCCTGATTCCGGGCGGCGGCAACAAGGAGCGCCCGGGCACGGGCGGTACCGGCAACGGCACCGGCGGCAACGACAAGGAACGTCCGGGTACGGGCGGGACCGGCAACGGCACGGGCGGCGGCAACAACGAGCGCCCGGGCACGGGCAACGGCACCGGCGGCAACGGCACCGGCGGCAACGGCACGGGAGGCACGGGCACCGGCGACTCCGGCTCGATCTCGGCCGACGACGCCAACACCGCCATCACCGGCGCCCGGTCCATCCTCGCGGCGGCGTTCGGGGTGTTGGGCACCCCGGGCCTGGGGCAGACGGCGGACGCGATCTTCGAGGCCGTCGGCAAGTCCATCGATGAAGGCCCGTCGATCGACGACATCCCGGTCCTCGTCCAGAAGATCCTCGAGATCGACGAGAAGAACGACCTCGCCGCCGAGTGGGCCAGCGTCGTCGAGCAGTTCGGCGACGTCCTGGGCCAGCCGCAGACCGGCGTCCAGAACGGCGCGACGGTCGCGAACCCGCAGGGCCGCGCGGACACGCTGCGCTACGTGAAGTTCGACAACGGCATCATCACCGACTCCAAGACCACGGGTTCGGTGGCGCTGTGGAACGAGATCGCCGACGCCTGGGCGAAGCAGGGCTTCGAGGTCGGCGAGCTCGGCGCCCCGACGTCGACGCAGACCGTCGACGGCAACGTCGAGAAGGCGGAGTTCCAGGGCGGCACGATCACCTTCGACCGGACCACCGGCAAGGTCAAGGTCGACCTGAAGTAGCGCGGGCGTCCGCGCCGACAACGGATGCGGGGCGCGCATCGGCATCGGCCGGTGCGCGCCCCGCGGCGTCGTCGCAAAGCAGCTTCGCGACGCCCACCGTCAAGCCGCTCAGCTCGCCTAGAACCAGCGCTCGAGAACCTTCGCCACGCCGTCGTCGTCGTTGCGGGCGGTGACCTCGTCGGCGGCCTCCCGCACGGATGGCGCGGCGTTGCCCATGGCCACGCCCAGGCCGGCCCAGCGGATCATCTCGATGTCGTTGGGCATGTCGCCGAAGCACACGACGTCATCGGCCGCCGCGCCGACCAGATCGGCGAGGCGCTCCAGCCCGGCGCGCTTGGTCACCCCCGGCGCGGACACCTCGATCAGCCCCTCGGGCATCGAGTACGTCACGTGCGCCAGCTCCCCCGGGATGTGCGGCGCGATGACGGAATGCAGCTCCGCGCTGGACATCGCCGGGTTGCTCAGCAGCATCTTCGTCGCCGGCTCGGACATCATCTCGGTTTCGCCGCAGACACCGTGCTCGGTGGACTCCCATGCGTGGGCGTAGGCCGGCCCGACGACGAACAGCTCCTCCGACGGGTCCAGCGCCGACCGCCCGGCGCGTTCCACGGCGACGCCCACCGGCCCGACGTCGGCCATCGCGGACCGGGCGATGGCGACGACCTCCGCCTGCGCCTCCGGCGGGAGACTGTGGTCGGCGAGGACCACATCGCGCCCGGAGTCGTACAGCACCGCGCCATTGCCGCACACGCACACCGGCCGCACGGGCAGCTGCTCCAGCACCGGCTGCAGCCAGCGCGCGGGGCGGCCGGTGGCCAGGGTCAGGGGCACGCCGCGGCGGATCATCCGGGCGATGGCCTCCTTCAGGCGCGGCGTGACGCGGTCCCTCGAGTCGAGCAGGGTGCCGTCGATGTCGGAGGCGACCAGCAGCGGGGGCAGGTCGCCCTTGCTTTGCGACGCCCCGCCGTCACCCGATGCGGCGGCCGCGTCGGGAGCCCCGGGAACCTCTTGGGCCACGGCCGATCAGTCCTCCCGGGGGGCGGGTGTCGTGCCGGGGGCGGTGCCGTCTCCGGTGTCGGAGCCTGCGCCGGTGTCGGAGGCTGAGCCCGAGCCGGAGCCCGGTGCGGCGTAACCGTTGCCGCCGCCGTCGCCGAAACCGCCGTCGCCGTCGCCGCCGCGACCGGCACCGTTGGCGGTGTCGCCGAGGGGCTCCTTGCCTTCGCGGATGCGCTGCGCGTCGCGCTTGGCGATGCGCTCCAGCCGCAGCTTCTCGTCCATCTCGTTGGCTTCCTCCAGCGTCGGCGCGGAGCCACCGAGCGAGGCCGGCATCCAGTAGGCGCCGGGGGCATCGCCGTAACGGTCGATGTAGTCGGCCCGCAGGGAGGCCAGCTGCTCGGCCATGGCGTCGTGGAGCGTCTGCGTGTCGGCGACGGCGTCGCCGGTGGTGCGGATCGGCTCGCCGACGCGGATCCAGATGGGCACGTTCACGCGGCCGAGGTGCTTCTTGTGGCCCTTGGTCCACACGCGCTGCGACCCGAACATGATCACCGGGACGATGGGCACGCCGGCGTCGTGCGCCAGGCGGGCGGTGCCGGTCTTCAGGCGCTTGATCTCGAAGGACCGCGAGATCGTGGCCTCCGGGAAGATGCCCACCAGGGCGCCGGCGCGCAGGCGGCGGACGGCTTCCTCGTAGGCGCCGCGGCCGGCGAAGCGGTCGACCTCGATGTGCTTCATCTTGCGCATCAGCGGGCCGGCGATCTTGTTGTCGAAGATTTCCTTCTTGGCCATGAAGCGCACCAGGCGGCGGCCGTTGAGGTACGCCGGGATGCCGCCGTGGATGAAGTCGAAGTAGCTGGTGTGGTTCACCGCGACCATCGCGCCGCCGTCGGTGGGCATGTTCTCCGCGCCCTCGACGGTGATGTCCAGGCCCTGGAACCGCATGTAGGCGATGGCCGCGGGCAGGATGGTCCGCCCGTAGAACCACTCCTTGGCCTCCGCGGTCAGCGGCGCCGGGCGGAACGACTTCGGGACGGTGAAGCCCTTGATCTTGGTGTACTTCGACGAATCGAACGCCATGCGCTCAGCCCTTCTTCTTGGCGCCGGACTTCGGCGCGTTCTTCGGCTTCGCCACCGGCTCCAGGACGTCGCGGCCGACGAAGGGGCGCAGGGCCTCGGGGACGACGACGGAACCGTCGGCGCGCTGGTTGTTCTCCAGGATCGCCACCAGCCAGCGGGTGGTCGCCAGCGTGCCGTTCAGCGTGGCGCAGAACTGGGTGCCGCCGTTGTCGTCGCGGTAGCGGGTCTTCAGTCGGCGCGCCTGGAAGGTGGTGCAGTTCGAGGTGGACGTCAGCTCGCGGTAGGTGTTCTGCGACGGCACCCACGCCTCGGTGTCGAACTTGCGGGCCGCGGAGGAGCCGAGGTCGCCGCCGGCGATGTCGATGATGCGGTAGGGCACCTCGACGGCGGAGAGCATGTCGCGCTCCATGTCCAGCAGCTTTTGGTGCTCAGCCTCGGCGTCCTCCGGCTTGCAGTAGGAGAACATCTCCACCTTGTCGAACTGGTGGACGCGGAGGATGCCGCGGGTGTCCTTGCCGTAGGACCCGGCTTCGCGGCGGAAGCACGACGACCAGCCGGCGTAGCGGACGGGCCCGTCGGACAGGTCGATGATCTCGTCGGCGTGGTAGCCGGCCAGCGCCACCTCGGAGGTGCCCACCAGGTAAAGGTCGTCTTCCTCCAGGTGGTAGATCTCGTCGGCGTGGGCGCCGAGGAAACCGGTGCCGGCCATCGTCTCGGGGCGGACCAGCACCGGGGGGATCATCAGCTGGAAGCCGTGCTGCATCGCCTTCTGCGCGGCCAGGTTGAGCATGCCGAGCTGCAGCATCGCGCCGGCGCCGGTGAGGAAGTAGAACCGGGAGCCCGACACCTTCGCGCCGCGCTCCATGTCGATCAGCCCGAGCGCCTCGCCCAGGTCCAGGTGGTCCTTCGGCTCGAAATCGAACTCGGGGACCTCGCCGACGTGCTCGAGCACCACGTAGTCGTCCTCGCCGCCCGCCGGGGCGCCGGCGACGATGTTGCCCAGCTGCATCTGCAGATCGTGGACGGCGGCCTCCGCGTCGCGCTGCTCGTTCTCGGCGTCCTTCACCCGGCCGGAAAAGGCCTTGGCCTCCTCCAGCAGCGCGGGGCGCTCTTCCTTGGAGGCGGCGCCGATCTTCTTGCCGAAGCCCTTGTGCTCGGCGCGCAGCGCATCGGCCTTGGCGATGGCGTCGCGGCGGCGGGCGTCGGCGTCGAGCAGCCGGTCGACGAGGGCGGGGTCCTCGCCGCGGGTCCGCTGCGATTCACGGACGACGTCGGGGTTGTCGCGGAGGAATTTCAGATCGATCACGTGCCCAGGGTACCCGGAGGGGGCCGGGGTCCACCGGCCAACCGCTGGATGCGCGCTTGACGACGATCACGTGAGCGTCGTCAAGCCCTGCCACAGGAAAGAAACACCCAACGCCCCGAAGACGACGCCCGCCACCAGGTCGATCCACGGCCCCGCCGACACCAGCCGCCGCACCACCGGCTCCGTGGACACCGTCACCGCGATGAAGCCGAACCACAGCACCGACGTCGCCAGCAGCGCCGCAACGTACACCGCCTGCACCCACCAGGGCGCGCCGACCGGCATGAACTGCGACAACACCGCCGCGAAGAAAAGCACGACCTTCGGGTTGGACAGGTTCGTCAGCAGCCCCTGCCGGTACGCCCCGCCCACCGTGCCCAGCGCGCCCGCGCCCACCGCCGGGGCGCCGCCCGCGCGCAGCTCCCGGATCCCGCGGACCGCGCCCGCCAGCATCCGCGCGCCCATGTACGCCAGATAACCGCCGCCGAGCAACTGGATCGCGCCCATCAGCGCCGGGTGCGACGACAGCACCGCCGCCACGCCCACCACCGTCAACGTCACCCACGCCGTCAACCCCGTCACGATCCCCGCCACCGCCGCCAGCGCATGCTTCCGCGACCGCGTGGCCATCCGCAGGATCAACAGGACATCCGGGCCGGGGGACGTCATCCCGACGACGTGGATGCCCAGCATCGCCGTGAAAGCCGCCCAGTTCATCGGGCACCGAACCCCGGCGCCACCCCGGAAATGGGGGTCGGGCGGGACGAAAGCAGCGAAATGCGCATGGCGGGGATCATAGCCGCGCCTGCCCCGGTGGCCGGGTGATGCACAATGGAAGAGATGGCTGAGCGACGGATCAAAAACGGCATGCGCGACGGATGGGGCCTCCGGGTGGCCGCCGCCGCGATGCTCGTCGGCGCCGGACTGACCGCCTGGTGGCAGGGCGCCCCGGACATCACCGGCCCCGACGTGATGAAACCGACCCGGCAGACGAAGGTCAAGGACGTCGACGCCGCGGCGTTCACCAACGCCCAAGTCGGCGACTGCCTCACCTGGGACATCGCCGACGACGGATCCGTGAGCAACTTCGTCGTCGTCGGCTGCGACGAACAGCACCGCTACGAAGTCGCCGACCGCGTCGACCTGCGCAACGTCGACCCCTCCATCGGCCAATTCGGCGACGACTCCCCCGAACCCGACCAGGACACCCTGCTGCAGCTGCGCGACTCCGTGTGCCGCGAGCCCGTGCAGAAATACGTCAACGGCAAACTCGACCCCAAGGGCCGGTTCGTGCCGTCGCCGATCCTGCCGCCCAGCAAATCGTGGGCCGACGGCGACCGCACCATGCTCTGCGGCCTGCAGCCCACCGCCGCCGGCGGCGCTCCCGCCCAGGTCAAGGGCCGCGTCGCCGACCTGGACCAGGCCACCCTCGTGGAGGCCGGCCAATGCGTCGCGCTGGACGAATCCGGCGGCCTGCAGCCCATCGACTGCGGGGAGCCGCACCTGCTCGAGGCGGTCGGCAAGGTCGACCTGCGCGAGAAGTTCCCCGATCGCACGCCCACGCCCGATGAGCAGAACGAGCACCTCAGCCAGGCGTGCGTCGCCGCCGCCGAGGAATACCTGGGCGGCGAGGAAAACCTGTACCAGTCGACGCTGCTGCCGTTCTGGATGAGCATCGCACCCGAGTCCTACGACGCCGGCACCCATTCCGTGAACTGCTGGCTGATGAAGGACAACGGCTTCGGCGGCTTCTCGTCGCTGGCGGGGTCCGCGAAGGGCGAGTTCACCATCAACGGCGAGCCGAAGGTGGATCCGCCGCCGCGCAACCCGCTGCGGGAGGGCGGCTCGCCGCAGCCGACTGCCCCGGGTGCCGGCGCCCCGACGGGCACCGTGGGCGGCGGCGGTGCCGCGGGTGGCGGCGCGGCGGGCAACTGAGGCGCATGATCGACGTTTCGGAGGAGCGCTTCGACGAGCTCGTCGACGAGGCCATCGACCTGATCCCCGACGAATTCCTGGACATGATGGAAAACGTGGTGATCCTCGTCGCCCCGCGGAACCCCGATACCCCCGACTTGCTGGGGCTTTACGAGGGCGTTCCCCTGACCGAGCGGACCGCCGACCATTGGGGGCCGCCGGATTGCATCCACATCTACCGTGAGGCGCTGTGCGATTACTGCGCGTCGGAGGAGGTGCTGGTGGAGCAGATCCGGGTGACGGTCCTCCACGAGGTGGGGCACTTTTTCGGCATGGACGAGGACGACTTGGATCGGCTCGGCTACGCCTAGCACCCCGCCCCCTCCTCGCCCCCGCCCCCGCCCTAATCCCCGGACCTTCGTCGCCCCCGCCCCTTCGACCCAGATGCGCCCGTTACATGCAGATGCGCCAGTTGCAACGGGCGTATCTGCCTGGAACTGGCGCATCTGCGGTCGTGTGGTGGAGTGGCGGAGAGTGGTGGTGAAGGGAGGGGTTCAGCGGCGGGGGTCAGCGGGCCTCCGGCTCGTTGCTCAGCTCACCCCACCGCGCCAGCTTCCACGACCCGGCCTTGTCGCCATCGCCGGCATCGACATCGCGCACCAGCTCCACGCGCGCCGCATTGGGCAGCGGGTTCTCGAAGATGAACTTGCCGTCGATGCCCGCCAGATGCTGCGCGATCAGCCGAATCGCCGCACCATGGCTGACCACCGCGATGTTGCGGCCCGCCCCCGCCGCCGCGTCGCCCACGGAACCGGCACCACTGGCAGCATCGCCCACGGCACCCGCACCCGCGGCCCCTGCCGCATGGTCGGCGGCTCCGGAGTGGGACGCCGGGCCGTCGCCAAGCGAAACACCGGGCGCACCACCCGACGCCGCGAGGCCCGACGCCGCGGGATCCTCGCCGACGAGCTTCCGCAGCACCGGCAGATACCGCGCGAGCACGTCATCGGCCGACTCGCCACCGGGGACCTTCGCGGCGAAATCGCCGTGGAGCCAGCCGTGGAAAATCTCCATGAAGCGGCGGTGGGCCTCGTAGTCGCTGCGGCCCTCGATGTCGCCGGCCTGGACCTCGTGCAGGCCGGCCTCGTGACGCAGCCGCACGCCCGGCCCCGCCAGCAGGTGCAGGCCGGCCACGGCGCCCGCCCCGGTCTGCCGCGCCCGCAGCGCATGCGACGTGACCACCTCATGCAGCCGGTCCCACGACGGCAGCAGCACCCGGCCGAGCCGCCGCGCCTGGATGATGCCCTGGTCGGTCAGCGGCGCCCCCGGCAGGGCGGTGTCCAGGATCCGCGCGATGTTCGCGTGGGTCTGGCCGTGGCGGATGAGAATCAACCGATCCTCGCCGCGGTGCGCCTGGCCGACCGACTCCTCCAGGGAGTGGTCCTCGCCGGCGGCGAAGTTGCCGTCGAACTTGGTCATCGTCGCTTCCCTTCCTTCAGTTCGGCCACCCAATTCAGCGAGTCCTCGACGTCGGGCGGCCCGGCGTCGATGTTCGCCGATCCCTGCGCCGCGGGCCACGACCCGAGGAACCGCAGGTCGGCGGCCCGCCGGTGCAGCGCCGCCAGAGCCGACGCGACGGTGGGGTCGTCGATGTGGCCGGCGACGTCGATGTGGAAACGGTACGCGCCCATCGACTCGCGCGTCGGCCTCGATTCGATGCGGGTGAGGTTGATGTCGCGGACGGCGAATTCGTTCATGGAGCGCATCAGCGTGCCGGGCTCGTTGCGCAGGGTGAACGACACGCTGGTGCGGTCGACGCCGGTGCGGGCGGTGGGCACGCCGGGCCGTCCGACCAGCACGAATCGGGTGCGGGCGCCGCGGACGTCGGCGACGCCCTCGGCGATGGCCTCGAGTTCGAGCAGTTCCCCGGCGCGCGCGGGTGCGGCGCAGGCGTCGTGGACCCCGTCGGCGACCAGGTGCGCCGCGGCTGCGTTCGACGTCGCCGAGTGGAAGTCGGCGTCGGGCAGGTTCGCATCGACCCACTGCTTGACCTGCGGGTATGCGACGGGGTGGGTGGTGAACGTCCGCACCGCCGCGGGGTCCGTCCCCGGCCGCACGAAGATGGAGAACTCCACCCCGATCTCCGTTTCGCGGTAGATCTGCAGTTCGGGCCCCATGGTCAGGGCGTCGAACGTGGGCGTCACCGGCCCGTCGACGCTGTTTTCGATGGCCACGCACGCGAAGTCGGCCTCTCCCCTGCGCACGGCGGCCAGCGCCGCGCCGGGGCTGTCGACGGGCACTGAGTCGACGGAATCGGGTCCGGCGGGGTCGATTTCGCCGCGGCGCGCCATCGTCAGCAGGGCCGCCTCGGTGAATGTCCCGGCGGGGCCGAGATAGGTCACGGTGGTCATGCCCACCAGCCTAAGTCGCCCGTTAGACTTTCGCCCATGACCCGCGATCCCGACTTTTCCGGCGCCGGCGGCATCGTCGCCGCCGTGGAGTCGGGTGAGGCGTCGGCCGCCGAGATCGCGGCGGCGGCGGTGCGGGCCCTCGACGGCCGGCCGGAGGAGACGGGAGTGGCCACGTTGACGCCGGAGCTCGCGTCGGCCACGGCGGAGGCGGTGGATCGCGCGGTGCGCCGCACGCGGGCCGGCGGTCCCCTTGCGGAGGGGCGCGCTCCCGGCCCCTTTTTGCTTGACGACGCCCACGCGCACCCCGTCACCGCACAACCCGCCTCAGCTCGGCCCGCCGCCGCCCACGTCTTCTCCCGCTCCTTGACCGGACTGCCGGTGGCGGTGAAGGACCTGTACACGATCGACGGCGTGACCTGCACGTTCGGTTCGTCGCGACTGTCCCGCACGGCCGATCACACGTCGGACCCGGTGGCGCGCCTGCTGGCCCGCGGGGCGACGATCCCGGCGACGACGGCGACCTCCGAGATGGGCGCGACGGCCTACACCGAGCCGACCGATCTGCCCGCGCCGGATAATCCGCTGCTGCCGGGGCGCACGCCGGGCGGGTCGTCGGGCGGGTCGGCGGTCGCGGTGGCGTCGGGGGCGGTGGCCGCGGCGCTGGGGTCCGATGGCGGCGGTTCCATCCGCGTGCCCGCCGCCGCGTGCGGGTTGGTCGGCCTGAAGCCGGCCCATGACATCCGGGGCGGCCGCTTGGCCACGCCGGGTTTTCTCACGCGTTCGCTCGACGACGCCCGCCTCCTCGCCGATTTGCCCCCGCGCGACTGGGTTCCGCACGACCGGGCCCGGCCCACCCAGCTTTTTCGCACCAAACCTCCGCACGACCGGCCCCTGCGCATCGGCGTGACGGTCCGCCCGTTCCACGCCGACGTCGAGGTCGCCGCCCATTGGCGCGATGCCGCCCTCGCCGCGGCGGATCGCCTGTCCGACGCCGGCCACGACGTCGTGGAGGTGCTGCCGCCGTACCCGCCGGAGGGGCCGGACATCTTCCACACGTTCACCGAGGTCATGGCCTACTTCGCCTCGCGACTGCCCGACGGCGACTTCTCTCCCATGGTCCGCTGGGTCCGCGAGCGCGGCGCGGAGGTCTCCGACGGCGCCGCCGCCGGGCACCAACGCACGCGACTGGAACTGGGCGACGCCATCCGCGCCCGCTGGGACGTCGACGCCGTGATCACCCCGACCCTGGCCTTCGACCCGCCGCCCATCGGGCATTTCGCGGCGATGGCGCCGCAGGACAATTTCCTCGCGCAGACGGAATGGACGCCGTGGCTGTCGCTGTGGAATCTCACGGGCTGGGCGGGCCTGTCGCTGCCGTTCGGCGGGGCGGGCGCATCGGTGCACGTGGGCGCGGTGCGATGCGGCGAAGCCACGCTGCTCGACATCGCCGCCGACCTGGTCGACCCCGCGGCCGATCTTCACGCCGCCGAGCGCCGCGCGGGACTCCTGCGCAACTGCGACGTCCCGGGCGGACGGCGATGACGGCGTCGTCGCCAAGCAACGTCCGGCCCCCGGCCCCCGGCCCGCGGCGCATCAAGGCGGAAATCCTGGTGGTGCTGGCGGTGACGTTCGGCACGTCGGCGCTCAATGCGATCGTGCGGCTCATCGGCGCGCTGGCCGAGGGCTCGCTGCGCGACCAGCCGGTGTCCCTCAACGATGCACTGGCCGACGACCCGTGGCTCAACGGCGCCCTACAGCTGATCCGCATCGCCGGGCTGCTCGCGTGGGGTGCCCTCGCCTGGTACCTCCTGCGCGCCGACGGCATCCGCGGCATGCCCGGCCGCATGCGCGCGGGCGATTGGGCGTGGGGCGCGGGCCTGGCGGCGCTGATCGGCGTGCCCGGCCTCGGGTTATACGTCATCGGCCTCGTCGCGGGGCTCGGCCGGCCGGTGGATCCGGCGGCGATGGGCGTCACGGCCCTCACCGTCGCGCCTCTGCTCGGCTGGGCGGCGGCGAACGCGGTGGCCGAGGAGCTGGTCGTCGTCGGCTGGCTGGTCACGCGCCTGCGGCAGCTGTGGGGCGGGGCCGCGCTTGACGACGCCCACCTCACGCGGCGCACCGTCGCCGCCATCATCGCCGCATCGTCGCTGCTGCGCGGCGCCTATCACCTGTACCAGGGCGTGGGCGCGGGGTTCGGCAACATCGCGATGGGCGTCATCTTCGCCGCGTGGTACCTGCGCACCGGGCGGGTGTGGCCGCTGGTCATCGCGCATTTCCTCATCGACGCCGTCGCCTTCGTCGGCTACCCGTTGGCCGCGCCGTGGCTGGAGTCGCTGGCCTGATCGCGTCGCCGGTTCGATCGGGGTCCGGGCACGCGAAAACCCGGCCCCATCACGACGGGGGCCGGGTCGGTTGTGCGTCTATCGCGTACGGGATCCGGTGGGTTCCGCGGGTTCCGGACAAACCCGCGGGCCAACGAATGCCCGGGAAGGTGATCCTAGAAGTGGATGCCGTGCTTGGCGAACCACGGCTCCGGGTCCACCGGGGTGGAGCCGTCGGGGTGGATCTCGAAGTGCAGGTGCGAGCCGGTGGAGTGGCCGCGGTTGCCCATGCCGGCGATGTACTGGCCGGCGGAGACCGCCTCGCCGACGGTGACCGCGAGGGTCTCCATGTGGCCGTACACGGACACGGAGCCGTCGTTGTGGCGGATGCGGATCCAGTTGCCGTAGCCGGAGGCCGGGCCGGAGTCGATGACGGTGCCCGCCATGACGGCGTGGATCGGGGTGCCCACGGAGTTGGCGATGTCGATGCCGTTGTGCATCGTGCCCCAGCGCGGGCCGTAGCCGGAGGTCTTGGTGCCGTCGGCCGGGCGGAAGACCCGGTCCACGACGGCGGCCGCGGAGCCCTGGCCGGCGTTGCCCGGCAGGGCGCCCTCGATGGCGTCCTGGATCATGGACGGCATCCCCGGCAGCGGGGCGGCGTTGGCCGCGGAAGCGTTGGCGGCGCCGCCGGCGGTGGCGATGCCGGCGAAGGCGGCGACCATCGCGACGTTGCGCTTGGTGATCTTCAGGGGGCTGCTCTTGCGGTGACGTCCGGTGTAACCCATGTGGCGGCTTTCTGATTCGAAGACTGGATTTCGTGATGGGCGGTTCGTAATCGCCCCGTTATTAAGTCGTGACCAGACTATGGAGGACCGCAGACGTTGTCCAACTTTTGGCCGAACTGGTGAAATCCCATCACCCCCGCCTAAATTCGTTCGCCGCAAAAGGCAACTGCGACAGGCGAAAACGCGGTTTCGTGACCACTCGGTGACATCCCCCCGAGGGGATGGGCGTTCCGCCGGGACTTTTTATAACGGCACGATAACGAAACGGAGACGCACGAAACCCGCATCTGCCACATTCGCCACGGGCGTCACAGGCGCCTCATGAGCCCCAAAATCCCGAGTCCGGCGCGCCGCCCCTTCACCGCCGCCGTGGTCAATCCCTCCACCACGGCGCTGACGGGATACGCCTCCTCGACGGTCTCCGCCTTCGCCTCGCGGTTGCGCTCCACCAACTCCGGGGAAATGCCCGGGCCGGGTTCGGCGCCGGCGACGTCGTCAAGCGAAACGACCGGCCAACCGCTGCCCGCGGCCGCCACCGACGCGTGCTTGACGGAGTAATAGCCTCGCACGTGCACGTCGAGCGCGACGCCCGACGCCCCGCGCGCGGCCGCGATGAGATGCGGGTGGAAGCGCGTGGTCAGCCACCGCTGCCCGGCGCGCGCGGGCAGGCCGCGATCCCACAGCTCGGCGAAACGCACGAACAGCGCCCCCTCCGCCAGATCCGGTGCGCGGCGCGCGACCTCCCGCCACACGTGCGCATCGGCGCCCGGGATCGCCTCGATCACCGCCAGGTCCCGCCCCGCCACCGGCCGACCATCGACGTCCCAGCCGCGCAGCGCGGCGATGACGGCATCGGCCAGCGCGCCGACGGGATCCTCCTCGCCGGCCAGCAGATCGCCCTGCAGGCACAGCACGATGGGCCGGGACACCACGTCGGCGCCCGGGCCGTCGTCCTCCGCGAGCTCGATGCCCAGGACGCGGCCGTCGCCGATGCCCGGGAGAGCGTCAAGCGCGTCGAGGCCGGCGGAGTGGCCGAGACCGTCCCCAAGTCCGTTGTCCTCCAGATCCCCCGAACCGAGCACCGTCCACGCATCATCGCCGGTGCAGGTGACGCGCGTGGCCCCGTCGCCGCCGAGCGCGGCGCGCGCAATGTATAAGGAATCGGCGTCGCGCACGTCGATCAAGTCGAAACGGGGCCAGATGCGGTGCATGGTCTCGTCGTGAAGCCCCGCCGGGACCAACCCCATGCCCGTGGCCAGCAGCCGCACCGCGCCCCGGTCGCCCTCCGCCGCCCGGGACCGCTCGGCCACCGCCGACGCCGCCGCGAGGACCACCGACTTGTCGGGCCATATGTCGTTGACCCACCCGCCGCCGAGGGCGTGGATCGTCGACGCGGAATACAGCAGGTCCAGGCCCGGTTCGAGGCGCGGGGCGACGTCGTCGAGCACATCCGGGTCCACCGCCGCCACCTCCGCCCGGCGCGCGGCCTCGAGCCAATGGCCACCGTCGTCGGGGATGCCGGCGCGGGCGGCCTCCGCCAGGCGGAACAGCGTGTCCGTCGCCGTCAGATTCGGGTGCAGGCCCGCGTGCAGAACGCCGACCATCCCCGGATGCGGGCAATCCAGCACCACCCGCGCACGCGGCCGGCGGCGCGCAAGGGTGCGCAGCCAGGCGGCGGCGATGTACTCGTCGCCGAAATTCGGGTGCCCCGTCGGCGCGACGAGGTAAATGACGTCGTCGTGGGCGCTCATGCCCCAACGCTACGTGGATGGGGCGGGCGCGGTCGGCCGATCCGCGGCCGCTGCTCCGCCGCCCCGCTACGCGTACCGCTTCGCCATCTCCAGCGCCTGCCCCGCGTATCCGCCGCCGAAGAGCACCGCGTGCATGAGCACCGCGTACAGCCGGTGCAGCGGCGCCCTCGACTCGCGCCCGGGCAGCGGGTGGACGGATTCGTAGCCGAGGATGATCTCGTCGAGGTGGGGCACGCCGAACATCCCGAGCATCGCCAGGTCCTCTTCGCGGTGCCCGCCGTGGGCGGCCGGGTCGATGAGCACCGCGCCGTCCGCGTCCCACATCAGGTTTCCCCACCACAGGTCGCCGTGGACGCGGGCGGGGGCTTCGCCGTCGTCGAACTCGCCGTCGAGGAGCTTCTCCACCAGCCGTTCGAACACCGCCAGCTCCGACGGCGCGTACGTCCCCGGGCGCCGTCCCAATTCGGCGACGGCGGGGGCGATGCGGTCATGCGCCCAGAACTCCCCGAACCTGGCGCGCGGGGTCAGGCGCATGGTCCGCGGATCGTCCAGGGGCCCGAACCAGCCGTCGCGTTCCCACCCCTCGGGCGCCGCGCCGAATCCGGCGGCCCCGGCGTCGTGGGTGCGGGCCAGCGCCTCGCCGAACCTCCGCGCCTTGCCCGCCGACGCCCGCTCCGCCGCGATTTTCCGCAGCACCAGTTTGTTGCGCCCCACTTCGAGGACGTCGACGACGCGCGCGCCGCCGTCGGCCTCGGGTTCCTTCAACCAGCGCAGGCCGGCGGCTTCCAGGGCGAAGAATCCGGCGGGTGCGCCGGGGCGGGTTTTGACGTGGGTGTCGTCGGGGGCTTTCGCGGCCGGGCGTTCCCACCCGTTGCCGGAGCGTTTCGCGAACATGCCCCCAGAATAATCCCGCCCCAGCCGCCGATCGGGTCTCCGTTCGGCGCGATGGGCCTCCATTCGGCAGGATGCGCCGTCGTCGTCATTAACGCCGATCCCCGGCCTGCCCTATTGTCTTTAGCCATGAACGGAAGCGACCAGCCCCGCGATGACCGCGAGATCGTCCGCGGCCGCGACGGCAAGCCCCTGCGCGACAGGTACGGCCGGCCGATTTACCGGCGGTCGGCGCAGCCCCGCCGCGAGGCGCCGCGGCGCGGGTCCGCGGGTTCAGCTTCGCTTGACGACGCCCGCTCGCCCCGCCCCAGCCGCGCATCCCGGCAGGAGCGCCCGTCGCGTCCGGCGCAGGATCGCCGCGTTTCCCGCGAGGCCGATGAGCGTGGTCGCCGCGGCCGTTCCGACGAGGGGCGGCTGACCCGCGCCGACATGGAGAAGCTGCGGCGGCTGCGCGAGCGCGGCGCCCGCCCCGGTGCGGATCGTTCGGGCGCGGATCGTGGACGCGCCGATCGTTCGGGCGCCGATCGCGGGCAGCGGCCGCGCCGCCCCGGCGCAGGAGCGGCGGGTGCCGCAGGAGCTGCCGGAGCCGCGGGAGCGGGCGCGGCGGGCGCGGCCGGCGCGGCCGCCCGTGGAGCCGGCGCGGCCGGAGCTCGCCCCCGCGCCAACGAAACCCGCGTGTTCCAACGGCCCGACGAGGTCCGCGCCGACCGTCGCGCCTCCGACCGCCGCGGGGACCGCCGTGCCTCCGACCGTCCTCTTTACCGCGGCCAAGACGACCCCCGCTTCCCGCCGCGCGGCTATGACCCCGACCGCGGATACGCCGACGGCGCTCCGGGCGACTACGACGATGGGCGGGACGGCGGGCGTCGCAAAGCACTGCCCTTCGCCGACAAGCTCCGCCGGGGCCGCCGCGACCGCGGCCCCCGCAGGCTCCCCCGCTTCCGCATCAAGGCGTTCCTGCTGGTGCTGCTGCTGGTCATCGGCGGCGGCGCGATGTGGGTCGACTTCAACCTCAACCGCGTCGACGCCTTCGCCTCCGGCACCGACCGCCCCGGCCGATCGATGGCCACCAACTGGCTGCTCGTCGGCTCCGACTCCCGCGCCGGCCTCACCGACGAGGAAGCCGCCAACCTGTCCACCGGCGCCGGCGACTTCGGGCAACGCACCGACACCATCATGATCGCCCACTTCCCCCTGTTCGGGAAGGCGCGGCTGGTGTCCATCCCCCGCGACTCCTACGTCAGCATCCCCGGCCACGGCCAGGACAAGATCAACGCCGCCTACTCCTTCGGCGGCGCCCCGCTGCTCGCCCAAACCGTCGAGCAGAACACCGGCATCCGCATCGACCACTACATGGAGATCGGCTTCGGCGGCTTCGCGTCCATCGTCGACGCGATGGGCGGCATCGAAATGTGCCCCGCCGAGGCGATCCAGGACCCGCTGGCCGGCCTGGACATCCAGGCGGGCTGCCAGAAATTCGACGGCGCCACCGGCCTGGGGTACGTCCGCACCCGCGCCACCGCCATGGGCGACCTCGACCGCGTCGCCCGCCAGCGCGAATTCATGGGCGCGATGATGAAGCGCGTCAAGTCCCCCGCCGTCTGGCTCAACCCCTGGCGCTGGTACCGCCTGGGCTCGACCGGCGCGAAGGCGCTGACCGTCGATTCCGGCGACCACGTGTGGCACCTCGCGTGGCTGATGGTGCGCATGTCCATGGGCTCCGAGTCCGAGACCGTGCCCACCGCCGGGACCATGGACACCGACGGCTCGGGCAACGTCCTGCTGTGGGACGAATCCGCGGCGCCGGCGTTCTTCGACGGGCTGAAGTAGCCGGCGGGGTCCAACCACGCAGATGCGCCAGTTCCAGGCAGATGCGCCCGTTGCAACGGGAGCATCTGCACGGAACTGGCGCATCTGGCGGAGGGGGCCGGCACCACCGCGCCGCGTCCATCTACCGGATGGTCAGTCCACCTACCGGATGGTCACCTGGCGGGACACGATGGTGTCGCGGGACTTCCGCTCGTCGGCGGTCAGCGGCTCATCGGACTTCAGCGCCGCGTCGATTCGCGCCGCGGCGTCGGCGATGACCTCGCCCCACGAGTCGTGGGCGACGGTGTTGTCCAGGTCCCACACCGGCACGAGGACGCCGTCGGTGCGGAACACGCCGGCGAACTTGGTGCCCTCGCCCATGCTCAGGCGGTCGGCGGCGTGGACGCGGGCGAGGGCGTCCAGAAGCGTGCGCTCGTCCTCGAGGCGGATCCAGCGGATGTGGGCGCGCTCGCCCGGGTCGATCCACCAGACGGCGCCGGGCACGTCGAGGTCGAGGCGGCGCGACGGCATGATCGTGTCGTTGGCGGCCGCCAGGTTCTGCTGCACCAGCGGGGTGCGCTCGACGTCGGCGGGGATCCACCATTCGAAGTCCTGGTGGACCTCCAGCTCGTCGAGCTTGACGCCGGTCAGGACGTCGGCGAGCGATCCGCCGTCGGTTCCGTCGACGGCGTTGTCCAGCTGCTCGCCGTCGTCGGCGTTGCGGGCCCATTCGAGGGCGCGCGCGAGGTCGGAGGCGGCGTCGTTGGAGCGCGACTGGGTCTGCATGGCCACGTAGGCGGCGCCGCCCTCGGAGGTCGCGCGGGTCAGTGCGGCGATGCCGCCGGGCAGGACGGTGCACAGGTGGATCGGGCGCTTGGCGCCGGCGACTTCGGCGGGCACGGTGGCCGAGGGGGCGAATTCGCGCAGGGCGACGAGGTCGGCTTCGGCGTCGAGCCCGGCGAAGGGCCGGGGGTTGCCGGCGAGGCGTTCGCGTTCGGCGGCGCGGGCGGCGAGCTTGGCCTGGCGGCGGCTCATCCCCTCGGGCACGTTCACGTCGGCTGCGGCACGGTTCTTACGAGACTTTTTTCCCACGGCCACCAACATACTGGCCGCGGTGCCCGCGGTGGCGTCGCCCGGCCGGTGTCCGCCGGGCCGCCCGCACCCGGAGTTCGGTCGCGGCGCCGGGGTCCGGGTCAGTTGGCGGTCGGCGTCCCGGGCTTTGCGACGGCCCTCGTCACGTCCTCCGGCCGCAGGGATTCGCGGTCGAAGCCGACGGCGTCTTCGGGCCGCAGCCCGGTGTCGCGCTGTCCCAGCGGCAACCCGCCCAGCGGGGTCCCCTGCGCCTCCGCGGTCGCGGCATCCTGGGCGGCGATCGCGTCGGCGGCGAGGTGGGAGCGCCCGGCGCGGGCCTCGCGGGCATCGCGCTCGTTCATCCCGGCCGCCATGGCGGCGGTGGCGGCGGCGTCGAAATGTCCGACCTGCGGCATGGCCTCCAGCGTGCGGCGGGCGCGGGCGGGCCAGTCGGTGGCCAGCCAGTCGATGCCGCGGGCTTTGGCGTAGGTGACGTCGACGTCGGTCTTGGCCAGCCAGCAGTACAGCGGCAGGTTCCAGGACATCATGCCCATCGGGTCGCGGCGGGCGCCGTACATGTCCACGCCCATCGCGGTGGGGCCGCCGAGGTAGCGCTGCATGGCGGTGCGGGCGCCGGGGGTCTTGACCAGCTGGATGCGCTCGAGGTCGGGCAGCATCTCGCCGACGGCGTTGATGGAGCGGGCGGCGAAGCTGATGATCCGCGTCCGCGGGTCCTTGTCCAGCCCGAAGTGGCGCAGCCGCTCGCGCAGCACCCGCTCGGTGCGAAGCCCCGTGGACACGGGGTGCTTGGTCTCGATGAAAAGGCCCAGGCCGGGGTTGGCGACGGCGAACTCGAGGAAGGTGTCGAACTCCAGCACCGGCTGGGGCTTCTCCCAGGTGCCGGCGTTGAGGCGGCGGATCTGCGCCAGCGTCGCCGCACCGACCGCGCCGGAGCCGTCGGTGGTGCGGCCCAGCGTGCGGTCGTGCATGCAGATCAGGTGGCCGTCGGCCGTCAGGCGGATGTCGCACTCGACGCCGTCGGCGCCCTCGGCGACCGCGGCTTCGTAGGCGCCGATGGTGTGCTCGGGGTGGGCGCCGGAGGCTCCGCGGTGGGCGATGATCTCCATCAGGATTTCTCCTCGTACAGGGACGTGATCGAGTCGTCGATGGGCGGGACGACGGTTTTCGGTGCGTTCGGGCGACGTGTCGTGATCAGGCCGCGGGACCAGAACGGCTGCTCGGTCCCATCGGGGTCGTCGATGTCGTCGACGGTGGCCTCCGCACCCGGCACCATGCGGCGCGGGTCCGGCGGCGACAGCGCCCGGGCCAGCGACGCCGCGGTCACCGCCGTCGCCACCGCCGCGATGGTGGCCAGCACGCCGGTGCGGAACACACCGAGCGCCGAGTCGCTCCACACGACCGACACCAGCGCCAGCGGCCACAGGGCGCAAGTGGCGAACCACGCCCACTGGCCGATGCCGCGCACGCCGGTCTCCGCCAGGATGACGACGGGCCCGGCGACGTTGCGCCCCGGCCACAGGTGCATGGCGCCGATGGTCCTGTGGCTGCGGGCCAGCGGCGGCTGCCACCGGCGGGCTCGGTCGGCGAGGGCGCGCAGGGTCGAAATGACGTAGGCGCCCAGCACCGCGCTGGACACCACGGCGAAGAAGTACAGCATCACCGCCAGCGGCCCGAGGAGAAACGACAGCAACGGGCTGCCGCCGGGCGACTGGAAGCTGCCCCACGTCGCGAACGCTCCGAGCCCGAAGAACGCCGCGGTGACGATCGCCCACCGACGGCCGGCCACGGCACGGCGGCACACGACCTCGCGCGGGTCGGGCGGCGGCGGGAGCTGGAACACGGCGAATCCGCTCATCGGGATCGGCGCCGGAACCGGGCCCGGCACCGGGCCCCGCGGGTGGATTTCACCGCTGATGGGTCGCGGGCCCTCGCCGTGGCCGCCCGGCAGATCGTGCACGCCGCCGGTCACGGGGCCGCGGCCGAACGCCGGCGGCGGGGGCGGCGACGGCGGCACGGCCCAATCCCCGGCCCATTCGCCGTCGCCGCGGATCCCCTGCGGCCCCTGCGGACCCGGACCTCCCGCGCCCGGCGCGTGCTGCGGCCCGATCATCGGGCTTCACCGTCCCAGGACCGGATGCGGCGCAGCATGATGCGGTTCTTGCGCTGCGAGCGGCCCAGCTTCTTGGCCAGGTGGTCCAGGACGCCGATGGCGTCGGTGATGTGCGGGCCCTTGTTCAGCATGACGCACTCGGCGCGCAGCGCGAACGCGGCGTCGGTGATCTCCGCGCGGGAGGGCAGGCCGGACTTGGCCAGCGACTCGAGCACCTGGGTGCCCAGGACGGTGGGCACGCGGGCGGCCTGCGCCAGCGCGAGGATCTGGCCGGGGACCTCGCCCATGCGCGGGAAGCCGAGTTCGACGGCCAGGTCGCCGCGGGCGATCATGATGCCCATGTTCGCGTGGCGCATGCCGGCGACGACGATTTCCGGCAGGTTGCGGAACGCCGGGATGGTCTCGATCTTCAGCACGATGCCCAGGTTGCGGGTGCGCTCGGCCAGTTCGTCGTCGCCGGCGGCCTCGTGCTCCGCGGCGATCTTCTCCAGCTCGCCGAGCACGTGAGCCACGTCGTCGGGCGTGCGGATGAAGCTCACGGCCGCCACGTCCCCGTGCTCCGCGATGAAGCGCAGGTGCTCGGCATCTTCCTCGGTCAGCGCGGGCACGGGCAGGTCGGTCGTGGGCAGGTTGATGCCCTTGTGGCCGGCCAGGTTCTGGCCGCCGGGCTTGGCCCGGACCACCTTCAGTCGGGCTTCGTGGTGCTTGGCGACGCCCGCGTCCCCACCGTCGCCCGCGCCCTCGGTGCCGGCCACCTCTTCGACGGAGACGACCTCCGCGGCGATCGAGCCGTCGTCGAAAAGCACGGGCTGCCCGACCTCGAGCGCGGCGACGGCCTCGGGCAGGGTGCACGACAGCCGCGGCACGTCCCCGCCGCATTCGACGGGCACGGACTCGACGGTTTCGGTGGTGATGATCATCTCGTCGCCGACCTCGAACCGCAGCCGCCGCGCGACCGGGGGCACGCCGGTGGCGCGGGTCTTCTCGTAGTCGTGGCGCAGCAGGGTGCCGTCGGCGATGTAGGCGTTGCGGTCGCCCTCGGCGAGCACGCCGCCGTCTTCGACGTGGGTGACGGTGAAGCGGCGCTTGGCCGAGCGGTTGTCGTGCAGCGTGATTTCGCTGCCCACCTGCAGGTTCTCCAGCCAGCCGGCATCGACGGTCAGCGGCAGCGGCGGGCGGCCGGGCAGTCCCTGCGGCACCGGGGCGGGCACTGCGGCGACCGCGCCGTCGCGGGATTCGTCCCGGCGATCCGGTCCGCCGGGGCCGCCGAGGTCCACCACGCGCGGCGTCAGCCACAGCTTCGCGGTGGTCAGCACCGTGCCGGCGTCGTCCCGCGTCGTCCGCGCGCGGCCGACCCTCGGGCCATCCGCCACGGCGCCGGTGCGGATCTTCGGACCCGCCAGATCCATGGACAGCTTGATGTCCCGGCCGACCTGCTCCGCCGCAGCCTTGACGTTGGCGATCATCTTCCGCCACGCGGCCGGCCCGTCGTGGGCGCAGTTGATGCGGGCGACGTCCATGCCCGCCCGGGCGAAACCGAGGACCAGCTCGGCGTCGTCGGCGGCCTCGGACGGCAGCGTCACCATGATGCGCGCCGGAACGCCCTCGCGTTCCAGGCCGAAGAGCCGGTCCGAGTTCGCGTCGAGCGCGAGGTCCGCGGCGTCGTCGAGCTCGATGTACTTGCTCACGTCGGTGTCGACCTCGTCGCCCACGAGCGCCCGCAGCACGGTGCGCGCGATGACCAGGCGCCCGTAAACGCTGGACTCCGCGGTGGTCAGGCTGGTGACGCCCAGGTCGTGCAGGCCGTTCTGCAGTTCGCGGATGTCGATGGTCCGCAGGTGCGCGTACTGCAGCAGATTCTCGGCGCCGGCGCGGTGGTCCGGATGCACGCCCGACAGCATGTCCGCCGCGTCGGCGTTGACGCGGTCGAGCTGCCCGAGGAGGTCATCGAGCTGCTCGATCAGGGGACGGACGTCATGCTGCATGTGTATCGGGTTCTCCTCACCCCGCCTCCGCCACCGCCGCAGGGGTCGCCGGACCCCCAACACCGACGGCCGATCGGCGGACGCGGGGATTCGTCGGGCGATCGGTATGCCCCAATCATGGCCGCGCCGGCGCGAAAGCGACACCCCAAAAGCCATTTCACGCAAGGTTTCACCGAGAATTCACCTTCCCGCCACCGGGCCCCCGCTTTACGACGGAAACCGCGGCGCGGGGGACGTCGCAAAGCCGCCGAGAAACGCCAAACCCGCCGGCCGCCCGCGATGATGCGGGAGCCGGCGGGAAACGGTCGGGACCGTGCGAAACTGCCTAGTGCGAAACGGCCGCCTCGGCGCCGATGCCGGTCATGGAGCGGACCTCCATCTCGGCGCGCTTGCCCGGGAAGTTGTCCGGCTTGCCCACCAGCGTGCCGACGATGCCCAGCAGGAAACCGGCCGGGATCGCGACGAGCGACGGGTTCTCCAGCGGGAACAACGCGAAGTCCGCGCCGGCGATCAGCGACGTCTCCTGGCCCGACACCGCCGGGGAGAAGATGATCAGCACGATCGACGTCAGCAGGCCGCCGTAGATCGAGAACAGCGCGCCCGTGGTGTTGAAGCGGCGCCAGTACAGCGAGTAGATGATCGTCGGCAGGTTCGCCGCCGCCGCGATGCCGAACGCCAGCGCGACCAGGAACGCGATGTTCTGGCCCAGCGCGCCGATGCCCAGGATGATGGCCAGGATGCCGATGACCACCACCGTCGCCCGGGACACGCGGACCTGCTCCTCCTCCGTCGCCTCGCCGTTGCGCATGACGTTGTTGTAGATGTCGTGCGCCACCGACGCCGAGGCGGTGATGGCCAGGCCGGCGACGACCGCGAGGATCGTGGCGAAGGCGATGGCCGAGATGATGGCCATGAAGATCGTGCCGCCGACCTCCGCCGCCAGCAGCAGCACCGCGGAGTTCACGCCGCCCGGCGCCGCCAGGATCTGCTCCGGGCCGACCAGCGCCGCGGCGCCGTAGCCCATGATGACCGTGAGCAGGAAGAACAGCGCCACGATGCCGATGGTCCAGGTGACCGAACGGCGCGCCTCGCGGGCGGTCGGGACGGTGTAGAAGCGCATCAGCACGTGCGGCAGGCCCGCGGTGCCGAACACCAGCGCCAGGCCCAGCGACACGAAGTCCAGCTTCGTCAGGACGTCGCCGCCGTACTTCAGGCCGGGCTTCAGAATCGCCTCGCCCGACGGGTGATTGGCCACCGCCGCGCCCAGGAGATTGTTGAAGCCGCCCTTGAGCGCCCAGAACGTCAGGATCGCGATGATGATCGACCCGCCGACCAGAAGCACGGCCTTGATCATCTGCACGTAGGTCGTGCCCTTCATGCCGCCGACCAGGACGTAGACGATCATCAGCGCGCCGACGACCGCGACGACCGTGTACTGCGCCATGCCGCCGTCGATGCCCAGCAGCAGCGCCACCAGGCCACCGGCGCCGGCCATCTGGGCGATCAGGTAGAACAGCGAAATGGTCAGCGTCGAAATGGCGGCGGCCGTGCGCACCGGCTTCTGGTTCAGGCGGAACGACAGCACGTCGGCCATGGTGAAACGGCCCGTGTTGCGCAGCGGCTCGGCGACGAGCACCAGCGCCACCAGCAGGGCGATGAGGAAGCCGACTGAGTACAGGAACCCGTCGTAGCCCTGCACCGCGATGGCGCCCGTGACGCCCAGGAACGCGGCGGCCGACAGGTAATCGCCGGCGATGGCCAGGCCGTTCTGGGTGCCGCTGAAGGACGCGCCGCCGGTGTAGAAGTCACTGCCCTTCTGCGAGGTCTGGCGGGTCGCCCGGACGACGACCGTCAGCGTGACGACGATGAACGCGATGAAGATGGAGATGTTCAGCAGCGGGTTGCCGGTTTCGACGGCGTCCTGCGCGAGAAATGCGGTGTTCATCGTCTAGACCTCTTCCGTGATCGGGGCGCGGTGCTCCATCCGGGCGCGGATGCGCTCGGAGGCCGGGTCGAGGCGGGTGTCCGCGAACTTCACGTACGCCCAAGTGATCAGGCCGGCGGTGACGAACTGCGCCAGGCCCAGGACCATGCCCAAGTTGATGTTGCCGAAGACGGAGATCGCCATCGCGTCCGGGAAGAACGTCGCGGTGACGATGTAGAGGACGTACCAGGCGATGAAGGCGACGAACAGCGGGAAGACGAACCCGCGGAACGTCCTGCGGAGGTCGTCGAATTCCTCCGAGGCCTGCACCTCGATGAACTCGGCCTCCGTCGGGCTCGAGCCCGGCGAAGTGGTGGGGTGTGACATGTCCTGACCTTTCGGGAGAACCTTAAAGAAACCTTGGGTACCTTTTCCCAACGAAGCGATCCTATGGACGGCGCCCGTCCCGTTAAAAATGCGAAGATCGGGGGCGGGGGTACTCGAATGGCCCCGCCACACTCGACTGACCAGCGATTATGACGACCTGCAAATTATTCGCAAGCTTCGCAAGGGCAAGCCTGCGAACGTCGCCAGCCCGGACGAATCAATGAGAGCGCTCTCAGGTTCCGGCCCGAGCCGGGCCGGTCGCCAATCCGGATGCTCCGCTTTTGCCGCGCCCCCGGTTGGACGATGTGGGCTTTGGCGGGCTTTCGGGTGGGAACGGTTGGTTTTCGGCGGGCACCGTGAATCGGCCGGGATCGTTGTCTCGTCCGCAAATTTCACACGTCGTCGCCGCGGACACAACGGGACGACGTTCGGGCGCGGAACACAATGCCGTCGCCGACGTGGCCCAGATCACGTCGCACGGTGATTTCGACTACCCCCACATGACCCGGCATTCGGCCTGGGCAACACCGATCGGAACGGATCGGCGCGGCCCGGCGCGGACCCGCGGCTACGGTGGCGGCATGAGATTGTTCGCCTCGATTCGGCCGCCGGAGGAGGTTCGGGAGCACCTCGTCACGGCGCTGCGCCCCGTCCGCGACGACCACGGTCCGCTGCTGAGGTGGACCGACCCCGATCAATGGCACCTGACGGTGGCGTTCTACGGCGAAAGGCCGGACGGCTCCGTCGATGAGCTGGCCGGGCACATCGCCGCCGCTGCGGCGACCACGGAGCTTCCCGACGCCCTCGACCTGCATTTGCGCGGCGCCGGCAGCTTTTCCGGCCGCACGTTGTGGATCGGCGTGGGCGGCGACGTCGCGCCGCTGCGGGATCTGATGGCCGCCTGCGCCCATGATCCCTTCGCCGACCCCGATGACCCCGGCGTCTCGGATGGGTCCGCGGCCCGCGAGCGCCGCCGGGCGCACCTGACCGTCGCCCGCCTCCGCGCCCGCGAACAGGGAGGCCGCCGCGACGGGCGCCGTGCCCACCGGCGCAGCGCATGGGCGGGCGATCGCCGGCGGGGCCGTTCCCGCGAGGGCGGATATGGCAGCGGCGGCTACGGGCGGGACGGCGGTCACGGCCGCGATCTCGCGCGGCCGGCCCGCCATGACGGCGCGGACGTCCTCCGCGACGTCGTCCACGCGCTCAGCGTCTACTCCGGCCCGTCGTGGTCGGCGACGGAGATCGAGTTGGTCTCCTCCAGGCTCGGCGAGGGCCGATCCGGCGGCGCGCTGCATGACACGGTCGCCACCATCCCACTGCACCCCTCGACCGGCGCGGATCACTGAGGCCCGTCACCGCTTCGGCGCCGCAAAAAGTCCCAAAAGTCCCAAAAAGCAAAGCGCGGCCGGCGCGCGGATCATCGCGCCGGCCGCACAGAAGCAGCGCCCCTTACGGGTGGACGAACTCGCCGTCCTTCCAGAACGGGTCCTGGATCGCGCGGAGGGTCTCGACCGACTTGTTGAACTGTTCGGTCTCGTACTCGTCCAGCTCGAGCTCGACGACGCGGCGGACGCCCTTGCGGTTCACGATGGCGGGCGTGCCGATGTACATGTCCTCGTGCCCGTACTCGCCGCGCAGCAGCGCCGACACGGGGAGGGCGACTTCCTGGTTCTGGAAGATCGCGCGGGTGATGCGGGCCAGGCCCATGCCGATGCCGTAGGACGTGGAGCCCTTGGCGTCGATGATTTCGTAGGCGGCGTCGCGGGTGCGGATGAAGATGGCCTCGAGTTCGTCGTGGAGCTCGGGGTTCTTCTCGAGCTGGCTGCGCAGGCCGACGCCGGCGATGTTGGCGGACGACAGGACGGGCAGCTCGGAGTCGCCGTGCTCGCCGACGATGTAGGCGTGGACGCTCATGGGCGAGACCTCGAAGTACTCGCCGAGCATGTAGCGGAAGCGGGCGGTGTCCAGGACGGTGCCGGAGCCGATGACGCGGTGGGCGGGCAGGCCGGAGAACTTCCAGGTGGCGTGGGTGAGGATGTCGACGGGGTTGGTGGCGACGAGGATGATGCCGTCGAAGCCGCTGGCCATGATGTCGCCGACGATGGACTTGAAGATGCGCATGTTCTTGTCCACGAGCTGCAGGCGCGTTTCGCCGGGCTTCTGGGCGGCGCCGGCGCAGATGACCACGAGTGCGGCGTCCTCGCAGTCGGCGTAGGTGCCGCGGGTGACCTTGGTTCGGGAGGGGGCCCAGACGACGCCGTGGTTGAGGTCCATGACGTTGCCTTCGGTTTTGCGCTCGTCGATGTCGATGATGGCCAGGTGGTCGCAGGTGCCCTGGTTGACCAGCGCGTAGGCGTAGGCGACGCCGACGTCCCCGGCACCGATGAGCACGACCTTGTTTCCGGCGGAGACCTTCATGGTTGCTTCCTTCCGGGGCGCGGGTTCGCGGTCGGGGTTCCGGGTGGTGGTTTCGCCACCGCACGTAGTCCGTTCACGCCCCAATGGTTGTGTACCTGTGTCCGATTATGCCCGCTTGGGCACTGGTTTTGACAGGGTTTTGTCCGGTGACCCTGGACACATGCACGGTAACCGCTTTACGACGCCCCGGCGCGGCAGGCGGGGCGTGTTCCCGTGGGAGCAGCGGAAATTCCTTCTGGCGTCTGACAGTATGAGGAACATGGATTTCGTGCGCTCGCTGAAGCCGGTGACGCGGCTCCGTGAGGCGCGGTTGCGCGAAACGGTGGCCCGTGAAACGGCCCGCGCCGTGAGCACGGGGCTGCCCATCCGCCGGCGTTCGCGCCCGTGGCGGGGGATCCCGTCGAACCCGGGGCTGGTCGGCGCCGAGATCGCGTCGTGGGCGGCGTTCAGCCCGTCGCTGATGCCGCGGCCGTGGGGGTCGACGGCGATGGTCTCCTTCGGCGCGCAGATCACGGGCCACGTGGTCGGCGTCGCGGTCGGCTACGGGTTCCGCCTGGCCGACGCCCGGTTGCGGAGGACGAAGCTGGGCCGGTTCGCGCCGTCGGTGCGCACGGAGCGGACCATCGCCATGGCATGGCACGGGTCGATGACGGCCGCCACGGCGTGGGTGTGGTGGCGGTCGATCCAGCACCAGCAGTCCATCGGCGGGCTCGTCGGCATGGACGCGCTGTCGTCCGCGCGGGCCCAGTTCGGCGGCACGGTCATGGCGTCGGGGGCGTACCTGGCCACGCAGGGGCTGACGTTCGCCGCGGAGTTCGTCTTCGACCGGATCCGCCGCGCCCTGCGCCCGTGGGTGCCGCGGGGCGTCGCGCCCGTGACCGCGGGAATCGTGGTCGGCGGAGGGCTGGGGCTGGCCGTCGACAAGCTGCTGGTGCGCAGGACCATCGAGCGCGTCTACCGCAACGCCCACCGGGTGAACATGCGGGTGATGCCGGGCCGCGTGCAGCCGTGGGAGCCGGAGCGCTCGGGCAGCCCGTGGTCGCTGGAGCCGTGGCACGCGCTGGGGGCGCAGGGCCGGTCGATGGTGGCCGACGGGCCGCGGGCGCGGGACATCGCCGCGGTGACCAAGCGGAAGCCGGACGAGGTCATGGAGCCGATCCGCGTGTACGCGGGCAAGGTGCGGGGGCGGTCGCTGAAGTTCCAGACGGAGCTGATCATCCGGGAGCTGCACCGCACCGGCGCATTCCGCCGGGATCACCTGGTCATCCACGTGACCACCGGCACCGGATGGATACCGCCGTGGGGGCTGATGGCGGTGGAGTTCTTCACCGGCGGCAATTGCGCGCAGGTGGGCCTGCAGTACTCGGACCTGCCGTCGCCGGTGGCGTGGCTGGCTGACCACGACACGCCCCCGGAGGCCGGCCGCGCGCTGTTCCGCCGCATCCGCGAGGAATGGGAACGGCTGCCGGAGGGCGACCGGCCGAAGCTGATCATCGCCGGCGAGTCGCTGGGCGGCTTCGGCGGCAACGGGGCGTTCGACGACGTCGCGGACATGCTCGCCTCGGTCGACGGGGCGGTGTGGACCGGCACGCCGCAGTTCACGCCCATCTGGAAGGAGCTGACGCGCACCCGCGACGCGGGATCGCCGGAGATCGCGCCGGTGATCGACGGCGGCCGGAACGTGCGCTTCGCCACCCGCCCGCAGGAGCTGTGGGAGACCTACGGCGGCGAGCCGCTGGGCGAATGGGAGCATCCGCGCGTGGCGTACCTGCAGCACGCGTCCGATCCGATCGTGTGGTGGGACTATCCGCTGGCGTGGCGGCGGCCCGATTGGCTGCGCGAGCGCCTGGGCCGCGACGTGCTGTCGGCGATGCGGTGGTTCCCGGCGGTGACGTTCCTGCAGGTGCTCATCGACGGCCTGGTCAGCGTGGACGTCGGCGACGGCCACGGGCACAGGTACGAGGCCGAGTCGCTGCCGGCCTGGGCGGCCGTGCTGGGCTGCGAGCTCGACGACGACCACGCGGGAGCCGCGGGGGTGCGGTTCAAGAGGATCGCCAAGTGGGGCCGGAGGAATCTGCCGCCCAAGGCGTAGCGCGCATCTCCCGGTCGCCCTGCGGGATCGACGGAACCTACGTACCGTGGGCCGTGTTCGACGGCTGGACGGGTCGACGGCCCGTGCGGTCACCGTAACCAGGAAAGGATGCGAAACATGGGAATCTTCGACAAGGCCAAGCAGTTCGCCGCCGACAACCCGGACAAGGTGAGCCAGGGCATCGACAAGGCCGGCGACGCGATCGACGAGCGCACCGGCGGCAAGCACTCCGAGCAGATCGACAAGGCGCAGGACGCCGCCCGCAAGCATCTCGCCGACGGCGAGGGCGAGCAGCCCCAGCAGTAGCGCACGTCACGTGCATGGCGCCCGTTTCCCGGGAATCCCCCGGGCAGCGGGCGTTATTCTGTGTGCGGGACCCCTCCGCCGGCTCCGACCCCGGCTTTACCACCCCGGACCGGCACCGATTCCGCGCCGCCACGCGCCGCGGACCAGCACGAAAGGCGACGCGCCATGAGCCTCATCGACAAGGCCAAGGATTTCATCGACAAGAATCCGGACAAGGTCCGCCAGGGCATCGAGAAGGCGGGCGACGTGATCGACGAGCGCACCGGCGGCAAGTACGCCGACAAGATCGATCGCGTGCAGGAAGAGGCCGCCAAGCGCCTGGGCGGCGGCGAGACGCGCGAAGGCGGCGAACCCGCCGCCCGCTAACCGCAGGTGACGCCGGTGGCGTGCACGGGGCAGTATCCGCCCGGGTTCGCCTCCAGGTACCCGCGGTGGAAGGGTTCGGCGACCCAGAAGCGCCCGGTCGGGGTCCGGTCCAGCGGGGTGACCTCCGTGGTGATGGGCCCGAACCCGGCCGCCGCCAGCCGCGGCGCGTAGGCCGCGAGGGTCTCCTCCGTCACGCGCGCCTGTTCCGCGTCGAGCGGGAACACGGCCGAGCGGTACTGCGGGCCGATGTCGTTGCCCTGGCGGTCGCCCTGCGTCGGGTCGTGGTTTTCCAGCACCAGGCGCAGCAGCTGCGCGAAGCTGGTCCGCGCGGGGTCGAACACGGCGAGCACGGACTCGGTGTGCCCGGTCCGGCCGCCGCAGACCTCGCGGTACGACGGCCACTGCGTCGCCCCGCCGGCGTAGCCGGGCAGGGTCGTCCACACTCCCGGCGCATTCCACAGGAGCTTTTCGACGCCCCAGAAGCAGCCGGCGGCGACGATCATGGCGTGGTGCCCCTCGGGCCACGGCCCGCCGTACGGGGTGCCCAGGACCAGGTGCTCACCGGCGACGCGGCCGCCGTCGTCGAGGATGTCGGTCGGGGTGAAAGCAGTCATGGGCGCGAGGATACGCGGCGGGCCGGGCGACCGTGAGCGCCGGAAGCGCCGATTCGAACGCCGCGCCCCGACCCCGATCCGCGTTCGCGGGTACCGTCGCGTACGTACGCCCGGTGGCGTGGACCACACGCCGGCGATCAGCCCCGTCGGCGCGCGCCGGTCATCGCATGCCCACCTATCGAACCTGCGGAATTACGCACATGAAACCTTGCGTAATTCTTTGGGATGGGTACCATCGGGTGTCAGAAGCGAAATCGACATTCCAAGGAGGACCACCCATGGCCGTTTACGAGCTGCCGGAACTGGACTACGCCTACGACGCCCTCGAGCCGCACATCGCCGGCGAGATCATGGAGCTGCACCACACCAAGCACCACCAGAACTACGTCAACGGCGCCAACGCCGCCCTGGAGAAGCTGGAGGCCGCCCGCAACGACGGTTCCATCGCGGGCGTCGTCACCGCGCTCTCCAAGGATCTCGCCTTCAACCTGGGCGGCCACACCAACCACTCCATCTTCTGGAAGAACCTCTCCCCGAACGGCGGCGGCGAGCCGACCGGTGAGCTGGCCGAGGCCATCAACCGCGACTTCGGTTCCTTCGAGAAGTTCAAGGATCACTTCTCCGGTGCCGCGCTGGGCCTGCAGGGCTCCGGCTGGGCCATCCTGGGTTACGACCACATCGCCGGCCGTCTCGTCATCGAGCAGCTGACCGACCAGCAGGGCAACGTTTCCGTGAACCTGACCCCGCTGCTGATGCTCGACATGTGGGAGCACGCCTTCTACCTGCAGTACAAGAACGTCAAGGCCGATTACGTCAAGGCCGTCTGGAACGTCTTCAACTGGGACGACGTCGCCGAGCGTTACGCGAAGGCTTCCGCCTAAGTTTCCTTTCCGCCCCGCCCGGTTTCCGGGCGGCGGCGCGGGATGCTTTGCGACGGCTCCGCCGTCGCGCATCGAGGGACTCCCCGGCGGTCCGCTGCACAAGTCGGCCGCCCGGTGAACCAACCCGCCCCACCCCCGCGTTTTTCGCGGTCGGTGGGGCGGGTTTCGCGTTCGCCGCGTCATCTGGCCCGGACAGGCCGACGGACCGCACGGACCGCACGGACCGCCGGCCGAAACCAATGGCGGCTCAACCCATCGGCGGCTCAGCCCATCGGCACCGTCAGCCCACCGGCACCGTCAGACCACCAGGCCCAGCAGCATCACGGTGATCAAGCCGACGACGGACAGGATCGTCTCCATCAGCGACCACGTCTTGAGGGTCTGCGGCACGGTCATGCCGAAGTACTCCTTGACCAGCCAGAAGCCGGCGTCGTTGACGTGCGAGAAGAACACGGAACCGGCGCCGATGGCCAGCACCATCAGGGCGGTCGTCGCGGGGTCCAGGCCGGTCGCGATGGGCGCCATGATCCCGGCGGCGGTGATGGTGGCGACCGTGGCGGATCCCGTCGCCAAGCGGATGAACACCGCCACCAGCCACGCCGCCAGCAGCGGCGAGATGGCCGCCCCCGACAGCCAATCGCCGATGACGCCGGCGACGCCGGACGCGACCAGGGTCTCCTTGAAGCCGCCGCCGGCGCCGACGATGAGCAGGATGCCGGCGATGCCCGCGAAGGATGCGCCGACCAGGTCGGAGACCTCCTTCAGGCCGCGGCCGCCGCGCATGCCGAGCACCCACATCGCGTACAGCGACGTCGCCAGCAGCGCCACGAGCGGCGTGCCCGCGAACATCACCAGCGAATGGGCCGGATTGCCGGTGCCGCCGGCCCACGCCGTTTCCACGAGGGTGCGCAGGAGCATCAGCACCACGGGCAGGAGCACGACCGACAACGACACCGCGACGCCGGGGCGGTCCTCCTCCGCGACGGGCTCGCCGGCGGTGAAGGTGTCCGGGGCGGGGATGGGCACCCACCGCGCCATGAACTTGCCCGCCACCGGGCCGGCCAGCACCACGCACGGCACCGCGACGATGAGGCCCAGCCCCAGCGTCAGCCCCAGGTTCGCGCCGAGCGCGTCGATGGCGATCAGCGGCCCAGGGTGCGGCGGCACCAGGCCGTGCAGCGCCGACAGGCCGGCCAGCGCCGGGATGCCCAGCAGGATGACGGGCTGTCGCGCACGCTTCGCCGCCAGCATGACGACGGGGATGAGCAGCACCACGCCGACCTCGAAGAACAGCGGGATGCCGATGACGAACGCCAGCGCCGCCATCACCCACGGCAGCTTCCCCGCGGTCGTGCGGTCGAGGAAACCCTCGACGATCGCGTCGGCGCCGCCGGATTTCACCAGCAGCATGCCGATGATCGCGCCGAGCGCGATGAGCACGCCCGTGCCGCCGACCGTCGACCCGACGCCCTTGGTGAAGGCGGTGAACGTATCGGTCAGGCCGATGCCCGCCACCAGTGCGAGCACCGCCGAACCCAGCATCAGCGACAGGAACGGATGCAGCTTGCCCCACACGATGAGCGCCACGATGGCGGCGATGCCCACCAGCGCCGCGATGACCAGCTGCGCGGGTCCGGCGGTGGTCAACGGGGCGGTGGCGTCGGCGGCGAGATAAGAGGTGGAGAGATTGGAAGTGGCGAGATCAGAGGTCCCGAGATGAGAGGAGGCGGCGATCATCGCGCGACCTCGTTTCCGGCCGCATCCGTGTCGGTCGTCGCCCCGCCCGCGGGCTCCATGCCCACGTGCGCGAATCCGGCGTCGACGATCTCCCGCGGGGTCCCCGCCAGGTCGACGGTGACGCCGTCCTCATCCGAGCCGAGCTGCTCCAGGTCCGCGTACTGGCTGGGCAGCAGCGACGCCGGCATGAAGTGGCCGGTGCGGTGGGCCAGGCGCCCCTCGATGATCGAGGCGTCGCCATGCAGATGCACGAACACCACGCGCCCGTCGGCCTCCCGGAGAATGTCACGGTAGCGGCGCTTGAGCGCGGAGCACGTCACGATGGATCCGGGCCGCTCGGCGGTGCGGCCGGCGTCGTCAAGCGAACCGGCGGAACCGGCACCCTCCGCGATCGCGGCGCCCCCGGCGACTGCGCCGCCCTCGGCGGCCCGCTGCGACATCCAATCGCGCATGGCCTCCAGCCAGGGGCGGCGGTCATCGTCGTCGAGGGGATGGCCCGCCGACATCTTGTCGATGTTGGCCTTCGGGTGGAAGTCGTCGGCCTCCGCGTACGGCCAACCGGTCAATTCGGCGGCCAGCTGTGCGGCGGTGGTTTTGCCGCAGCCGCTGACCCCCATGAACACCAGGTGTGTAAATGCGAACATGGGGTGAGATTATCGGCACGATGCGTTCGCCGGTGAGCGTTCTTTCACGATTCCGAAGCAGGATGGGATACATGACTTTTCGGCCGTTTCCGTTGACAAGGGCCCAACCCGCCGAATCCGGCCCGCGCCCGCCCGCCACTGGATACCGTTGCGCCATGAACACCCGCGATACCGCCACCCCGGCCCACGACCAGCACACGGGCGCCGCCACGGACGACCCGGTGACCATCACGTACGAGGAGCTCGATGGCGCGCGCATCGCCGTCGTCGCGCTGAATCGGCCGGCGAAGCTCAACGCGCTGACCATGGCCACGCTCCGCGGCCTCGATGCCGCGGCGAAGTCGCTGCGCCGCGATCGCGACCTGCGCGGGGTGATTTTCGCGGGCGAGGGGGCGTCGTTCTGCGCCGGCCTGGATTTCGCGTCGGTGATGAAGAAGCCGCTGGACATCGTCTCCGCGTTCGCCCCGAATCCGCTGGCGCGCGACGGCGCGAACCTGTTCCAGCGGGTGTGCTGGGAGTGGCGCCGCCTGCCCGCGCCCGTCATCGCGGTGGTCCACGGCCATTGCTACGGCGGCGGCGTGCAGCTGGCGCTTGGCGCGGACTTCCGCGTCACGGCGGCCGATGCCCGCTGGTCGGTGCTCGAGACCAAATGGGGCCTGATCCCCGACATGTCGGGCGCGCGCACGCTGGCCGACCACGTCGGCGCGGAGCGCGCCCGCTGGCTGACCATGACGGGCGAGGAGCTGTCGGGCACGGAGGCCGTCGCGGCCGGGCTGGCCACGGAAACCGCGGATTCGCTTGACGACGCCCACGCGCGGGCCCGCGACATGCTCCGCCAGTTGATCGGCCGGTCCCCCGACCAGATCGCGGCGACGAAGTCGCTGTTCAATTCGGCGTGGCGCTCCCCGCGCGCCACGTTCCGGGCGGAGCGCTTCCAGCAGGCGAAGCTGCTGGTCAGCGAAAACGCCGCCCGCGCCCGGGCTGCGGGACTGAAGAAGAGGGCGCCGGATTTCGTCAGCCGCGGGACGCTGATCTTCGGCCGGAAGAAGCGCTGACGCGGTCCTCCAGATCGCCGACGTAGGGGATCTCGCGGGTGGCGCGGCCGGTGGCCAGCCATTCGCGCACGACGGCGGTGGACCGGCAGTCGTCCCCGTTGTAGCGCAGCAGTTTCGCGCGGGCTGCGGCGGAGTCCATGCCGGGGCGCGGCTCCGGCGCACCGGCCTGGCCCGCGTCGCATGCGCCGATGCCGACGGCGTCGCGGTAGAAGGACAGCGACGCCTCGCCGTCGGCGTCTTCGTCGCGCCAGGTGAACCCGGCCAGCGGCGCGACGACCTTCAGCCCCAGCCCCGCCGGGCTGATCAGCTGCCGTTTGGTCACGCGGAACAGGTCGACCCATTCCGCGGAGGAGATGAAGCGCTCGATCTCGGCGACGTCGGGCACCGCGATGATGCGGGCCGGGCCGGTGGAATCCGGCGCGTGAGCGCCGGCCTCCACGACGAACTCCATGCCCGCGAATCGCTTGGCCGAATGCCGCAGCCAGTGGTTCTCGCCCTCCGCCGCCCAGCAGTAGGCGCGGAACGTCCGCCCATCGGCGTGCGCGGCGGCCCGGCGCGCCATGAGCCAGTCCCAGAACAGCGCGAAATTCCGCGCCTCCGCCTCGCCGCCGAGCCCCTCCGGACCGGGCGGCGCCCACGTCACGTGCGGCACGTAGCCGTCGTCGGGGGTCCAGGCACCCCACAGGTACGCGCCGTGCCCGGGGTACGCCTCGAGGTCGACGTCGATTTCCACGTCGGCGCGCGGCGCCGTCGTCTCGCGCACGCGCAGGGCGGCGGGCTCGCCGAACACCGACAGCAGCGCCAGGTGCCGGTGCTCGCCGGCCCCTTCGGCCCGCGCCAGCTGCCGGATGGTGGTGATCCCCGCCTGCCGGTACTCGTCGCCGCGGTTGCCCGGCAGCAGCAGCGAGATGTCGTCGGCGGCGCGCAGCTCGTCCTCGCACGCTTCACGCCAGCGGCAGCCGCGGCATTCGCGGATCTTGCGCGGCGCCAGCGGCCATTCGCCGACGCGCCATTCGATTCCGTCGACCTTCGGCGCCGGCGGCGGGCCATTTTCGCTTGACGACGCTCCCCCGCCCGCACCGGGCATCTGCTCCCGGCCCCGGGCTTCGTGGCGCTCCACGGCGTGGATGGCTGCCCGTGCGCGTCGCAAAGCAGTGCGGTACGCGGCGACCCGAGGGCCCTCGTCGGCGACGACCACCCGCGTCGGGTCGGCGCCGATGCCCCCGACCAGCCCGCACGAGGCGCCGAGCCGGTGCAGCAGCGCGGCGGCTTGGCCCAAGCGCACGGCGTCGGCGGCGTTGTGGCGCAGCTTCAGCGCCTCATCGGCCACGATGCCCTCGCGCAGCGTCCGGCCCAGGACCCCCGGGCGGCCCAGGCGGGCGACGGGGAGGATGCGGGCGGCCTCCGTGCGGCGGCGGCGCGGCTCCAGCAGCTTGTGCGCGGCGATGAGCACCGGCAGATAGCCGTCGCCGAGGCGGACCAGCAGGTCGGGGCGGGACTCCTCCGCGATGCCGGAGAAGGCGCGGTCCCCCGGCGGCCGCGCGTGGCTGAGCACGCCGCCGACGATGAGGTCCGCCCCGGCGGCGATGGCCTCCAGCGTGTCCAGATCGGCGTCGGGCCCCGGTTCGATGACCGTCGGATCGGGCAGCGCGGCAATCACCGATGCGCGGTGATGCGCGCCCAACTCCGCGCGCCGCCGCGCCGATTCCGGCTCCCCCGGGCGCCGCGGCCCGGCCAGGCGATCGCGGACCAGCCGATACCGGCACCCGACCAAATCGGGCCCGGTCACCGGCTGCGGGACGGTATCCTCGGTGTTCACGATGCAACCAGAGTATCGCCCGGCCGGAACCGGGGTTAATCTGGTTACGAGACCACGATCCGCGGCCCGCGCCGCGGCGCAGCTCGATCGACGAAACGAACGAAGACTCCGACCGCAGATTAGGGATTCCATGAGCTTCTTGGGCGACTACCGCGACCGCCGCCGCGAAACGAAACTGAAGCTGAAGGCCGCGAAGGCCAAGGCGAAGGAAGACGCGAAGCACGAGGCGAAGCTGAAGGACAAGGCGTACCGCGATGGCCTCAAGGCCGCCGAGGTCGAGCGCAAGCGCGATTCGAGGGCCGCCAAGAAGGAAGCCAAGCGCGACCGGAAGCTGGACAAGCGCGCCACCAAGCGGGCCGAGAAGATCCGCAAGGCGGGGTGGAAGGACGAGAAGAAGGCCCTCAAGGCCAAGCACAAGCACCAGACGCGCATGGCGGAGAAGATCCTCCAGCAGCAGCGCAGCCGCGGCGTCACCTCCGACAAGGCGAAGGGCTGGGTCGGCGCCGCCCGCCTGCTGCTGCCCGTGGCCCTGCCGCTCGGCTACCGGCTGCTGACGTTCGCGCAGAACCGCGGCCAGGACGCCTCCGCCCGCCGCTTCGGCGTGACCGGCGACGCCGTGGCCCGCCACCACGGTTACGGCGCCCCGCTGCGCGCCCGCATCGAGGGCATCCACGGTTCGCTGGACCGCCTGGAGAAGTCGAAGGCGTCGGGCACGATGGGCTTCGTCAAGGACGCCCGCAGCCGCCTGGACCTGCTCGTCGACGCCATCGAGACGGCCGAGCACATGACGCCGGACCAGCGCCGCCGCGCGCACATGTCCATCTCCGCGGAGCTCGACGGCATCGATTCCGAGATCATGGCCAAGATGGGCCTGACCGCCTAGACCCGCCATCGCCGGCCGGACCGCCCTTCCCGGGTGGGCCGGCCGGCTTTTTCACGCCCGGTCCCCGCACGTGAACGCAGCGAACGCGGGGCCTCGGCTCCGGGAACCGTGAATGACCGAAAAATGAACCTTTCGTTAATTCCCCCCTCATCGGGGTGAACTGTCGCTGCCCCGAATTGGCGATACAGGTACTGGCCAAGTGTCATGTAGAGCATGACTTTCGCCTCGGGCTCCTCCCCCTCGTCGCCGACGCCGTCCCGCCGCACCGTCCTCAAGGCCGGTGCCGCCACCGCCGCCCTCGTCGGCACGTCGAGCCTCGCCGGCCGCTTCACCGCCGCGGCCCAGGAAGCCGCGCAGCAGGCCGTCGACGCCGGCGGCCACGCCGTCTTCCAGCACGGCGTCGCATCCGGCGATCCGCTGCCCGACTCCGTCCTCCTGTGGACCCGCGCCACCTCCAACCCGGACGACATCCCCGGTTCCGGCGCCGGCACCGTCGTCAAGCTGCTCTGCGAGGTGGCCACCGACGACTCCTTCTCCGAGATCGTCCTGTCCGGCGAGACCACCGCCTCCCCGGACAACGACAACACCGTCAAGCTCGACGCCACCGGCCTGAGGCCCGACACCCGGTACTGGTACCGCTTCACGGTCGCCGACGGCGAGTACGCCGGGCAGGTCTCCCCCATCGGCCGCACGCGCACCGCCCCGGCCGCCTCGGCGACGCCCGACAAGCTCGGCATCGCGTTGACCTCCTGCGCCAACTGGGAAGCGGGCTACTTCTCCGCCTACCGCGACATGGCGGACAACCCGGACGTCGACGTCATCATGTGCGTCGGCGACTACCTGTACGAATACGCCAGCGGCGAATACGCGGCCAAGGACGGCGCCATCCGCAACCATGAGCCGGCGCACGAGATCATCTCGCTGTCCGACTACCGCCGCCGCTACGGCCACTACCGCACCGACGCCGACCTGCAGGCCGCCCACGCCGCCAAGCCGTGGCTGGTGACCTGGGACGACCACGAAATCGCCGACGACGCCCACGCCACCGGCGCCGACAATCACTCCCCCGAAAGCGAAGGCGACTACGCCGCCCGCCGCGACGCCGCCTACCAGGCGTACCTGGAGTGGCTGCCCGTGCGCGCCACCCCGCTGTCCCAGGGCGGCCACCTCTACCGCGCCTTCGCCTACGGCACCCTGGCGGACATCACGATGCTCGACCTGCGCACCTACCGCGACAAGGCCCCCGAGTTCGTCAACGCCCGCGACACCGACGACGAGAACCGCACGATGCTCGGCTCCGAGCAGATGAAGTTCCTGCACAACCGGTGGTCGACGTCGTCGGCGTCGTGGAACCTGGTCGGCAATTCCGTGATGTTCACCCCGGTGCTCATCCCGCCGCTGGACCCGCAGACCTCCGGCGCGATCACCGAGCTGATGGGCCTGCCGCAGGAGGGCATCCCCTACAACTCCGACCAGTGGGACGGCTACGCCCATGAGCGCCGCCGCCTGATCCAGATCATGTCCGAGCAGGGGCTCGACAACGTCGTGTTCCTGACCGGCGACATCCACTCCTCGTGGGCCTGCGACGTGCCGGTGGCGCCCGGCCGCTACCCCGCCGACGGCGTCGCCGCCGCGGAGATCGTGTGCACGTCCGTCAGCTCGCCGAACATCGACGACATCGTGAAGTTGCCGCCGCGCAACCCCATTTCGCTCGCCGCCGAGCAGGCGCTGTCCACGGCCAACCGCCACGTGAAGTGGGTGGAGTTCGACAACCACGGCTACGTCAGCGTCCATGTCCGCGCCGATGAGATCGTGGCCGAGTACCGCTTCGTCGACGACAAGACCGTGCCCAACCGCCCGCTGCACACCGCCGCGCGGTACCGGGTGCGCCGCGGCGAGGGCGTGTCGCCCGCGTAGGCGCCCTCTTCCCGGTCCCGGCTCCGGCCGACCGACCGACGGCCCCGGACGCCCGCCAGTGGCGCCCGGGGCCGTTTTGCGTGGCTTCCCGGGCTCACTCCTGCGGCGAGCGCCGCGATGTGACGAATTCCACCCGACTTTGCGGACCATCCGCACATTTCGTTTAACCCGCCGCATAGTACTTTTGCTTCTCGACGCCTATGCGGAATCCGAATCGACTGAGAATTCACCGAGATTCGCCGCAATTGAAGCGCCCGACCATTAAATCCGTATACAATTCGATGCAAGACCGAGATCACACCAGAGAAGGCATGACGGTGCACGTGACGGCGCCGATGCCACCCACCACAGATAGGGAAGACATGGCGCGCAAAGAAGTAATCCAGTACATCGACGATCTAGACGGCACCGCGCTGGACGCGGAAGAGGTCAAGGTCGTTCGTTTCGGCTACCAGGGCCGCAATTACTACCTGGACCTTTCCGCAGACAATGCGGAGAAGTTCGACGAAATGATCCGCCCGTACGTGGAAAAGGCCCACGCCGACGATTCGGCGCCGGCCACCCGCACCCGCCGCGGCGGCAACCCGAATTCCACGAAGCAGCGCGAGCGCAACCGCATCATCCGCCAGTGGGCGAAGGACCGCGGCATGGACGTCGCCGACCGCGGCGCACTGCCGAAGGCGATCATCGACGAGTACGAGGCCTCGCACTCCTAGAAGAGGCCCCGCACTCCTAGAATCGGATGCGCGAGCCCCGGAGCCGAGCCGAGCGCCGGTTCCGGGAGCCCGTGCGGGCGCCCGCCCGATGTCCGGCGACGGCGCAGCGGAACGGGGCCCGCAGGCAACTATTCGACATCGTCCCGCGTGACGGTTCCGGGCGCTCCCGGGCCGGCCCCGCGGGTTCCGGGCGCCCGAAAGGGGATGGGTCCCGTTGCTGGCACCCCTGGTCTTCGTCATTTCGGGGATCCTCAAAGCCTGGCACCTCGTCATTTCGGCGGTGCCGGGCGTTTCCGCGTCCACGGCCTGGACCGCGTCGGTGGTCCTGCTGCTGATCACGGTCCGCACGGCCCTGCTGCCCATCGCCTACAAGCAGTTGGTGATGGGCCGGAAGACGGTCAACCTGCGACCCGAGTTCGCCGCGATCCGGCTGAAGTACGCGCGCAGCATCGATCCGAACGCCGCGAAGTACGAGAAGTGGGCGGCGCAGGAGCTGCGGAAGCAACACGGCATCAACGTGTGGACGGGGCTGATCCCCCCGCTGGTGCAGATCCCGGTGTTCATCGGGCTGTACCGCATGCTCCGGCACATGGCCGCCGTCGGCGCGCACGGGTCGTCGCACGTGACCGAAAGGGTGGGCCTGCTCAGCGGCGATGAGGTCCGCGGATTCGCCTCCGCGACATTCTCGGGCGTTCCCCTGCCCGCATATCCCGCGATGCCGCAGCCGCAATTGGCCGAACTGGGCACGAGCTTTTCTGATGTCCTCTCCGTCGCCACCCCGCTCATTTTCGCGGCTGCCGCATTCACGGGCATCAACATGGCGATTTCCGTCAATCGACTGCGGCGCACGCTCGACCACGGTTCGCGCTTCATGCGCGGCACCTACAAATACCTGGTCTTCATGACCTTCTTCGCCGTGTCGTTCCCGCTGTTCTTCGGCTTTTTCGGCCCGGCGCCGCTGGCGATCGTCGTCTATTGGGTGTGCAACAACCTGTGGACCATGAGCCAGAATGCCATCATCACCATCATCCTCGAGGCCCGTCATCCCCTCACGCCGGAATTCAAGGCCCTCCGGGATCAATCGCGGGATGCGCGACGGCAGCAGCGGAAGAATCGGCGGCGCAATCGTCGTGAAGCTCGGTCCTCCCGCTGGCGCGCGGTGGCCGGGACCATCCGCCACCCGCGCCGACGCGAGGAACTGTGGGACGCCCACCGCACCTTCCTCGCGGAACGCGAGGCCGCGGCGAAGGCGATGACCGACAGGCAGATGGCGCAGAAGGTCAAGATTCACCAGACGCGGCAGCTCGCGCGCCTGCTGCGCACCGAGTCCCAGGGCGACCTGCCCAGCATGGACCGCCCGACGCGAGTCAACGACGCTTGGCGACGGACTGCGCCCCTCCCGGAGCCGGCCACCCAGGAGGACGAGCGGATCGTCGGCAAGCTGGGGAAGGTCGTCGTGCGGATGGTGCTGGCGAAGGATGCGCAGGACAAGAAGCGCGCCGAGACGAAGCGGGCGAAGGCGGCCGCGCGGCTCAAGGCGAGGGCAGCGGCCAGGGCCGCGAAGAACGCCGGGTTGGACGGCTGAAACTGAGCGGGGGCTCAGCTGGCCGGCGTCGCGTCAGTGCTCGGCGTAGACCAGGTCGCGGGCCAGATCGCGGGCGGTTTGCAGCGGCGTGAGGTCCTTGGACATCTTCGCGCCGGCCAGCCCGCCGTCGAGGTAGAGCATCAGCATGTTCGCGTGCAGCGACGCCTGATTGCATTCCTTCTCTCCCAGCAGCGCGCGCAGCGTGTCCCACAGCCAGGTGCGGTGGGCCACGACGGTCGCGCGGATCTCCTCCTCCGATTCCGTCGCCGGGTTCGGGTATTCGGAGGCGGCGTTCTGGAAGTGCGAGCCGCGGAAGTCGATGCCGGGTTGCTCGGCGATGCACTGATCGAAGAACGCGAGGATCTTCTCCTCGGGCGTGTCCAGCGATTCCGCGCGGGCGTTCCAGGCGGCGCGCCACTTCTGGTCGAGGTCCTCCAGGTACGCGATGACCAGCTTGTCCTTCGACCCGAACAGCGAATACAGGCTGGCCTTGGCCACGTCGGCCTCGCGCAGCACGCGGTCGATGCCGATGACGCGGATGCCTTCGTTGGTGAACAGCTCCGTGGCGGAGGTCAGCAGCCGGTCGCGGGGGCTCGGCCGGTTTCGGCGCCGCGACGTGGCCTTGCCACCCCGCGTCGTCTTGCCGGTCGTCGCATCCGCCACGTCGTGCACCCGTCCCTTCGCATCGTCCTCGTCGTGCCCCTCGCCGCCTGCACGGCGACTGCACCGAATGGTCAGACTGGTCAGTGCAGATCGAGGTTTCACCCGAGTTTACAGCCACGCTGCCGCGTTGGACGGTCGGCCCGCCGGTTTCCGCTGTCTTCGGTCGGCCACTCCCGTTCGCGGGCGTCTCCCCCGCCGCGCGCGCCCAACATGCGCGCCGACGTTGCACGCCCTCCTGGCCCGCGGCATGTCCCGCTACGCGGCCTCGGCTCCGCGATTCCGGCTCCTATGTGGCTTTGCGACGCCAGCCGGATGAGCGGAGGCGTCGCAAAGTGCAGCCACCCTCCCGCAAACCCGCTGGTCGCGGTTTTCGGGGACCGGGAAATGTGCGGTTTCATGCGTCCCGGCACCGCAACAACCACCAACCCGGCCAGTGCCCCCACCCCAAGGGCCTCCACCCCGTAGAGAGCCTCAGCCCGCAACCCTCACTCACCCTCGAACAGCCCGAACTCCCGGGCGGTGGACTCATCGGCGCGGCATTCGAGGTCGTCGTAAAGCTCCCAGCAGGGCAGCCGGTCCCAGTCGGTTTCGGCGCGCCGTCCGCCCTCGTGCACAAGGTCGAAGCGGTACGGCCCGACCCGGTGATCGAGCACGACGATCACGCCCAGCCGTTCCAGCGCCCGCGCCAGCCGCCGCTCGACGTTCGGCCTCGCGCCCTCCGGCACCCACGACAGCAGCGCGACCAGCTCCGACGCCCGCGGGTGCGCCAGGGCCCGGGCTTCCTCCAGCAGAGCCGCACGGCTCGCCACATCGGGCATCTTCTTGTCGACGACCATCGCCACCAGTTCCGCGCCCCACTGCGAAGGGGCCATGAGATCGGCCAACGTCTGCGCGGCGCCGGTCGCGCGCCAACCGTGGACGAGCACGCCCGTCGTCGTGGATGGCATGCGGCGGTGCACCACGGCGCCCTGGGGCCGGGCGACGCTGCGGGGCACGATCACATCGAGCTCGGCGGGCGGCGACTGCCGGAACCCGTGCAGCCACGCCGCCGTGCGGTGGGAAAACACCGCAGTCGGGTTCAGCCTCATCACCAGCGCCATCGTCGATTCCCCCCATGGCACCGAGGGTCGCACGGCGAGCCGGGGTTTGCAGGTCGGCGGGATTGCGGCCGGCGGGATTGCGGCCGGCGGGATTGCGGCCGACCGGCGCCCGCAAACCGCCCCACGCCCAAGCACCGGCGGGCGCACGAAAAAGCCCGGACCCCCTTCCCGAAGGAAGGGGATCCGGGCCCGATCGCGTGGCGTAAAAGCGCGTTTAGCGGCGCTTGGTCACCAGGCCGACGATCCACAGCAGGATCACCGCGCCGAGGAGGCAGGTGAGGAAGCTGAAGATCAGTCCACCGCCCGCAACGTCGACGCCGAACAGGCCGAGCAGGAAACCACCGAGGAAGCCACCGATGATGCCGACGACGATGTTCAGGATGATGCCCATGGACGCGTCGGTGGCCATGATCTTGGAGCCGATCCAGCCGGCCAGACCACCGATGATGATCCAGCCGATGAAGCCCATGGCCGGTGCGGACGCGGCGAGAAGCAGAGTGTCAGTCATGATCGTATTTCCTTTCACGGGGAAGAAACCGTCGTTCACCATTGTAATCGAGCGAGACGTTGATACTGCAACGGAACGCTAACGTTTTGAGAAAGATTTTCTACGCCCCGTCACGGAATCCCCTCAGGTCACGCTTGGTTTTCCGTGTCAGGGGCAAAACGAGAAAGTTCTTCTGAAATTCACTTCCACCGGGCTGCACATCCGCGGATCGGCCGTCGAAAAGCGGTCGGCCGGGGGCCGGGGCCCCACCCGGGGCCCCGCACCGCATCGACTACTTCGGCAGCGAGTCCGGTCGCACGACCATCATCGGGCACGGCGCCGCCTGCAGCAGCGCGCGCGACGTGGAGCCGAGCAGCATGCCCTTGAAGCCGCCGCGGCCGTGCGAGCCGACGACGAGCAGCTGCGCGCCCTCGGAGGCGTCGGCGAGCGCGCGCACCGGACGGTCACGGGTGACGACCTTGGTGACCTTCACGTTCGGGAACTGCTGCTGCCAGCCGGCGAGCCGCTGACCGAGGAGCGCGTTCTGCTCCTCCTCGACGACCTGCCACTGCTGCTGCGCCGCGGACAGGCCGGCGAGCGACGCCTGGACCTGCATGTCCATCCAGGTGTGGACGGCGATCAGCTCGGCACCGCGGGCGTCGGCCTCCTTGAAGGCGTTCTCGATCGCCTTCTGCGACACGCCGGAGCCGTCGACGCCGACGACGACCGGGCCGTACTTGGTCTCCTCGGTGACGTGGTTGTCCTCGCGGACCACGACCACCGGGCACGACGCGTGCGACACGACCGCGGCCGACACCGAACCCATCACCATGCCGGAGAGCCCGCCGAGGCCGCGCGAGCCCATGACGATCATGGTGCACTGCTCGGACAGGTCGAGCAGCATGTCGATCGGGCTGCCCTCCTCGATCTGGTGCGACACGTCGACGTCGGGCGCGAAGTCGCGCGCGACCTGCTTGGCTTCCTCGACCTTCTCCAGGGTCTCCGCCTCCAGGTCCTCGTAGAGCTCCTGCGGGGGGACCATGCCCTCCGCGTAGAGGAACTGCGGCATGGAGTAGCTGCTCACCAGCCGCAGGGGGATTCCGCGCTTCACCGCGGTGTTGGCCGCCCACTTGGCTGCGGTCTTCGACGCATCCGAGCCATCGACGGCGCAGACGATGATGTCTTGTTTGGGCATTTTGCCCCCTCCTTGTAGGGCGGCGGCCGCTGCCGGCTTCCGCCTGTCTTGTGCACGTCCACCACCCACGGTACCCCCGTTTCACCCGCTTTACGACGGCTGACGGGCACCTTTTTTCGGCGATTGCGTGAACCACGCCAAACCGAGCTTATGAATCGACCGGATGCGCACCCGCGGGTCATGCGAGTAGGTGACGGTGATGATCTCGTCCGCTCCCGTCTCGGCGGCGAAACCCTCCAGACCTGCGACGACGTCGGCGGCGGTGCCGACGAACGAGCACCGCAGCATTGCCTGCACCCGTTGCCACTCGATCATCGTCGCGCCGGCCTCGGGGTGGTCGACCGGTTCGGGCAGCGGCTTGCGGGCGCTGCCGCGGCCGAGTGACAGGAACATCCGCTGCACGACGGAGAACTCCCGCCGCGCCCGGTCCGCGGTGTCGGCGACGAGGACGTTGGCTGCGACCATGACTCGGGGTTCGGCGATGGTGGCCGTGGGGGCGCCGGCGTCGAAGGCGCTCCGGTACACCTCGAGCGACTCGGCCAGCTGATGCGGCGCGAAGTGCGACGCGACGGCGAAGGGCATGCCCAGCGCCGCGGCAACCGACGCGCCGGCGGTCGTGGAGCCGAGCACGTACATGGGCACGTTGGTCGCCTGGCCGGGATGCGCGACGATCGTCGCCTCCGGCCGCACCGGTCCCAGGTACCGGATCAGGTCCCGGATGTCCGAGGCGAAGTCGGCGACGTCGGAGGCGCCGCGCCGCAGTTCGCGGGCCGTCGCCGGGTCCGTGCCCGGCGCGCGGCCGAGCCCGAGGTCGATGCGGCCGGGATAGATGGTGGCCAGCGTGCCGATGTCCTCCGCCACCCGCAGCGGCGCATGGTTGGGCAGCATGATCCCGCCGGACCCGACGCGGATGGTCGACGTCGCCCCGGCGATGTGGCCCATCAGCACCGCCGTCGCCGACGACGCGATGTTGAGCGTGTTGTGGTGCTCGGCGATCCAGAACCGCCGGTACCCCGCCGCTTCCGCCGCGCGGGCGGCTTCGACGCTGGCCGCGATGGCCTCGGCGGCGTTCGACCCCGCGGAGACCGGCACCAGGTCGAGGACGGAAAGCGGCACCCGTGTTTCGCTCATGCCCTCGTTGTACACGACGCCCCGGATCGCGCCCGGCCGCCGCCATGGCCGGGTCCGCCCCGATTGCTACGATCCTCGCGTGCCCATGACCTTGGACGATCCCGGCTGCTTCGACGATCCGGCGGACGACGCGGACCTCGGCGAGCAACCCGATCCGGCCGAGAAACCGGAGCCGACTTCGCGCCGGTCGCCTCGCCGCCGCCGTCGCCGCACCGCGCCCCTGCCGATCCGCGACGGCCTCAACCCCTCCCGGGTCCGGGCGCCGCAGGCCGGTCCGGGAGCCTCCGGAACCGTCACCGCACTCGAGCTGCTCACCGCCGCCATCGAGGGGCAGACCCATCGCCATCCCGCCGACGATGCCGCCGCCATCGCCGCGCGCTTCGCCGACGGCCTGGTCGTCGACGCCGCCGGCCGCCCCCTCTCCCCCGGCTCCGAACTGCGGCCCGGCGCGGACATCTGGTTCTACCGGCTGCCGGCCCCGGAACCCCGGCTCGCGGGCCCGATGCCGATCATCCACCGCGACCGGGACATCGTCGTGGTGGACAAGCCGCCGTTCCTGGCCACGACGCCGCGCGGCCGCCACATCGTCGAATCGGCGGTGGTGCGCCTGCGCCGCGAACTCGGCGACGGCGACCTCATCCCCGCCCATCGCCTCGACCGCCTCACCTCCGGCGTCCTCGTCTTCGTGGCGCGGCCGGAGGCTCGCGGCGCGTACCAGGATCTGTTCGCCGAACCGGGGGCCGTCGTCAAGCGTTACGAGGCACTCACCCGACTACCCGGCCCCGCCGACCTGCCCGCACCCCCGTTCACGCTGGCCACGCGGCAGGAGAAGACCCGCGGCGTCCTGCAGGCGCGCACCGTCGCGGGCGAGCCGAACGCGCGGACCATCGTCGACGGCATCGAGGTTGGCGGCCATGTGCTCGGCGGCGCCGGAAGTGACGGCATTGGGCTTGGCGGCGCCGGGAGTGACGGCACTGGGCTTGACGACGCCCGCCGGCTCCCCGGAACGGCCCTCTGGCACCTGCGGCCGCTGACCGGGCGCACCCACCAGCTGCGGCTGCACCTCCACGAACTGGGGTTCCCCATCCTCGGCGACCCCCTCTACCCCGAGGTGCTGCCCGCCGACGCCGAAGATCCCGCGCGACCGATGCACCTGGTCTGCCGCGAGCTCGCGTTCGACGACCCGTTCACCGGCGAGCGCCGGGTGTTCCGCAGCGGGCGGTCCACGGCCGATCCCGCCACCGCACCCTGATCCGGCGCAGACGACATAATGGGGAAGATATGGCCGACCGCCGACCCGGCGGCCGGCAGGCAACCGCACGGAAGGTCATTCATGTCCGCTCCCGACACCCCGGGCAGCCAGCACCGCACCAGCGCCGGAGGACCCGGCGCCACGCCTCCCCGGGCACCGGCCGCCCGCGCAACGGGCCTGACCAAACGCTACGGCGAAGGCGACACCGCCGTCGTCGCGCTCGATGCCGTCGACGTGGAATTCGGCCGCGGCGAGTTCACCGCGATCATGGGCCCCTCCGGCTCCGGCAAGTCGACGCTCATGCACTGCATGGCCGGCCTCGACTCCGCCACCTCGGGCGAGGCCCGCATCGGCGACACCGAGCTGTCCGGGCTGTCCGACAAGGAGATCACGGCGCTGCGCCGCGACCGCCTCGGATTCGTGTTCCAGTCGTTCAACCTGGTGCCCACCCTTACGGCGGAAGAGAACATCACGCTGCCCGTCGACATCGCCGGGCGGAAGGTCGACCGCGAGTGGTTCGACTCCATCACCTCCAAGCTGGGCCTGACCGGCCGCCTGTCGCACCGCCCGTCGGAGCTGTCCGGCGGCCAGCAGCAGCGCGTCGCCTGCGCCCGCGCCCTCGTCGGCAGGCCCGAAATCATCTTCGGCGACGAACCGACCGGCAACCTCGACTCCAACTCCTCCCGCGAGGTGCTGCAGATCCTGCGCACCGCCGTCGACGACCTCGGGCAGACCGTCGTCATCGTCACCCACGACGCCAAGGCCGCCAGTTACGCCGACCGCGTCATCTTCCTCGCCGACGGCCGCGTCGTCGACGAGCTCCGCACCCCCGACACCGATGCCATCCTCAACCGCATGGCACGCATGGAACAGCTGTGAGCGCATCCTCCTCGACCATGCGGCGGGTCTCGCTCCGCAGCCTCGCCGCCCACAAGATCCGATTCGCCCTGACCATCCTGTCCGTCGTGCTGGGCACCGCGTTCATCTCCGGCGCGTTCGTGTTCACCGCCTCGCTGAACAAGGCGTTCGACGGGGTGCTGGCCACCGCCTACGACGGCATGGACGTCATCGCCGAATCCCCGTCCGGCACCCCTGGCATGGACCGCGCAACCCTCGATCGGATCCGCGAGGTCGACGGCGTCCGCGCCGTCAACGCCAGCGCCCGGGCATCCAGCGTGGTCATGACCGGTTCCGACGGAAAGCCGATCCAGACCGGCGGCGCACCCGCCCAGGGCCTGCCCTTCTACGAGGAGCCCGGGGCCGTGGGGCCGGACACCCGGTTCGTGGACGGCAATGCGCCGCGCGGGCCCGATGAGGTCGCCGTCAACGCCACCGCCGCCAAGCGCGGCAACGTCGGCGTCGGCGACCGCGTCACGGTGGTCACCGGCTCCGACCGCGCCGACGTCACCATCTCCGGCGTCTACGAGCTCGACGGCGACGTCGCCGGCTGGATGGGCGTCCTGTTCCCGCTGGACAAATGGATGGAGCTCTACACCGACGGCGAGCACGTCAGCCGCGTGACCGTTGGCGCCGTCGAGGGCGTCGACCCCGTGGCCCTGCGCGACCGGATCGCCGCGGCGTTCCCGGAGCTCGACGTCCACACCGGCAAGGAACTCGCCGAACGCGACTCCAAGCAAATCTCGCAGGCCCTCGGCTTCGTCAACTACTTCCTCGTCGCCTTCGGCCTGATCGGCCTGCTGGTGGGCACGTTCATCATCTCCAACACCTTCTCCATGCTGGTGGCGCAGCGGACGAAGGAATTCGCCCTGCTGCGCGCGCTCGGCGCGTCCCGCGGGCAGCTCACCGGATCCGTGGTCATGGAGGCCGTGGTCGTCGGCCTGATCGGTTCGGTGCTCGGCGTCGCCGCCGGCTTCGGGCTGTCGCAGCTGCTGTACGCGTCCATGAGCGCGTTCGGCTTCGAGATGCCCGGTTCCGGCCTCACCGCCACGCCCTCCGCCGTCATCGTTCCGCTGGTCGCGGGCTTGGCCATCACGATCCTCGCGGCGTGGGCCCCCGCCGCGCGCGCCGGCGCGATTCCGCCGGTGGAGGCCATGCGCTCCGGCGACCAGGCGTCCAATCCGAGGCTGCGCGTGCGCACCTTCGTCGGCGCCGCCCTCGCCGTCCTCGCCGTGGGCCTCATCGCCTGGGCGCTGCAGTGGACCGACGGCGACACCGGGCCCCGCGCCCGCCTGGTCGGATTCGGTGCGGTCGCGGCCGTCGCCTCGATCTGGATGGCGGGTCCCGCCCTCTCCATCCCCCTCGTCGGCGGGTTGGGCACCATCATCGGCGCGCCGTTCAAGGCCGTCGGAAAGCTCGCGGCGACCAACTCGCGCCGCAACCCGCGGCGCACCTCCGCCACCGCATTCGCCTTGACGCTCGGCCTGGCCCTGGTGGCCAGCGTGGGCATGCTGGGCTCGACCATGAAGGGCGTCATCGACGACTTCATGGACCAGAGCTTCGCCGCCGACTACGTGCTCAGCCCGCCGCTGATGGCCCACGTGGCCATGCCCGAGGGCGTGCGCGGCGCCGTCGCCGAGATCGACGGCGTGACCGATACGGGCACCGTGTACCTCGGCGGCGTGCAGGTCATCGACCCCGACGACCCCGAGGCCATCGCCCGCGCCCAGGCCGAAATCGGCGGCGGGGCGACCGGGCCCGGCGGTCCCGGCGGTCCCGGCGGCGGTTCCTTCCTCGACGGCGACTACGGCCGCTGGTACTCCGCGGACGTCGTCGCGGGCTCGCTCGATTTGGCGGCGCCCGATGCCGGCGTGGTCATTTCCGAGTCCGTCTCCAAGGAACGCGGCTGGGGAATGGGCCACCCCGTCGGGATCGTCTCCCCGATGGGCGTCCTGCGGACCGAAGTCACCGGCATCCACGAGGACATGGACGGCGAAGGCGGGATCACCCTGTCGCCGTCGATTCTGGACCGGGCGGGTGCGTCGCGTTCGATGCTGACGCCGATGCAGATCTTCGTCGGCGTGAAGGGCGGCGCGGCCGATGCCCGGGCCGCCGCAATCGCCGACGGCGCCGACCCGGCGGACCGCAACAACTACATCGACGAAGGCGCGGTGGAGTCGATCCGGGGTCCGCTCGAGGATGCCGTCGCCCCCTACCTGGTGGTGCAGGTGCAGGACCGCGAGGAGTTCGGCAACGTGGCCACCACCTCGATCGATGCGCTGCTGGGCATCGTCTACGCGTTGCTGGGCCTGGCGGTGGTGATCTCGATCCTGGGCATCATCAACACCCTCGCCCTGTCGATCATCGAACGCCGCCAGGAAATCGGCATGCTCCGCGCCGTGGGCATGCAGCGCAAGGACATCCGGCGCATGGTGCGCCTGGAGTCGGTGCAGATCTCCATCTTCGGCGCGGTGGTCGGCGCGTTGCTCGGCCTCGGCCTCGGTTGGGCCCTGCTCACCGTCCTCGCCGACGAGGGCATCGGCACCATCGTCGTGCCGTGGGGCCTGATCGGGACGATGCTCGTCGGCGCCGCAGTCGTCGGCGTGCTCGCGGCGGTCTGGCCGGCGAAGCGGGCGGCGCAAACTCCGCCGCTCGCAGCCATCGCCGAAGAATGACCGCGCGTGCCGGCGGAGCCTTCCGGCAGGGCTTTCCGACGGCGCCGTGCGACGGAGCCCTCTGACGACGCCGTCCGATGAGGCCTTTCGCTGGATCTTGCGCCGTGGCCTTGCACCGGGGCGTTGCACCGGGGCGTTGCGCCGTGGCCTTGCACCGGAGCCTTGCACTGAGGGCTAACGCTGGGGCCTTCCGGTGAAGCCTTCCCCTGAGGCCCTCCGGCCAACGAGAACCCGCCCGAGCCGAAACCCGCCCGACCTGGACAAGGTCGGGCGGGTTTTTGCTGACCGGACGAAGACTCAAGCAGACGGGAGAGCCCGCAAGAAGGGCTCAGGCGGCGGGAACGCTTTCGGTGGCCGCTTTGGCGTCATCGATTTCGACACGGCGGATGCGCTTGCCCAGGATGGTGAAGAACATGATGAAGGAAACGGTCAACAGGATGTGGCCGAGCCCGGCCATCCCGGACCACATCGGCCCCCACGCATCGCCGTTGCCCATCGTGTGGACGATGCCGTTGGCGACCATGAACCCGATCGTCCACACCAGCGCAACGTTGTGCACGACGAACCAGGCGTCGAACGACTTGTGCGCCGAAAGGCGGAAGAGCCGTTCCAGGGCGAGGACGATGAGGAAGAAGAACGTGCCCAGGGTCAGCAGGTGCGTGTGCAAAGTGTTGAGCTGGGACGAATCGACGGCGTCATGGAAACGCGTCCACTCACGATAGAAGACGCCGGCGGCGAGGCCGAAGCCCAGGTACGTGGCGGAGGCGATGAACAATTTGCGCATGATCCCGATGCTACGCCGGGTATCCGCCGCGACCGATTCGGCGCCGGGCCCCCACCCCGGGTACGGGTCAATCGAAGGATTGAGACGAACAGCGCGGCCGACGCTGACCCTCGCCATGGATACGAACGAGACAATTTTCCCGCCGCAACCGCCGGCTATAGCCCGGCTAACCCACCCCGAAAGCGCACACCCACCCCCTGTAACGGGTGGCTCTGCCCATTCAGGGTGGGTTAACCAACGAATCCGCCACTCGCACCCGGGGCCAGGCAACGAACGGGCCCCGGCGACGATCCAACAGGAGGCCGGCCACACCCACCCGTGGGCGGGCACACGACAACACCCACACACCACAGCGCAGCCGACCACCTACTGAAACCCCCCTCAAAACGCGAAGGAGCCGTCGCCGGCCCACACCCCCAACAGGGGCATGAACCAACGACGGCTCCAACACCATGTTTATTGGCCGGCAGTGACCTACTCTCCCACACCCTCCCAGGTGCAGTACCATCGGCGCAGGTGGGCTTAGCTTCCGGGTTCGGAATGGGACCGGGCGTGACCCCACCGCTATAACCACCGACACGTATACACGGGACTTCTCCGCAACCCACCACAACACCCCAACAAAACCGGGGCGGGTGGGCGGTGCTGTCCCAGACGCTGGATAGTGGACGCGAACCAAACCTGGTTCTTCTCGTTACGTAGAAATGTCACACGCCATACCCCGAAGTGGGGTGTGTGTTGACGTTCGGCCTATTAGTACCGGTCACCTGAACACGTTACCGTGCGTACAGATCCGGCCTATCAACCCCATCATCTATGGGGGACCTCAAATGAAACCTGATCTCGGAACAGGCTTCCCGCTTAGATGCTTTCAGCGGTTATCCCTTCCGTACGTAGCCAACCAGCAATGCCCCTGGCGGAACAACTGGCACACCAGAGGTACGTCCGTCCCGGTCCTCTCGTACTAGGGACAGCCTTCCTCAAGTTTCCACGCGCGCGGCGGATAGAGACCGAACTGTCTCACGACGTTCTAAACCCAGCTCGCGTGCCGCTTTAATGGGCGAACAGCCCAACCCTTGGGACCTACTCCAGCCCCAGGATGCGACGAGCCGACATCGAGGTGCCAAACCATCCCGTCGATATGGACTCTTGGGGAAGATCAGCCTGTTATCCCCGGGGTACCTTTTATCCGTTGAGCGACACCGCTTCCACAAGCCGGTGCCGGATCACTAGTCCCTACTTTCGTACCTGCTCGACCTGTCAGTCTCACAGTCAAGCTCCCTTGTGCACTTACACTCAACACCTGATTGCCAACCAGGCTGAGGGAACCTTTGGGCGCCTCCGTTACTCTTTGGGAGGCAACCGCCCCAGTTAAACTACCCACCAGGCACTGTCCCCAACCCGGATCACGGGCCGAGGTTAGATATCCAATACGATCAGAGTGGTATTTCAACAACGACTCCACCCCAACTGGCGTTGAGGTTTCACAGTCTCCCACCTATCCTACACAAACCGAACCGAACACCAATACCAAGCTATAGTGAAGGTCCCGGGGTCTTTTCGTCCTGCCGCGCGTAACGAGCATCTTTACTCGTACTGCAATTTCGCCGGGTCTGTGGTTGAGACAGCAGGGAAGTCGTTACGCCATTCGTGCAGGTCGGAACTTACCCGACAAGGAATTTCGCTACCTTAGGATGGTTATAGTTACCACCGCCGTTTACTGGGGCTTAAATTCTCCGCTTCGGCCGGCCAAAAGCCAACCTAACAGGTCCTCTTAACCTTCCAGCACCGGGCAGGCGTCAGTCCGTATACATCGACTTACACGTCTTCGCACGGACCTGTGTTTTTAGTAAACAGTCGCTTCCCTCTATTCTCTGCGGCCACACGGCGCCGTCCGCCGAAAAGGCATGGACACCACGAGGCCCCCCTTCTCCCGAAGTTACGGGGGCATTTTGCCGAGTTCCTTAACCACAGTTCACCCGATCGCCTTAGTATTCTCTACCTGACCACCTGTGTCGGTTTGGGGTACGGGCCACACAACCACATCGCTAGAGGCTTTTCTCGGCAGCATAGGATCACCGACTTCCCCACTACGGGTACGCATCACGTCTCACCCTTAGCGCAACCCGGATTTACCTGGGCTGCGGGCTACACGCTTACACCACCATCCATCCGGTGGCACGGCTACCTTCCTGCGTCACCCCATCACTTGGCTACTACCAGATCAGGTCCCCTGCATCCACGACCAGACACCACCCAAAGGGCAGCGAAAAGACGCTTCAGGAGGGTTAGTCTCACTGATTCACCATGGGCGCGATTGCGCGGGTACGGGAATATCAACCCGTTGTCCATCGACTACGCCTGTCGGCCTCGCCTTAGGTCCCGACTCACCCTGGGAGGATTAACCTGGCCCAGGAACCCTTGGTCATCCGGCGGAGGAGTTTTCCACTCCTCATTCGCTACTCATGCCTGCATTCTCACTCGCGTCCACTCCACCACAGGTCACCCCGCAGCTTCACAGCCGAACACGACGCTCCCCTACCCAACCAACCAAAAGGCTGATTGCCGCGGCTTCGGCGGTATGCTTGAGCCCCACTACATTGTCGGCGCAGGACCACTCGACCAGTGAGCTATTACGCACTCTTTCAAGGATGGCTGCTTCTAAGCCAACCTCCTGGTTGTCTTCGCGATCCCACATCCTTTTCCACTTAGCATACCCTTAGGGGCCTTAGCCGGCGATCTGGGCTGTTTCCCTCTCGACTACGAAGCTTATCCCCCGCAGTCTCACTGCCGTGCTCTCACCTCACCGGCATTCGGAGTTTGGCTGATGTCGCTAAGATGATAGTCCCGCTAAACCAACCAGTAGCTCTACCTCCAGGAGGAAACACACGACGCTGCACCTAAATGCATTTCGGGGAGAACCAGCTATCACGGAGTTTGATTGGCCTTTCACCCCTACCCACAACTCATCCCCTCAGTTTTCAACCTAAGTGGGTTCGCGCCTCCACAGAGTCTTACCTCTGCTTCACACTGGCCATGGGTAGATCACTCCGCTTCGGGTCCAGGACACGCCACTACAAACACACTAGTTAGTATTCGCTTTCGCTACGGCTACCCCACACGGGTTAACCTCGCGACGTGCCGCTGACTCGCAGGCTCATTCTTCAAAAGGCACGCCATCACCCCACGAGGAGGCTCTGACGGATTGTAAGCACACGGTTTCAGGTACTATTTCACTCCCCTCCCGGGGTACTTTTCACCATTCCCTCACGGTACTATCCGCTATCGGTCACAGAAGGTATTCAGGCTTACCGGGTGGTCCCGGCAGATTCACAGCAGATTTCACGGGCCCGCTGCTACTCGGGGACAAACGCAACCAACGCGCCATGGCTTTCACGTACCGGGCTCTCACCGTCTACGGCAGGCGATTCCACGCACTTTCCGCTAACCACGAACAAACATCGGCGCACAGCTGGCAGACCATGCACGCGCAAACCCCACAACACCACACACGCAACCCCTGCCAGGTATCACACGCATGCGGTTTAGCCTCCTCCGCGTTCGCTCGCCACTACTAACGGAATCACAATTGTTTTCTCTTCCTACGGGTACTGAGATGTTTCACTTCCCCGCGTAACCACCAACCAGACTATGAATTCATCTGGCGGCGACCGCCCATAACGACGGCCAGGTTTCCCCATTCGGACACCCTCGGATCAACGCTCAGTTGGCAGCTCCCCGAGGCATTTCGCAGCCTCTCACGTCCTTCATCGGCCTCCTGATGCCAAGGCATCCACCGTGTGCCCTTACAACACAACACACAAAACGACCAAACAGAACAAACTGTTGGAACAAATCTACAGAAAAATCAAGATGCTCGCGTCCACTATCCAGTTCTCACACAACACCAACCACCACCACACCACCCCCACCACACAAGCAGGAGAAGCAGGCAATGACCGCAACAGGAAAAACCACCACACCACACACGGCCAAAACCGCCTGTAATGCGAGCGTGCCTTCCCAGACACCCGACAGCGCACCGATGCACAAACTTCTTCGTGTTGGACCGCACCATGCGGCCGGCAAGCGTCCACCCAAAAAACGCGGGCCGCCACCACACCCCACAGGAGTGACCAGGCAACAACCCGACTTTCAAAAAATAAGCTCCTTAGAAAGGAGGTGATCCAGCCGCACCTTCCGGTACGGCTACCTTGTTACGACTTCGTCCCAATCGCCGATCCCACCTTCGACAGCTCCCCCCAAAAAAGGTTGGGCCACTGGCTTCGGGTGTTACCGACTTTCATGACGTGACGGGCGGTGTGTACAAGGCCCGGGAACGTATTCACCGCAGCGTTGCTGATCTGCGATTACTAGCGACTCCGACTTCACGGGGTCGAGTTGCAGACCCCGATCCGAACTGAGACCGGCTTTAAGGGATTAGCTCCGCCTCACGGCATCGCAACCCACTGTACCGACCATTGTAGCATGTGTGAAGCCCTGGACATAAGGGGCATGATGATTTGACGTCATCCCCACCTTCCTCCGAGTTGACCCCGGCAGTTTCTCACGAGTCCCCACCATAACGTGCTGGCAACATAAGACAAGGGTTGCGCTCGTTGCGGGACTTAACCCAACATCTCACGACACGAGCTGACGACAACCATGCACCACCTGTATACGAGCCACAAGGGAAAGACCATCTCTGGCCCGATCCCGTACATGTCAAGCCCAGGTAAGGTTCTTCGCGTTGCATCGAATTAATCCACATGCTCCGCCGCTTGTGCGGGCCCCCGTCAATTCCTTTGAGTTTTAGCCTTGCGGCCGTACTCCCCAGGCGGGGCGCTTAATGCGTTAGCTACGGCACAGAAGTCGTGGAAGACCCCTACACCTAGCGCCCACCGTTTACGGCATGGACTACCAGGGTATCTAATCCTGTTCGCTACCCATGCTTTCGCTCCTCAGCGTCAGTTACTGCCCAGAGACCCGCCTTCGCCACCGGTGTTCCTCCTGATATCTGCGCATTTCACCGCTACACCAGGAATTCCAGTCTCCCCTACAGTACTCAAGTTATGCCCGTATCGCCTGCACGCCCGGAGTTGAGCCCCGGAATTTCACAGACGACGCGACAAACCACCTACGAGCTCTTTACGCCCAGTAATTCCGGACAACGCTCGCACCCTACGTATTACCGCGGCTGCTGGCACGTAGTTAGCCGGTGCTTCTTCTCCATCTACCGTCAGAAAACCTTCGTCGATGGTGAAAGGAGTTTACAACCCGAAGGCCGTCATCCCCCACGCGGCGTCGCTGCATCAGGCTTCCGCCCATTGTGCAATATTCCCCACTGCTGCCTCCCGTAGGAGTCTGGGCCGTGTCTCAGTCCCAATGTGGCCGTCCACCCTCTCAGGCCGGCTACCCGTCGCCGCCTTGGTAGGCCATTACCCCACCAACAAGCTGATAGGCCGCGGGCCCATCCCACACCGAAAAAACTTTCCACCACATCCCAACGATGCGGTCCTATCCGGTATTAGACCCAGTTTCCCAGGCTTATCCCGAAGTGCGGGGCAGGTCACCCACGTGTTACTCACCCGTTCGCCACTCGTGTACCCCAGCAAGCTGGGGCCTTACCGTTCGACTTGCATGTGTTAAGCACGCCGCCAGCGTTCGTCCTGAGCCAGGATCAAACTCTCCACAAAAGACTTTTTAAGTGAAAAGCCCGAAACCGGCAAAAACAAACGACAAACCAACCACAAAAACATGGTCAGCCTGGCATTCATCATCCAAAAAAACAACAACGCACCCACCCCGACAGGGTGAAGGAGCAGGCACGCCAAAAAAGGTTGAAATAAGAGCAACCAGAAACTCCTGGCACTCACCAAATCAACACAAAAAATAGTACATCGGCACACTATCGAGTTCTCAAAAAACACGCGCACACCCAAAACAACCAGGCCTCACCCGGCGCTTCAAGCAGCGAGAGAAGAACTTAGCACACCCGCCGAACACCGCGCAAGCAGCGTCCAACCAACAGTGTCTGGCTCTTCCCCCAACCAGCGGCCCGTCCCGCCTTGCGGCGTCGGCCTCGCTGACTCCCAGAACATTACACACGCCGCTTCGAACAAAGCAAAACGCCACGTCAACCCATGTTTCACCGCAAACCCCGCAAACGACGGCGGCCCGTGAGCGACTGGCCCGCCCCCACCGCGGTGGCCCCGAGCATGAGCCCGGACAAGACGAAAACCGTCGCGACTCCCGTGGCCGAGGCGAGGGCACCCGCCCCCGCCGGCAGAGCCACCTGCGCCAGGCGGTTGCCCATCAACCGGACCGACAGAGCCATGGCCTTGTCCGCCGGCGGAACGAGGGACGACACCCACGTCATGGTCATCGGCATGACGAACCCCCAGGCGAACCCGCAGATCCCCGTCGCGATGGCCAGCATCCAGGCCCCGTTCAGCCACGGAGTCGCCACCAGCGGAACGGCCCCCGCCGCGATCATGGCCACCAGCACGCGGTCCCTGTCCACGTGCGCCAGCGCCCACGGCATCAGCGCGCGCGACACGACCCCCATGCCCGACCGGGCACCGAGAATCATCGTCACTTCGCCAACCGACAAGCCGATTTCATGGCCGAGCACCGGCATGTAGGCGGTCATCAGGTCGATGGCCACGATCACCGCCACCGACGCCCCCATCGCCGCGGGCATCCCGGGCAGGCCCAGCATCCTCCGCACCGGGTAATGCGCGGGCGCTCCCTCGGCCGGCTGCTCGACGGCGGGCACGAGGCGTCGAAAAGCCGAGGCCACGGGCCATCCGGCCACCAGGGCCACCGCGCCCAGCGCGGTCAGGCCCAGCAACGCCGGGGTCGTGTTCACGCGGCCATCGCCCTGCCCACCGGCCGCGATCCACCCGGAAAGCGCGATGCCCAGCAACTGCCCCACCGAAATGCCCAAGGTGAAGTAGGCGAAGAGCGAATCGAGGCCACTGGTTGTGCCGCGCAACTTGGAGACCATCCCCTGCGCGGCGATCAGGCTGGTCATGTGCGCGAACCCCAACGCCACGTAGCCGACCAGCAGCAGGCCCAAGCCCTCCGACCACGCCATCAGCGCGGTCGCCGCCACCGTCGCGATCAGCCCGGCGCGCATCACCGCGGGCGCGTGGCCGTCATCGACCAGCCGCCCGGCACGCAGCGCAATCAGCAGGGGGACGAGCGAAAACGCCGCGGTGAACGCCCCGATCATCACGGCATCGCCGCCGAAATCCAGCACGCGGTAACTCAGCAGCACGCGCCCGCCGTTGAACACGGCCTGCCCGACGACGGTCACCGCCACGAGCATCGCGAACCACCGCTTCACGCCGCCCGCCACCTTTCCGCGCTCGAATTCCGCCCCGGCCGTGGTCAACGGTACCCGGCGGACTTCCCGGCCACGGGACCGCCAAATTCATGCATCCTGGGACATGAACGAATCTGACTTTCTTTAGCAATGAACGGATTGAAGGAGCCCATGCTTGAACGCACATTGGTTTACGTCGACACGTCTTACCTGCTGGCCAGCTTTTACAACTCGTGGGAGACCGGAGCCCGCGGGCAATTGGAAATCGATCTCAGAGAGGTTGTTCATGTACTCGACCGGATGATCACGCAACAGCTGGGGCAGCCGGTGCAGCGGCAGCTCTGGTACGACGGCATTCCGGAGTCGGGGCCGCACCGTTATCAACGTTCCCTGCGCACCATCGACGGCGTTCAATTGCGCGCGGGCCAACTCATCGAATGGGGCGATCGCCGCACGCAGAAGGCCGTGGATACGCGGCTGGTCGCGGACATGGTCCTGGCCGGCGTGCGCGGTTTGGCGTCGGACATGGTGCTCGTGTCGGGCGATGCCGACATGCTGCCGGGCGTCGCGGAGGCGTCGAACGCCGGCGTGCGCGTGCACCTGTACGGCTTCGGCTGGGATTCGATGTCGTCGGCGCTTCGCCATGCCTGCGATTCGACGACGATCCTCGACCCCCGCGAGGATTTCGCCGAGTCCATGCAGCTCAACGTCCTGGAGGGCCCGCTGCCGCCGGTCGTGCGCGACAAGCCGCTCGGCGAATGCGAGCCCCCCGAGGAGCAGGGCGCCACGGAGGTGCCCGACACCCGGGTGACGCCTCCCGGCACTGCGCTTGACGACGACCGGTCCGCCGGGGATCCCGATTCGCCGGAGGATCGCGGGACGGCGGACGCGGCGACGCCGACGGCCAGGGCGGATGCGCCGAAGGTCGCCGAAACCGAGGCCGCCGCGAAGGCCGGCGCGCGCGAGATTGCCTCGCAGGCCGAGCATGCGGCGGCGGAGAAGGCGGGCGTTTCCCCGGCTGCGGCGTCGACGCCGGTGCCGCGGGATCCTGCGGAGGCGATGGCCGCGGTCGCGGCAGCCGCGGCGAAGGCCGGGGAAAGGGCCGGGGAAAAGGCCTCAGCGAAGGAGGGCGCCAAGCCGGGCGGGCAGGTCCGCGAGAAGTCCGGTGAAACGGGCGGCGGCGCGGTCGCGGGCCAGGATGCATCGCAATCCGGATCTGCCGGCGGCAGCGCGCCCCGTGCAGAGGCCGCCGATGGCGGCGTATCCGGTGGTGGCGCCGCCGGTACAGGGGACGCCGGCGGTAAGACCACCGGCGACTCCCCCGCTGCGGCGGGCGCCGAGTCCGGCTCGGATGCTTCCGGCCAAGTCGAGGACGCCGGCACCGGCTCGCCCGCGAAGCCCGGGCCACGACCGAACCCCTCGATGATGGCGCCGCGTCGCAAGCTGCGGTCGCGCTACGTCCCGCTGCCCAACGAAGTCTGGGCGTCGGCCGGGTTCCAGTCGCCGTTCGACGTGGGCCAGCAGTACGCCCTGTGGTGGTACGAGTCCGCGGCGACGGATCAGCAGCGCGACGAAGCGCACCTGCTCTCCGGTGGCGGGTTGCCGCCCGAGATCGACCGCCCGCTGCTGCAGTTCGCCTGCGAGACGCTGCACGAATACACGCTGACCGACGGCCAGCGCGTCAATCTGCGGGACGGGTTCCACGCCGGCATCCGCGGCGTGCTGCTCAACCGCCGGAACAACCCCTCGGGAGACAAGAGGGGCTGATCCCGGCCGTCGTGCCTCAGGCGCGGTGCTTGCCGTCGCCCGCGCCGGGGTCTTCGACGGTCACGTCGGCATCGTCGACGTCGGTGACTCCGGCGTCGGCGCCCGGCGCGGCCTTGGAGTCGGCGGCCGTCTCCGTCGCACCGGCCTCGGACCCGGCATCGGCGCCCGGCTTCGCTTCCGCACCGGTCTCGGCGCCGGCCTCGAGCTCACCCGCGGTGCCCTTGCCCAGCTCCTTGTCCCCGGCCTCCTTGGCCATCTGGGCGCGGATCTCCGCCAGGCGCGCATCCGCGCGTGCGTCGGCGCCGGACGCCTCGATCTCGGCCATGCGGCCGGCGTGGGAATTCTGCGCCAGCTCCTGGGCGCCGAGCGCGTTGGCGTAGCGGGACTCGATCTTCTCGCGCACGCCCTCCAGGGTGGGCACGTTCGGATCGTTGGCCACGCCCTGCATCCCCTCGAGGGTGCGGGAGGTGGCCTCCTGCATCTTCGCCTGGTCGGCCTGCGACTCGAGCTCGCGGATCTGGGACTTGATCTGCTCGTAGCGCGCCTGCGACTGCTTGGCCTGATGCTGGGCCTCCTCGGCCGCGGTGACGGCCTGGGCGTGCATCTCGGTGGTCTGCTCAATCTCCGTCTCCACGCTCACCAGCTGCGACGCGAAAATCTCGGCGGAGTTCTCGAACTCGCGCGCCTTCGCTTCATCGCCCGCGGCACGCGCGGCGTCGGCCTGCTGGACCGCGGTGCGGGCGTTGGCGGTGAGCTTCTCGCTCTCCTTGCGCAACCGCGACAGCGTCATCTCCAACTGGTTGCGGTTGCCGATCACCGACGCCGCCTGCTCCTGGATCTGGCGGTGCTGCTCCCTCGCGGCCTCGGCCGCCTGGTGGATCTGCACCTTCGGGTCGGCGTTGTCCTCGATCTTCTTGTCGAAGGAGGACATCATGTACTTCCAGCCCTTGCTGAACGGGTTAGCCATGTCGCGGGGTTCCTTTCGGTGTCGTCGCCCCGGATTCTACGTAAAACCCGGCCCCACGCGCGGGGTTCACGCCGTGCACCCCGGCTCCGGGCGCCCTCGGCCACCTTCGGGAAAAACGGATTGCGCTTCCGATGTAAAGTCTCGGATCATGTTCAACCCCCGGTTCCCGGGCCGGCGCATCGCCGCCGCGTCCGCTTGCGCGGCCCTGCTCGCCGTCGCCGCGCCCGCCGTCGTGCCGAGCAATTCCCCCGATTCCGCTTCCGCCACGCCTTTCGCCGCGCCGACCGCCGCAGCGGCGAAGAAGGAGGACGCGAAGGATCCGGCCAAGCCCACCGGAAAGGCCCCCGCGAAGAGCTCCGACGCTCCGGCATCCACCTCTCCCGACAAGTCGCCCGCCACCTCGGCGGACAAGGAGGCCGACAAGGACGCGGGCAAGGATTCCGGCAAGTCCGGCGAGAAGAGCGCCGACAAGTCCGCCGAAAAGGAAGACCCGAAGGATGCCGGCAAGGGCGGCGAAAAGCCGTCCAAGGGCGCCGGCGCCGGCGGCTCCGGCATCCCGGAGCCGACGACGGACGTCGGCCGCGAGATCCGCGAGCGGATGGACGAGGCCACCGAGACCGTCGCCGAAGGGGGCGGCCAGATCGGCATGGCGTTCCTGGACCGCAAGACGGGCGAGCTCGTGTGCAACGAGCAGTGCCTGGAGGGGTTCCAGCTGGCGAGCCTGTCCAAGGTGTTCATCGCCGAGGTCGTCGGTTACACGAACTACGCGCCTCCGGGCCGCCGCGGCGAGATCGAGGCCGGCGAGGGCGACATGCCCGTGAAGGGCAACGGCGACGCGATGCTCCGCGACGACATGATGCGCTACTCCGACAACGAGGCGACCGACGCCCTGTGGGGCAAGTACGGCAATACGCGCGTCGTCGAGAACATCAAGGAGCGCTACGGGCTCAGCGAGGCGACCGTGCCGAACTCGGACTGGGGCTCGACGAAGTCGTCGGCCGCCGACATGGTGGCCTTCTTCGACGGCCTGCTGTCCAAGAAGGGCGGGCTTTCCGACGTCGAGACCCGCTACCTGGTGCAGCTGATGTACTCGCTGCCGCGGTACTCCTACGGCGATGCGGACCAGAACATCGGCCTGCGCGCGGCACTGCCCGACGAGTTCGTCGGCGCGAAGGGCGGCTGGTACGACCCGGAGATCCGCACGTCCGCCGGTTTCTTCGGCGAGGACGACCGCTACGTCATGGCCGTGCTGACGCGGAACGTCTCGCCCGACGATTTCACCGCGGCGATCGCGCATGTCTTCCCGGAGGGCGGCGCCGGCGTGGAGAAGCGCGGCGACGAGGCGATCCGCCAGGCGGCGTCGGCGGAGGCGGAGGCGGGACCGGTCGCGGGGTCGGCGACCCCGTGGGTCCTCGCGCTCCTGGTGGCCACGGCCGCGGGCTTCGGGCTGGGCTGGCAGACGCGGCGCACCGCCGCCTGACCGCTCCCCCGAACGACCGCCATCGCCGGGCGCGGGGTTTCCCGCCCCCCGGGGTCCCGGGGGCCGGACGCGCCTGCGCCCCTGGACCCGCCTACCGGCCCACTTACGCCTGGGCGTCGCCGGCGGCGGCGTCCCCGGCGGCCATCTGCTCCTCGATCTGGCGGCGGACATCTTCCATGTCCAGCTCGCGGGCCTGGCGCAGCAGGTCCTCGAGGGCCTGCGGCGGGAGCACGCCGGCCTGCTGGAACAGCAGGATGCCCTCGCGGAACAGGAACAGGGTCGGGATCGACTGGATGCCCAGCGCCGCGGAGATCTCCTGGTTGGCGTCGGTGTCCAGCTTCGCGAACGTGACATCCGCGTGCTTCTCCGAGGTCTGCTCGAAGATCGGCGCGAACTGGCGGCAGGGGCCGCACCACTCGGCCCAGGCGTCGACGAGCACGATGTCGTTGTCCTGGATGGTCTGGGCGAAGGTCTCGTTGGTGACGTCGATGGTTGCCATGAAGGGGCTCCTCGTTTCATCGGTTCCCGCGGGGCACCTCCCCGCGCGGTGCCGCTTCCCGGCACGCCCCGAACAACACGTAAACCCCTCCGGGTATTCCCGGGGGCTTTTTCGCTTCACGACGCCCCGTCCGGAACCTCCGATTGCGGAAGCCTCCGGCACGGCCTCGGCGACCCGCGACCGGGCGCCTGCCCCGGACGCTACCGGATGCGCAGGATGTTGCGCTGCTCCCCCAGGCCGTCGATGGCCACGCGGATTTCCTGGCCGTCGCGCAGGTACGTCTTCGGCGACATCCCGTGGCCGACCCCGGCCGGGGTCCCGGTGGAGATGACGTCGCCCGGGTTCAGCTGCACGAACCGCGAAATGTAGGACACCAGCGCGGCGGGCGGGAACACCAGGTCGGCGATCGGCGCGTCCTGCCGCAGTTCGCCGTCGACCCAGGTGCGCACGCGGGCGGTCGAGGCGTCGAATTCGTCGGGCGTGGCCAGCCAGGGCCCGAAGGCCGAGGTCCGCTGCAGCGTCTTGCCCTGCAGCCACTGCTGCGTGGCGTACTGGGCGTCGCGCTGCGTGAAGTCGTCGAGGATGGCGTACCCGGCGATGCGCGCCGCGGCCTCGTCCTCGTCCACGCGGTAGGCGGTCTCGCCGATGACGACGGCCAGCTCGCCCTCGTAATCGAGGGCGCCGGCGGCGTCTTCGTGGACCATCAGGTCATCGCGCGGGCCGGCCAGGGCATCGGCGAACTTCGCGAACAGCGTCGGCACGTCGGGGCGGTCGTGGCCCATTTCGTCGATGTGCGCCGCGTAGTTCAAGCCGACGCAGAAGACCTTGCCCGGGCGCGGGATCAACGGCGCCAAAGCCCACGCGGACTCCGGGACCACCCGCTCCGGATCCGGGCGATCGGCGTCGAGGGTGGCGACGGCGGCGTCGGCCTCCTCCCGCCACCCTTCGCGGGACAGCAGATCGCCGACGCACGAGGCGTCCAGCAGCACGGCCGAACCCCCGGACAGCACCGCCGCCCGGGTCGAACCATCGATGCGCAGAGTCGCGAGCTTCATCGGCGGCCGCCCTCCCCGTCACCGCGAACGGCGGTGGCGCGGGCCCGCGCGACCGGACCCGGTTCCCCGGCGGAAGCGGGGGTGGCGGGCACGGCCGGGGCGACGGCGGGCGTCGTCAAGCGAACCGCCCAATCCGGGCGCTTGAACAGCCACCCGGCGCCCGCGCGCAGGAGCAGGCGGTACAGCCCCAGGCACAGCGCCGCGGCGATCACCGTGGCGATGACCGGCTGCCACGGCAGCCCCGGATCCCGCGTGAAGAACTGGTCGGCGACGATGCCCAGGATCGCGAGCATCGGGATGTGCATCAGGAACACCGGCAGCGTGCGGCGGCCGAGCTTCTCGAACGGCTCGACCACCACCGAACCCTGCAGCATGGCCATGACGTTGACGGCCGCGAAGATGCCGGCCGTCGACAGGAACAGGCGCGTGAGGCCCTGGTTGCCGTCGTTGAACGACGGGAAGGTGAGGACGACCCACCCCGCGACCACCACGTAGGCGGCCACCGATCCGGCCAGGAAGCCGATGGGGCGGCGGTCGACCATGCGGAAGATGTACGGCGCGCCGTAGATGCCCATCAGGTAGAAGACGTACATCTCGGACACGAAGTCCCACGACCAGCTGACCGCCACGAACGGCGCCGCGACGTTGACGGCCGCCGCCGCCGCGATCTGGATGAGCGGGGGGACGTGCCGCGTGGCCTTCGAGATGATCGCGAACAGCGCCAGGGCCCACAGGAACCACAGGTACGAGGTCGGCTCGACCAGGGCGTGCAGCGAGTTGTAGAACATCGCGCCCCAGTTCGAGGGATCGACGATGCGGGGCGCGTCGATGAAGCCCATCTCGGTCACGTAGGACGCGGGGAGCATCGCCAGCACGACGTCGCGCAGCGGCACCCACAGCACGTACAGCCAGACCATCACCCAGATGCGGCGGTTGGCCAGCTTGTGCCAGGACTCGGACAGCGCCTTCGCGGCGAAGAGGCCCGAAAGCAGGAAGAACAGGGGCATGCGGATGGGGCCGAGCATGAAGCTCACCTCGGCCCAGATCCCGGTCGAGTAACCGTGGTTGGCCAACTCCGTGACGGCATGGCCGAGCACGACGAGGAGGATGCACAGCCCCTTCGCCGAATCGACCCATTCCACGCGCGGGCGAGTGTTCGCCGACGCGCCGGCCGTGTTGGCAGCTACGGTTCCCGCCAAAGAATCCTCCCGTACATTCACCGTCCGCGGCCCCGTCCGGGGGCGCTTTTGGCACGCAAAAATGCGCCCGTGGCCGCGGGTAAGGCAGTTTACCCCTGCTGACCTGGACTGGAAAGCCCAGGTGACGGGGAACACCCCCACGGTGCGAATGTGACCGAACGGCGTGAGCCTGCCCGTCCCCGGCCCCCTAGTGCTCGTGGGCCATGTTGACGAAGCGCGAGTACCGCAGCTGGTTGGCCACGGTGACGGTGCCGATCGGGCCGCCGCGGTGCTTGGCCAGGATGATGTCGGACTCGCCGGCCCGCTCGTGCTCGAGCTCCTGGGAGTCGGGGCGGTAGAGCAGCATGACCATGTCGGCGTCCTGCTCGAGCGAACCCGATTCGCGGAGGTCGGCGACCTGGGGCTTCTTGTCCGTGCGCGCTTCCGGCCCGCGGTTGAGCTGCGAGATGGCGATCAGCGGCACGTCGAGCTCCTTGGCCAGCAGCTTCAGCTGGCGCGAGAACTCCGAGACCTCCTGCTGGCGGGATTCGACGCGCTTGCCGGAGGACATCAGCTGCAGGTAGTCGAGCACGATCAGGTCGAGGTCGTGCTTCTGCTTCAGCTGCCGGGCCTTCGCGCGGATCTCCATCATGGTCAGGTTCGGCGAGTCGTCGATGAACAGCGGCGCCTCGCGGATCTGCTCCGTGCGCTCCACGAGCTTGTTCCAGTCGCCCGGCTCCATGTTTCCGGAGCGCAGCTTGGACAGGTCGATCTCCGTCTCCGCCGACAGCAGGCGCATCATGATCTCGATCTTCGACATTTCCAGCGAGAAGATCACGCTGGTCTTGCCATGCTGGATGGACGCCGACCGCATGAAGTCCAGGGCGATGGTCGACTTTCCGACGCCGGGGCGCGCCGCGATGATGATCATCTGCCCGCCGTGCAGTCCGTTGGTCAGTTCGTCCAAGCGGTGGAAACCGGTGGGCACGCCCTGCGCCAGGCCGCCCTGCTGCGAGATCAGGTCGATCTCCTCCAGCGCCGGGTCCATGAGTTCGGACATCGACGAGTAGTCCGCCTTCTCCGAGTCGCGGCCGACGCCGAAGACGATCTGCTGCGCCTGGTCGACGAGCACCTCCGGCTCCGAGTCCTCCGCCCCGGCGTACCCCAACTGCACGATCTGCGTGCCGGCCTCGACCAGGCGGCGGATGGTGGCCTTCTCGGCGACGATCTTGGCGTAGTAGTGCGCGTTCGCCGCGGTGGGCACCATCGCCACGAGCGTGTGCAGGTACGGCGCCCCGCCGACGCGCTCGAGGTCTCCCAGCCGGTCCAGGCGCCCGGCCACCAGAATCGGGTCCACTTCCGACGATTCGCCGTACAGGTGGAGGATCGCCTCGTAGATGGCCTGGTGCGCGGGCCGGTAGAAGTCCTCCGGCTTGAGCAGCTCGTAGACGTCGGCGATGACGGTGGGGCTCAGCAGCATGCCGCCCAGGACGCCCTGCTCCGCCTCGATGTTGTGCGGCGGCTGGCGGCCGAAATCGACTCCCCGCGAAACCTGCTCGCCGCGCAACCGGTCGCCGTTGCCGCGGCCCCTGCGGTTGAAGCCTCCCGAGCCTCCCCCGCTTTCCGACGGCCCGGCGCCCGAGTATCCGCCGTCGAAGCTCCCGGACTCCGGGGGCGGGGGCACGTCGTCGTACGACGCCGCAAATGCCGCGCCCTCCATCGGTTCCCGTGGCTGGCTCATGTCCGCCGCCTTCCCTTCCGTGAGCTGTCGTCCCGCGGGTCCGGCTGACCCGGGTCCAGGTTCCGCCACAGGCTACCCCGCGGCCCGGATCGGAACCTCATCCGCGGGCGTTCGAACGCGCCGCCCGGGTGCGGTTCCCCACAGAGTTATCCACAGGAGCTGTGGATGGATCTGGGGACGAAGTGTGAACGAAACATGAATGCCCAGGAGATTATGTGGAGCAACTCCGAAGCCCCACGCGACGCCGAACCCGGTGACCAGCACAAACCAGTATTTCCGCTGGTCACGAACCTATTCCGAGAAAAAGTCCGGTGGCGGGGGTAGCCAACGGGCGACATTCGGACCCCCTGCGCGCCACCCGGACCTCATCTGCGGTTCACTTTCGGGCGGGCTGACGGTGGTGTCCTGCGGAAACTCCCCAACAGTTTTTCCACAAGCCCGGCAACCCCCTCCCGCAACCCCTCCCCCCTCATGTTCAAGCGGAACTCGAAGGTTGGGCCCCCGGCGCACCCGAGAGACACCTCCGGCCCCTCCCGAGGGATCGGGAGGGGCCGGGGTGCGCTGTTGTCATTGGGCCGGTGTGACCGGCCGCCGTCATGGGCCGCGGTTTAGGCGGCGACGACCTCCACGGAAACATGCGCGGTGATCTGCGGGTGCAGCGCGATGTCAACGGTGTGCTTGCCGGTGGCCTTGATCTGGCCGGCGGAGAGCTGCACGGCGCGCTTGTCGATGGCCTGGCCGGACGCCTTGCGGACCGCGTCCGCGACGTCGGCGGCGGTGACCGAACCGAACAGCTTGCCCGTCTCGGACGCCTTCACGGCGACGGAAACGTTCTCGAGCGCGTCGAGCTTGTCCTTGACCTCGCGAGCGTGGTCGAGGTCCCGGATCTCACGGGCCTCCTGGGCACGGCGAATGCCCTCGATCTGCTTCTCAGCACCACGGGTGGCCACGATGGCCAGACCGCGGGGAAGCAGGTAGTTACGTCCGTAGCCGGCCTTGACCTCGACGATGTCACCGGGGACACCGAGCTTGTCGACGGCGGCGGTGAGGATCAGCTTCATGATCCCTGCCTTTCGCTGGATATTTCTAACGTCGGATTTGTGTGATCGCGTGGGACCGGATCAGAACGGCGGCTCGTCGCCGCCACCGAAGTCGCCGGACTGGGGAGCGGAGTTCCACGGGTCCTCGGCCGGCTGTCCGCCGCCGAAGCCCTGGTTTCCTCCGCGGCCGCCCTGGCCGCCGAAATTGCCCTGGTTCTGGCCGCCGCCCTGGTTTCCGCCGCCGAAGCCGCGTCCACCCTGGTTGCCGCCGCCGAAGCCCTGGCCTCCGCCGCCGCCCTGGCCGCCGGAGCGGGGGTTGCGGGTGACCTGGGCCGAAGCGAACTTGAGGGACGGGCCGACTTCGTCGACCTCGATCTCGTAGACCGTGCGGCGCTCGCCCTCGCGGGTCTCGTAGCTCCGCTGGCGCAAACGGCCCTGCACGATGACGCGCATGCCCTTGCTCAGGGTCTCCATCACGTTCTCCGCCGCTTCGCGCCAGATGTTGCAGGTCAGGAACAGAGCTTCCTGGTCCTCCCACTGGCCCGAGTCGCGGTTGAAGGCGCGCGGCGTGGACGCCACGCGGAAGTTGGCCACGGCCGCACCCGACGGGGTGTAGCGCAGCTCCGGATCGGCGACGACGTTGCCGACCAGCGTGATGGGGGTCTCTCCCTGTGCCATGTTCGCTCCTCTTCGGATTGGGCGATGTTCATCGGTGACGGGCTTTTACGCCCGCCATCCTACGGTCCCGTGCGGACCCCGGAGGGCCCGGCGGGAAAACTAGCGATCGCCCCGCAGCACCTTGGTGCGCAGGATGGAGTCGTTCAGGTTGAGACGACGGTCGAGCTCCAGCACGGCGGCCGGCTCGCACTTGAGGTCGAGGACGACGTAGATGCCCTCTTCCTTCTTCTCGATGGGGTACGCCAGGTGGCGCTTGCCCCAGATGTCCACCTTCTCGACCTCGCCCTTTTCCTTGCGGACGATGTCGAGGTACTTCTCCAGGGACGGGCCGACGGTGCGTTCATCCAGCGACGGATCGAGGATGATCATGACTTCGTAGTGACGCACGGACCTCATCACCTCCTATGGTCTAGTTCTTCGTGTTTCGGCCACGGGGAGCGTTCGACGGAGGGAGGCGCCGCGGGTCTGTCCGCGGTGCTCGCCGCATCCGACCTCCGCGTGGCAGGAGGGTCGTTGCGTCAGGCAACCTGGTCAGGGTAGCCCATGGGAAAGCCCCGCACATAATCGCTCGTGCGGGGCCGGGGGCCATTCGGCGCCGGTGCTCTGCGGAGGCCGGCGCCATGCGGGGGTTGGCTCTCTGCGGGGGCCGGTGCTTTACGGGAGCCGGTGCTTTACGGGAGCCGCTGCTTTGCGACGGGCGGCGCGCAACCGCCCGACCCGCCGCGACCGCAGCGGCGCCCGATCACTCTCCCGTCGCCGCGTGGAAGAGGGCGATGATCACGGGGACGATCGTCGCCAAGAAGAATGCGCCGATCACGAGCCCCCACACGCGGCTCTGCGGCCACTTGTACATGAAGCCGTAGAAGGCAGCGCCGAAGAGAAGGAATCCCGCGAAGACGCTCGCCATCGTGAGGATCAGCATGCCGCTCAATTCATCCACCCGTTCGTGTCGTCGGCCCGTCGGTCGGGCCGGGGTAAGTATCGGCCGCCGGTCGGCGGCCCCAATGAATGTCGAAGGGCCGCCGGCGAGAATTCCGGCGGCCCTTCCCCGGGGCCGGTTCAGTCCGTCCCGGGTGTGGCTCGGTACAGCGGCTCAGTTGTTTCCGGGGGCCGGTTCGGGAGCGGGGCCGGGCGCGGGCTGCGGCACGGGCTCGTTGCCCCCGCCGCCTCCGCCGCCGCCGTTGCCGCCTCCGCCGCCACCGCCCGGTCCGCCTCCGTCACCAGGGCGGGGGAAAGGGAGCAGATCACCGATTCCACCGCCCGGCGGCGGGATCTCGGGAAGCTCGGGCAGGGCCGGCGAGGACTCCTCGGAGCTCTCCTCGTTCGAGTTCTCGTCCCGGCCCGGACCGGCCGGCGGGGCATTGCCGCTCCACGCCGGGGCACCGGCGACGCCGTTGACGGGCTTGGGCTGCGAGAAGTTCTCCCAGTTCTGGTTCACCAGCGCGTTGTCCATGGTGAACTTCCACAGATCCGACGGGGTGTTCGCGCCCCACATCACGCCGCCGTAGGCGTTGTACAGGGCGGAGCCGTCGACGTTGCCCACCCACACGGCGGTGGACAGCTGCGGCGTCGCGCCGATCATCCACGCGTCCTTGTTCAGGCCGGTGTCGCCCAGCTGGGTGGTGCCGGTCTTGGCGGCCGACGGGCGGCCGCCCGCCAGGGCGTGGTTGTTGAACGAGGCGATGGGCTTCATCGCGTCGATGACGTTGGTGGCCACGGCCTCCGAGACCCGGCGCTCGCCGTCCTTCTTCTCGCGCTCGAAGAGCACCTCGCCGTTGACGGTCTCGACCTTCTCCACGAAGTGGGTCTGCTGGTAGACGCCGTCGTTGGCCAGGGTGCCCAGGCCGACCGCCATGTCGATCGGGCGGCTCTGGTACTGGCCCAGGGCGATGCCGTCGAGCGACTGGCCGTTTTCCTCGACCAGGGTGCGCTCGATGCCCGGCAGGGACTCGGCGACGCCCAGGCGGTGCGCCATCTTGGCGGTGTCCGTCGGGCCGTTGGCCAGGTCGCGCTGCAGGCGGATGAACGGCGTGTTCAGCGACTGCTTCAGCGACTCGGAGATCGGGCAGACGCCGCAGGACGCGCCGCCGGCGTTCTGCATGGTCACCGGACCGGACTGGACCGGCGCCGACGAGTACTGCGCCGACAGCGGGATGTCCTGGTCCAGGGCCGCGGCGAGCGCGAAGATCTTGAACGTCGAACCGGTCTGCAGGCCCGAGTTGGCGTAATCCCAGCCGTTCGGGTCGTTGCCTCCGTAGTAGGCGCGGACGGCGCCGGTCTTCGGCTCGACCGAGACGATCGCGGCGCGCAGGTCGTCGGAGAACATGTAGTTGTCCACCGCGTTGAGCGCCGCCTTCTGGGCCTCCGGGTCGATGGTGGTGGTCACGCGCAGGCCGAGGGTGTTGACCTCCTGCTCGGTGATGCCCTCGCGGTCGAGCTCGGCGAGGACCTGCGACTTGATCATCGCGGCTGGGCCGGGCTCCGGCGCCTGCTGCGGGACCAGCGCGGGATCGAGCGTCTCGGGGTACGTCTGGGCGTTGCGGTCGGCCTGGGTGAGCACGCCCATGTCGACCATGCCGTCCAGCACGTAGTTCCAGCGCTGCTCGGCCTCGGCGCGGTTCGTCCACGGGTCCAGCGCCGACGGGCGCTGGATGGACGCGGCGAGCACGGCGGCGTCGGCGGCGGTGAGGTCCTCGACCTTCTTGCCGAAGTACGCCTCGGCGGCCGCGGCGATGCCGTAGCCGTTGCGGCCGAAGTAGATGGTGTTCAGGTACGCCTCGAGGATCTCGTCCTTCGACCATTCGCGCGCCATCTTCGCCGACATGACCAGTTCCTTGGCCTTTCGGGTGACGGTGCGCTCGTTGCCGACGACGGCGTTCTTGACGTACTGCTGGGTGATCGTCGAACCGCCGCCCGCGGAGGGGTTGCCGGTGACGACGCCCCACGCGGCGCGCGCGTAGCCGCTCAGCGAGAAGCCGGGGTTCGTGTAGAACTCGCGGTCCTCCGCGGCGAGCACCGCGTTGCGGACGACCGACGGCACGTCCTGCAGGTTCACGGCGCGGCGGTTGCCGGCCTCCGGAACGATGCGGGCGATCTCGTTGTCGCCGGTCTTGTCGTAGATCACCGCGATCTGGTCGTTGCGCAGATCTTCGGGTTCCGGGACGTCGGTCGCCATGTAGGCGATGCCGAAGATCGCGACGGGGAACAGGATGATGAGCACGGCGGCGACTCCCAGCCATGCCCAGATGCCCCGGCGGCGGCCGCCCTTTTCCTCCACGTCTCCGTCGTCCTCCAGGTCATCGTCGATGCGGTCCCCGGCGTCGTACTCGTCCGCGTCGTAGTCATCGGGGCCGTATTCATCGGGGGCGTACTTGCCGTCCCCGGCGAAGGCATCGTCCTTCGACGGGCCGCCGGCGCGACGGCCGCCGTTTCGTCCGAGGCGGTGCTCGCCGGACGCGCCGGCGGCACCCGCGCCGGTGGCGCCGGTCGCCCCGTCACGCCCGGCGCCGGAGGCGGACTCGACGTCCCACCATTCGCCGCCGGCGGACCCGGGGTCACCGGGTCCGCTCGCGTTGTCTCGAGGATCCTTGCTCACGGGCTCTCTCCAAATCGGTTATTGCTTCATTCTGCGTCGGCCGTCTCCGCCGTCGCCGTGCGAACCCTGAAGTTCCACCGGCAATCGGGGCAAACCTCCACCGTCTGCACGGTGCACGGTCCACGCTCGGCCACCAAATGGGCAAGTTCGGCGGCCCCGCACGCGGTGCCGGAACGATGCCCCAGGTTCTCTCCGAAAACCCAGGATACGAGTCGGAGGTCCCCATTGCGACAAAGCGGGCACTTCGCCCCGGCGGGGACCCCGTGGAATCGCGCGGCCGCGACGAGCCGCGGATCGGCGTCCCGCAGCTTCCTCGCGGACACCTCCCCGCTCCGCCAGCGCGCCAGCTCCGCGTTGCGGGCCAGCGTGTGGTCGACCTCATCGCGCCACCTGATCACGCGGTCAGGGTAGCAGGCACCCCCAGGGCACCACCCCCGCTTTATCGGTTCACCTTCGCCCCCACCCGTTTCCGAATGCGGTTGGGGAATGGAATGGGTATAGCGTCAGCACATTGGGGTACGGCCCGCAACACCCGCCGCGCCCGCACCGGAAGTCGAATCAAGGAGACCGCATTTCATGAGTTCCGTTCGCGTTGCAATCGTCGGCGTCGGCAACTGCGCCTCGTCGCTCGTCCAGGGCGTGGAGTTCTACCGCGACGCCAAGGCGGGTGACGACGTCCCCGGCCTGATGCACGTGCAGTTCGGCGACTACCACGTTTCCGACGTCAAGTTCGTCGCCGCGTTCGACGTCGACGACAAGAAGGTGGGCAAGGACCTGTCCGAGGCCATCAACGCCTCCGAAAACTGCACCATCAAGATCGCGGACGTCCCGACCCTCGGCGTCGAGGTCCAGCGCGGCCCGACGCTCGACGGCATCGGCAAGTACTACGCGGAGACCATCGACGAGTCGGCCAAGGAGCCGGTCGACGTGGTGCAGGCGCTGAAGGACGCCGAGGTCGACGTCCTCGTCTCCTACCTGCCGGTGGGCTCGGACCAGGCCGACAAGTTCTACGCCCAGTGCGCCATCGACGCCGGCGTGGCCTTCGTCAACGCCCTGCCCGTCTTCATCGCCTCCGACCCGGAGTGGGCCAAGAAGTTCGAGGACGCCGGCGTCCCGATCGTCGGCGACGACATCAAGTCCCAGGTCGGCGCCACCATCACCCACCGCGTCATGGCCAAGCTGTTCGAGGACCGCGGCGTGCGCCTGGAGCGCACCCTGCAGCTCAACGTCGGCGGCAACATGGACTTCAAGAACATGCTCGAGCGCGAGCGCCTGGAGTCCAAGAAGATCTCCAAGACCCAGGCCGTCACGTCGAACCTGACCGGCCCGCTGGCCGGCCTCATCGACGACCGCAACGTCCACATCGGCCCGTCGGACTGGATCGACTGGCTCGACGACCGCAAGTGGGCGTACGTCCGCCTGGAGGGCAAGGCCTTCGGCGAGGTGCCGCTGAACCTGGAGTACAAGCTCGAGGTGTGGGACTCGCCTAACTCGGCCGGCATCATCATCGACGCGCTGCGCGCCGCGAAGATCGCGAAGGACCGCGGCATCGGCGGCCCGATCCTCCCGGCTTCCGCGTACCTGATGAAGTCCCCGCCGAAGCAGATGGGCGACGACGCCGCGCGCGCCGAACTGGAGAAGTTCATCTCGGGCGAGTAGCCCGCCGAAGCGACCGCGCCGCGCCGCCACGGCCATGCAGAGTGCGTTACGCCCTCCTTTAGGGTGTAACGCACTCGTGCTTTTTCACCCCCGGTTTTTCATTCGAATCACGGCTGACGAAACCGTCGTAAAGCCCTGAACAGCAACGATGCTGCAGCCCCTCCGCGCAACCCTGTGTTTTTCATAATAACTAGCGGTTCATGACTATTTTGCACTGGGAATGACGGCCGCCCTTTGACTACGATTGCGCCCATGACCGAAACGAAGCAGGCTGCGGCCGCCGCAGCCGGAGCGATGACCCCGCTGGGCCTGGCCAAGGAAATTCGCCCCCTGCTGACCCGGGCCGAGCTGCTCTACAGCCGGCGCTCCGAAGAGTCGCAGCTGAGCCGAGCGCAGCTTTCCATCATGATGACGCTCGACGCCCTCGGCCCGTGCCGCATCAACCAGCTGGCGCAGGCGGAGGCCATCCGCATGCCCACCGCATCCAACGCCGTCCACCACCTCGAGGACGCCGGCATGGTCGAACGCGTCCGCGACACCCAGGACCGCCGCGGCGTCCGGGTCGAATTGACCGATAAGGGCCGCTCGGAGCTGCACCGCGTCTCCAACGAGCGCGACGAGCAGATGGCGAACATGTTCGCGGCCCTCTCGCCCGAGGAGCTGGAAGTCGGCGCGCAGCTGGTGCCCATTCTCAAGCGCATCCTGCAGACGTACGGGGAGGACCGGGCGGCGGCCGCGGAGTAGAAGGCGGCTAGGCTGGTCGGTGCGACGTTGACGTGCGCCGATCGGGCGCCCGAACCCCGCCGCGTTCCGGCACAGCCCCAGGAGGATCGCATGCCGCATAGCCCGCTCCGCATCTTGGTTGCGTGGCGCCCGGGCCGCAATGGCCCGGAGGCGATGGATTGCGCCGCATGGCTGGCGCGCACCTGCGAGGTCCGCATTCGCGTGGCCACGGTGCTGTCGCGCGGCTGGCCCCTGACGTCCCTGGCGCGCCTGTCCGACCACGATTCGTGGGTGGAGCGCGAGGGCCGCAATTCGGAGCGGTCGGCGCGCGCGGCCCTGAAGGCCGCCGGGATCCGCAAGGGAATGCTTGACGACGAGCCCTTCGTCAGCATCGAGTCCTCTTCGGAGGCCACGGCGCTGACCAGGATGGCCGAGGATTTCGGCGCGGACGTGATTCTGCTGGGCAGCGAGGCGAATTCGCCCGCCGACCGGTTCCGCGCCGGCTCCACCGCCGATGCGCTGCTGCATTATTCGCCGATCGCGCTGGGCCTGTCGCCGCGGGGCCGGAAGCTGTCGAAGAACGGCGTGACCAGGATCAACGTGTCCTACATCGATACGCCGCAGTCGCACACCGCACTCAAACGCGCGGCCGACTACGCGATGAAGTGGGACGTTCCGCTGCGGCTGCTGGCCTTCACCCCGCGCGGCGCGACCATGTACCCCACCGAGCACGGCTTCGGCTCGTCCGCGGACCTGATGATCGAATGGCGCGAACAGGCGCTGGCCCTCATCGACCGCGGCATCGACCGCGCCCACACCCGCTACCCGAACCTCCACGTCGAGGCCGACGTCGGCAGCGGCCACGGCTGGGAGGAGGCGCTCGGCGCCCTGAAGTGGAAGAAGGGCGACCTGCTGGTCATGGGGTCGTCGACGCTGGGGCCGTTCGGGCGGGTGTTCATCGGCTCGTCGACGAACCAGATCGTGCGCCATTGCCCCGTGCCGACGCTCATCACGCCGGCGTAGGGCCCGCGCGTATGGTGAGGGCATGCGCGACGCCCGGAATGACCCTTACCCCGAAGACGACGACCCGCTGAAGCACCTCGAGCGCAAGGAGTACTCCTGGCGCCCGGCGGTGAAGTACGCGGCCGCCGTCGTGGGCGGCACGTTCCTGGCGGCGATCATCATCGGCGTGATCAGCGCCATCATGGGCGGCCCGAACTGCGACGACGGCTCCCACGTGTTCATCTGCTCCCGCTGGGCCGAGCTGGCGTTCCCGCTGGTCCCCGGAGCGGTGAGCCTGTTCGGCGCGCTCGGCTGCTTCTGGATCACCTATCTGCGGTGGAAGTCCTTCGGCAAGTGGCGCCCGTGGCTGGCCATGTGCTGGGTGCTCATGTCGTGGACGCTGGCGTGGATGACGTCGACGTTCTCCATCGCGATGTTCGGCGTCCAGTCCGGCACTCCGTGACGGCGGCGCGGGGCGCCGCCCCGCGGGCGTGTCCGTGACGGCGGCGGGGGAGAGGCCCCGCCGCCGCTCGGGCCACGGCGGTAGTGGCCCGCCGCTAGGGCGGCGCTCCTGCTTCCGCCCCTACTTCTTCACCACCACGTTGACCATCTTGCCGGGCACGACGATGACCTTCGCCACGGTGCCCTCGGCGGTGTACGCGGCGACCTTCTCGTCGGCCAGCGCGACCGCCTCGATGTCCTCGCGCGACGCATCGGCGGCGACGGACACGCGCGACCGCACCTTGCCGTTGACCTGCACGGGCAGTTCGACGGTGTCGTCCACCAGCCACTTCTCGTCGGCGACCGGCCACGGGCCGTGGGCCAGCGACTCGTCGTTGCCCAGGCGGGACCACAGCTCCTCGGCGATGTGCGGCGCCACGGGGCCGAGCATCAGCACCAGCGGCTCCACCGCGGCACGCGGCGCGCCGGTGCCCGAGTACTCCTTGGTCAGGTAGTTGACGTACTCGATCAGCTTCGCCACGGCGGTGTTGTCGCGCAGGCCGGCGTAATCCCCGGTCACTCCGTCGATGGTGCGGTGGAGGGCCTTGAGGTCGTCGTCGTCAAGCGCGGCGTCGGTGACCGACGTCCCGCCGGTGGCCTCGTCGACCACCAGGCGCCACGCGCGCTGCAGGAAACGCTGCGCGCCGACCAGGTCCTTCGTCGCCCACGGGCGGGAGGTGTCCAGCGGGCCCATGGCCATCTCGTAGACGCGCAGGGTGTCGGCGCCGTAGTTGTCGCAGATGTCGTCGGGGGAGACGGCGTTCTTCAGGGACTTGCCCATCTTGCCGTACTCCTGGAAAACCTCCAGGTCAGCGCCGCCCTCGCCGGCGCCCGGGATGAAGAACTTGCCGTCGCGCTCGACGACGTCCTCCGCCGGCTGGTACACGCCGCGGGAATCGGTGTAGGCGAAGGCCTGGATGTAGCCCTGGTTGAACAGGCGGCGGTACGGCTCCTTCGACGTCACGTGGCCGAGGTCGAACAGCACCTTGTGCCAGAAGCGCGAGTACAGCAGGTGCAGCACCGCGTGCTCGACGCCGCCGACGTACAGGTCCACGCCGCCCGGGTCGCCGGCGCCGTGGACGTCGGGGCGCGGGCCGGTCCAGTAGCGCTCGTTGTCGATGTCGCACAGCGCGTCGTCGTTGTTCGGGTCGATGTAGCGCAGCTGGTACCAGGACGAGCCCGCCCAGTTGGGCATGACGTTGGTGTCGCGGCGGTACATCTTCGGGCCGTCGCCGAGGTCGAGTTCGACGTTGACCCAGTCGGTGGCCTTGGCCAGCGGGGCCTGCGGCTCGGTGTCGGCGTCGTCGGGGTCGAAGGTGACGGGCTTGTAGTCCTCGACCTCCGGCAGCTCGACGGGCAGCATCGACTCGGGCAGCGGGTGCGCCACGCCGTCCTCGTCGTAGACCACCGGGAACGGCTCGCCCCAGTAGCGCTGGCGGGCGAACAGCCAGTCGCGCAGCTTGTACTGGGTGGTGCCGCGGCCGGTGCCGCGCGCCTCGAGCCACTCGATGGTGGCGGCCTTCGCGTCGGCCAGGCCCAGGCCGTTGATGTCCAGGCCGTCGTCGTTGGCGGAGTTCACGGCCTTGCCTTCGCCGGTGAACGCCTGCTTTTCGACGCCCGCGGTCTCTCCCTCCGGCGCGTTCGCGGGAGCCACCACCTCGCGGATGGGCAGCCCGAAGGCGGTGGCGAATTCGTGGTCGCGGTCATCGTGGCCCGGGACGGCCATGATCGCGCCGGTGCCGTAGCCGGACAGAACGTAGTCGGCGATGAACACCGGGATCCGCTCGCCGGAAACCGGGTTGGTCGCGTAGGCGCCGGTGAAGACGCCGGTCTTCTCCTTGCTTTCCTGGCGCTCCAGGTCGGACTTGGCGGCGATGGAGCGTCGGTAAGCGGCGACCGCGTCCGCCGGGGAGTCCTCGCCGAGGGTCCAGCGCGGGTCGACGCCGTCGGGGTAGGAGGCCGCGACGAGCTCGTCTACCAGGTCCAGCTCGGGGGCCAGCACCATGTAGGACGCGCCGAACAGGGTGTCGGGGCGGGTGGTGAAGACCTCGATGTCGCGGGAGGTGCCGTCGGCGGCGGTGGCCTCGAACACGACCTCGGCGCCGCGGGACCGGCCGATCCAGTTGCGCTGCATGGACTTGACCTTCTCGGGCCAATCCAGCAGCTCCAGATCGTCGACCAGGCGATCGGAGTAGGCGGTGATGCGCATCATCCACTGGCCCAGGCGCTTGCGGAACACCGGGAAGTTGCCGCGCTCGGAGCGGCCCTCCGCGGTGACTTCCTCGTTGGACAGCACGGTGCCCAGGCCGGGGCACCAGTTGACCATCGAGTTCGAGCGGTACACCAGGCGGCGGGCCTCCAGGGCGCGCTCGCGCTCCACGCGGTCGAGGTCATCCCACGCGCGGCCGTCGAACTCCGGCGGCAGGGCCACTGCGCCGGAGGCGTAGGCGTCGACGAGCTCTTCGATGGGGTGCGCCTTGCCGTCGCGCTCGTCGAACCAGGAGTTGTAGATGCGCAGGAAGATCCACTGCGTCCACCGGTAGTAGTCGGTGTCGGTGGTGGCGAAGGCGCGGCGCTTGTCGTGGCCCAGGCCCAGGCGGCCGAGCTGGCGCTCCATGTTGGCGATGTTCGCCTCGGTGGTCACCCGCGGGTGCGTGCCGGTCTGGACGGCGAACTGCTCGGCGGGCAGGCCGAAGGCATCGTAACCCAGCGTGTGCAGCACGTTCGCGCCGCGCATGCGGTGGAAGCGCGCGAAGACGTCCGTGGCGATGTAGCCCAGCGGGTGGCCGACGTGCAGGCCGACGCCCGAGGGGTAGGGGAACATGTCCTGCACGAACAGCTTGTCGGCCGGCAGCTCCGCGCCATCGGCCGGCGCGAGATCGCCGACCGGGTTGGGGGCGTGGAAGGTGCCGCGCTCCGCCCAGCGCTTCTGCCACGCCGCCTCCACCTCGGCGGCGACGGCCGGCGTGTAGCGGTGGCCGGTCTCGGGGGCGGTGGTGCTGTTGTCGGTGTTCCCGCTGTTGGTCATGGGTACACAGCATAGTGGGCGGGTGGCTGCGGCGATTGCCGTGGTGGCGCCTCGGGGCCCTATATTGGAGTCCATGATCGTGATTCCGGTGATTTTGCTGGTCGTCGCCGTCGCAGTGGGCGTGGTGGCGGGTCTGGCGTGGTCCGCCAGCCTGCCGGGCAACGGGTACGTGGGCATCCGCGCCCCCGAGGCCCGCAAATCCAGGGAGAACTGGGACATCACGCACCGCGTCGCCGGCCCGCCGTGGGCCGTGTCGGCGTTGGCGTTCGCCGGGTCGGCGGCGCTGGCGTACGTGGCCGTCCAGCCCGATGCGTCGGGATGGATGTGGCTGTGGGTCGCCGTGACCGGGTTGCTGGGGCTGGCGATGCTGGGCGTCGGCGGCGCCATCGGCTCCCACACGATCGCGCTTTACGACGCCAAGAAGTCCGCCGAAGCCGAGTCCGACGGATGCTGCTCCTCCGGCGGCTCCGACGGCGCGGGTGCCGATGCCGCGTGCGGTTCGGGCTGCGGCTGCGGGTCCGCCGAGGCGGATGCGTGCGATTCGGGCACCGCCGGCACTGACGCCACGGCCGCCAAGTCGACCGCCGCGGACGCCTGCTGTTCGGCCGATTCCACCGCCGCCGGTGCTCCTGCCACCGGTGCCTCCGCCGCGCCCCGCGATCCCTCCGCTGACTGCGGCGTGACCGGCGGCTGCGGCTCCTGCGGTCTCCACGGCATGTGCGAGGGCGGCGGGAGCTCCGTAGATCGTGAGGCGCTGCGCCGCGCCGCCCGCGCCAACGACGCCGAATAGGCCAAATTGAGGGAACGCGGGCCGTCGCAAAGCGACGGAGGTTGCGGTTCAGAACGCCTTTTCGCCCCAACGCACTTCGCCTTAACCCACCCGGTATTGGGAAGGCCGGGCCCACCGTCCTGCCTTAACCCACCCCGAATGCGCTAACCCACCCGCTGCAGCGGGTGGGTTAGCGCATTCGGGGTGGGTTAGTGCAGCTCATGGAGAATTCGGTACGGGGCGGCAATGGACGGATCGTGTGGCAGCCGGGTGAAGGGTGTCGGAATCCGACGATTTGACCGGCACCGTCGACCGGAGAAATGCCAAGATGGAGGCCAAGTCTTGCCGGCTGGTTCTCGGCCGGCGGGTCCACCTGGATCACGAAGGATAAGCCGATGCTGGAAAAGGAAAACGTCGTCTCCATTTGGTGCGGCAATTTCGACACCGAAGAAGAGTTGCTGGAATACGTCGAACCCGAATTCGATGACGACGACGATAATGCAACCAGCGAATTTCTCAACGATTTTTCGTTGGATTGGTACGACGAAGACTTCGCGGAAGCCAGTTTTGACCTGGATGACGATATTGCCCTCAGAGTGAGGGAACACTCATACGGGGAAAGTTTCGACGTTCGACTGGATGAAGATATGCGGCAATTTTCAGACTGCAACTCCCTCTACCTCATCTACGATGTAGACGCCAGTGGAGCCGCATCGGATCGGAGCAAGCTCACTTTCGTGGGCGTCTACGCGTACCGGCGATAGGGAAAATATGGGCGGCTGACCATGGTTTAGCTGGGCTCAGCCCTGCCCGGCTCCCGAGTCAACTGCATGCCCACTGCGCCAGAACACGGGAAAAATCCCGGTTCTTCAAATCTTCCTTGCGAATGAAGAGATTCAGCGTGGCACCATTTAGGCTGATGTCCATATCGTCGACGTCGCCTAAGGGAAACGTAAACGTATCACCATCCAATAGGAACAGCAGGGTATCCCATTCCGTCAAAGGCCTCCCACTTCCCTCACCGCATGGCCGAGGGTCATCTTGGGCAAATCTCGGATATCCTCCGATCTTGCAACCTCCGATATTGATCTTCTCCCTGATTTCATCCACGAGTTCCCGCTCATCGGACATCCCATCGGCCAAGCCATCGGGCATGTATTCTTCCGGATCCCCGTCGGGAAGGCGCGATTTCAGCGCGTCGGCGAACAATGGATCAAAGCGAAAATCACTTTGGCTCAAGGCTTCGAGTTCGATGGGCAGGAACTCCATTTTCAAGGGCCTGTCGGGAGTGCGCCACGGTTCCGTGTCGTCGTCCCACGCCCGCGGCATTTTCGCCAGACACTCATCTTCGGTGACCGTCTCATCCACCGACGGATGATAAAGCACGCACCACTGCCCCTGAACCGTTCCGTCATCCTCCGCGTAGAGACCGAAGCCACCATCATGATCGAACTCCGAAAGAAAGATCTGCAAAATCCCCTCATCGGGAAAATCGCCCATTCGCGGCATTTGGGCAAAGTTCACTTGAGCACAGAGCCATAACATTTGACCGTCAGCCCCCGTCGGATACTTGTCGCCGTGCGGCAAATATGGAATTCCGCCCAAGTGACTGTCCGCTATGCCAAAGGATCGGCCGCTGAACCGCAGATGACATGCGGGCTCTTGATTCTCTGCCTGAATCTCCTCCACGATTTCTCGGCACACACGGATTCTCTCCATGGTTGACGGTTCATTTTCACGGCTCATCGTTGTTTCCTCCACGCTGTCGCTTCATTCTCCGCCGGGGCTTTCGGTCTGGTCAAACACCCCATCATCGACGACGCCGCGGACGAGGGGCCGAATCCCGCTGATGGCCGAACCAGGGCGCACGCCGGGACGTCGTAAAGCCATCGCGCCCGGCCCCCGAACCGCCGTAACCGCCTCGCCCGGCCGGGGCAGGGGATAACCTTGTTCCCCATGTGGAACCGTCTGCGCTCATGGCGCCCCGATCCCCTGATCGTGATGATCATCCTCGCGGTGGTCATCGCGATTTTCCTGCCCGCGCGCGGTGCGTTCGCGGAGGGCTTCGGCATCGCCACGAAAATCGCCATCGGCCTGCTGTTCTTCCTCTACGGCTCCCGCCTGAGCCCCCGGGAGGCCCTCGATGGCCTGAAGAACTGGCGGCTGCACCTGACCATCCTCGCGCTGACGTTCGTGCTGTTCCCCATCATCGGGCTGGCGCTGAAGCCGCTCGACATGGTGCTCGCGCCCGGGCTCTACCTGGGCATCCTCTACATGACGCTCGTGCCGTCGACGGTGCAGTCCTCGGTGAACTTCACGTCCATCGCGCACGGCAACGTCGCCGGGTCGATCGTCAGCGCCTCGGCGTCGAATCTGCTGGGCATCGTGGTCACGCCCGTCCTGGTCATGGTGCTCATGGCCACCGGCGACGGCGTCAAAGTCGACGGCTCGGTGTTCCTGGACATCTCGCTGCAGCTGCTGCTGCCCTTCGCCATCGGCCAGGTGCTGCGGAAGTGGACGCTGAAATTCGCGGCGGCGAAGGCCACGAAGAACGTCGACCGCATCTCCATCGCGATGGTCGTCTACGTCGCGTTCTCCGAAGGCGTCGTCGAGGGCATCTGGTCGCGGGTGCCGCTGATGGACATCCTGATCCTGTGCGTCCTGTCCGTCGTGCTGGTCGAGTTCATGCTGCGGATCTCCGGGTTCATCGCCCGCCGCGCCGGCTTCGACCGCCGCGACCGCATCGCCATCCAGTTCTGCGGCTCCAAGAAGTCGCTGGCCACGGGCCTGCCGATGGCCGCCGTCATCTTCGGTTCCGGCGGCGCGGGCGTCATCATCCTGCCGCTGATGATCTTCCACCAGATCCAGCTGATGATGTGCGCCGTCTACGCCGCCCGGTGGGGCCGCGAATTCGAGGAACGCGCCACCGCGGACGCCGTCAGCTGACGGCGGACGCACATCTGCAGCACACCCTGAGAAGTGCCGCCGCGTGGCGTAGCGTTGTTCAAGATCAACGCAGGCAGCCGATGAAGGGAACGCCACCATGACCGAAACGCCGGGGAGCGCCGGAGACGCCGGATTCGACGGGGTGTGGGGCTGGACCCGGTCCAGTTCGCGCGGCGATGGCGGCGCCCCGCGGGGCAACGCGACCCGCGATGGCGCGATCGCGGCGTTCTGGGATTGGTGGGCGGCCGAGGGGGCGGACCGTCTCGACGGCGCGTTCACCGGCGGCGCCGATTTCGGCGGCGGTGGTTTCGGCGATGCCGAGCCGATGGACATCCAGGCGGAGGTCGGCCCGCGCATTTCGGCGATCGACGAACGCCTGGTGTGGGGTTTCGGCCCGGGCGAGCCGTTTTCGCGCCACCTGCTGACGGTCACTGCGGCGGGCGACCCGGAGGTGCGCCACATCGCGCGCCGCTGGCTCAATGCCGCGCCCGACGACGGCCCGGTGTGGTCCTTCACCGACCTGCGCACGGCCGAGCCCGTCTCCACGGTGACGTGGGCGGGCCATGAGATCGACCCCGCCGAGGCGCGGGTGGCGGTCGCCGCGGGCCAGGGCGTCGCGGACGTGCGGTTGTACCACCCGGTGTTCAAGAGCTTGGCGGCCGCCGGCGAGGAGGGGGAGCGCGACGTCGCGCACGTCGGTTTCATGCTGCTGCAGCTGGCGCTGGGGGAGGAGGACTTCGGGCTGTGGCTGCGGTCCTTCGCCTTCGCCGCCGAGGAGCCCGAGGGGGCGATGGCGCTGTCGGATCTGCCGGCGTTCATCGACCATCTGGCCGGGGCGTGCCCGCGGTGGCTGACGCTGCAGGGGCAGGCCGACGACAAGCCGGTGATGGTGGGCACGCGCGCGCCGCTGTCGCCGCTGATCGGGCCGCTGTACACGCGGCACGTGGTGGTGCAGCTGCTGTTCGCGGATGTGCTTGACGACGGCCAGGCCGCCGAAAGTTCGGCGAAGGCGCTGGCTGACTTCGGGGAGGATGCGATGGCGACGCTCGCCGATGACGGGATGGTCGTCGCCGCGGAGACCGCCGACGGCGTGCGCCTGCTGCACTTCTACGTCGACCCGGAAACCGATGCGACGGAGCGGCTGGCGAACCTGGTGGACACGTGGACGGAGGGCGACCACGAGATCGTGGCCGCCGAGGATCCGGCGTGGGAGCGGGTCGGCCACCTGCGGGCCTGATCGGCTGTTCGGCGTGTTCGGACGGTTCGGCCGGTTCGGCGCTATTCCGGCGCACGGGGTGCGGTAGCGCGAAAGTGCAGCCACTCGATTTGGCCACCTGGGCTTTTATCGCCGTTCACGTGGCCAGTGACTGCATCCCGGGTCCAACTCCGAGCGGCTTGTGACGCCAACCGGCACGTGATGCCAAGCGGGGAGCGAGACCGCGCCCCGAGCCCCGGCGCCTCAGGCCACCACATTGACCAGCACCACGTACAGCGCGGTGCCCACGAGAATGCTCACCGCGGCATTGCGGCGCCACAGATGCAGCGCCACCGTCGCCGCCAGCGCCAGGGGAGCGGCCCACCACCCGCCGGGGTCCCCGCCGCCCCCGGCTCCATCGCCGCCGACCAGCCCCATCCTGCCGACGAGCGTGTACGCCACCAGCGCCACCATGACGCCGACGGGCATGGTCACGCCGAGGAACCTCACCAGCTCCGAGCCTCGCAGCACGCGGATGAAGGCGAACGGCGCCCAGCGCAGCGCAACCGTCACCGCACCCATGACCAGCAGGGACACCAGCACGTATCCGTAATCGGGCATCACGGGGCCTCCCCTGGACGGTCGGTTTCGGCGCGGTCGGTCCCGGCGCGGCCGGCGTCGTCAAGCGAAACGGGCCCGGGCCCCCGGCCCCACCGCAGGGCGCGGTCCAGGCGCGGCGACCACACGCGCGTCAGCAGCACGCAGAAGTACAGGATCAGCCCGATGACCAGCATCTGCCCAGGGTCCACCAGCCACCCGACGGCGACGCACGCCAGCGCCGACAGCGGCAGCGACCAGTCGCGGTTGAGGCGGAACGCATCCACCGCCAGGACGGTGAACAGGGCGGTCAACGCGAATTCGAAGCCGACCAACCCCTCCGGCAGCGCGCGCCCCGCCACCGCCCCGGCGATGCCCGGCGCGACCCACATGATCTGGCAGGACAGCTGGATGGTCAGCAGCCGCGCGCCCGTCAGCGGCGGCGCCCCGGCGGGCCGCGCCGACGCGATGGCGTAGGCCTCGTCCGTCAGCGCATACGTCGAATACGCCCGGCCGAGCCGCCCGCGGATCACGTCGCGCGGGAACGTCAGCCCGTAGAAGATGTGCCGGAAATTCACCATGAACGCCGTCACCGCCGACCCCAGCAGCCCGGCATGTGCCATGACCAGGCCAATCGCCAGGAACTCCATCGACCCGGCGTACACCAGGATCGAGAACACCGGCGTCCACCACCACTCGAACCCCGTCTGCGTCACCAGCACGCCGAACGCCAGGCCCAGCGGCACCAGCCCCAGGCCCACGGGCCACGCTTCGGCGATCCCGCCGCGGATGGGGTGCGGGTCGGTCGGTGGCGGGACGGCTTCACGACGCCCCCGCGCCCTCCCGTCAGTTGTCACGGACGTCCACGGGGTACGTCGAGTACAGCGGCAGCGGCCACGGCTGGCGGCGCATGACGTCGCCCCACACGTCGGCCGGCCCCGGCGCGAGCACGTCGCTGGGCAGGGCGGGGGCGACGAACCAGTCGCCGCGCTCGATCTCGTCGTGCAGCTGGCCGGGCGCCCACCCGGCGTAACCGGCGAACAGGCGCGCGCCCTCCAGGTGTTCGGTGACCTCCGCCGGCTCGACGCCGAGGTTGACCAGCGCGAACCGGTGGGCGAGCTTCTCCAGCAGGGGAGCGCCGGTGCCCTCGTCCAGCCCCTCCGGGACGTCGGCGCCGGTGCGCAGCACGCCCACGCACACGGGCTGGGTCTGGTTGACCGGCCCGCCGACGTAGACGACCGGCGGCTTCGACATCAGGTCGGCCCACGGCTGGAGGACGTTGTGCACCGGCGTCTGCGACCGCGTGGTCAGGTCGACGCCGAGGGTGCCGCCTTCGTCGTGCTCGATGATGAACACCACGCTGCGGGCGAATTCCGGCGACTCCATGCCCGGGGCGGCGACGAGCAGCATCCCCGCGGCGGGGTCGTTGCGCTCGAGGCAATTGAAAAGGCGGTCTCCGAAAAGGTTCTCCTGCTCCACCCCGCCCATTATGCCCGCCGCCCCCGGCGGGCCGACAGGCACGGGGGCCGTCCCGGGCCGTCTCGGGCCGTCCCGGGCCGGTCCGTGCGCGCAACGGTCGTGCGCGCCGACTGTCCCGTCGGCCTTCGGCCGGCCTTCGTTCAGCCTTCGCGCTCGGTCCACCAGCGCTTGAGTTCCAGGATCGCGTCCTCGCGCTCCAGCGGCCCCTTGTCCAGGCGGACGTCCTTCATGTGCTTCCATGCGGCGCCGACTTCGGGGCCGGGCGCGAGGTCGAGGATCTCCATGATGTCGTTGCCGTCGAGGTCGGGCCGCACCTTGGCCAGGTCCTCGGCGGCGGCGAGCTCGTCGATGCGGGCTTCCAGGTCGTCGCAGGCCCGCGCCAGGCGGGCTGCTTTGCGACGGTTCCGCGTGGTGCAATCCGCCCGCACGATCTTGTTCAGCTTGTCCAGCAGCGGGCCCGCATCGTTGACGTAGCGGCGCACGGCGGAGTCCGTCCAGGCGGAGTCGCCGTAACCGTGGAAGCGCATGTGCAGGTAAACCAGCTGCGCGATGTTCTCGGTGACCCGCTTGGGGTACTTGAGCTTCCGCAGGCGGCGGCGGACCAGCTTGGCACCCACGACCTCGTGGTGGTGGAAGGACACGTTGCCCGATTCCGTGAACGAGCGGGTCGCCGGCTTGCCGCAGTCGTGCAGCAGCGCCGCCCAGCGCAGCTCGAGGTCGGGTTCGCCGGGTTCCTCCTGCTCGATGGCCTGGCGCATGACCTGCAGGGAGTGCTGGTAGACGTCCTTGTGCTGGCGGTGCTCGTCCTGCGTCATCTTCATGCCGGGGATCTCGGGCATGACGTGCTCGGCCAGGCCGGTGTCCACCATGAGGTCGATGCCCGCCGACGGGTCGGCGCCGAGGATCATCTTGTCCAGCTCGGCGGCGACGCGTTCGGCGGTGATGCGGCGGATCTCGCCGTTCATCTCCGTCATCGCCTCACGCACCCGGTCGGAGACGGCGAAGCCGAGCTGCGACGTGAAGCGGCAGGCGCGGAGCATGCGCAGCGGATCGTCGCCGAAGCTGACCTCCGGCGGGCCCGGCGTGTCCAGAACGCCGGCGACGACATCGTCGAAGCCACCCAGCGGATCGCGGAAGGAGCGGGTCCCGTCGCCGTGGAGCTCCACGGCGATTGCGTTGCACCGAAAGTCGCGGCGGATCAGGTCTCCCTCCAGCGTGTCGCCGAAGGTCACCTCGGGGTTGCGGCTGACCTGGTCGTAGACGTCGGCGCGGAAGGTGGTGATCTCCACCTGCCGGCCCTTCTTCTCCGCGGAGACGGTGCCGAACTCGATGCCGGTGTCCCACGTGGTCTCGGCCCAGTCCTCCAGGATCCGCGCCACCACGTCCGGCCGCGCGCCGGTGGTGAAGTCGAGGTCGTTGCCCAGGCGCCCCATCAGGGCATCGCGCACCGAGCCGCCGACCAGGTACAACGAGTGCCCCTCGGCCGCGAACGCGGCGGCCAGCGGCGCCAGCAGGTCGGCCTCCCGGCCGATCGCCTGGTCCGCCACCGCCAGCATCGCGGTGCGCCGGACCTCGGGGTCTCCGTGGTCGGGGGTGTGCTGGGGAGTCGGGGCGTCGGTCACGTGCGACACAATACCCGCAGCCCCGGAGCGGCCCGGTAGTCTGTGAGGAATGAACGATGCCGAACGGAACGAGGGGACGGCGGGGCCGCAGCGTCGGCGCCGCCGCCGTTCGCGTCGGCGCAGCGGCCGACCGCAGGACGGCGGCCGGGGGGCGCAGCAGAACACCGCCTCCGAATCCGGCCGCGGGCGGGGCGGGGGATCCGGCACCGGGCAGTCCTCCTCTTCACCCGGAAATGCCTCCGGCAACGAGTCCGGCACGACCTCCGGCGGCGCCTCCGACGCATCGGGCGGCGGCTCCCGCAATCGCGGCGGTTCCGGCGACGGCAAACGCGATCAGGGGTCGCGTTCCGGCTCCGGCAGCCGTTCGCGGCGACGCCGCCGGGGCGGGCGCGGGCGCGGGAGCAACCGCGGCGCCAACGCCCGCCACAACGCACATGATGGAGGCGCCTCCGACAAGGGCGGCGGCGTCGCCGTGAAGGACGCCGCTCCGGCCACGGCCGCATCCGACGGCGCGGCCAAGGGCGGCTCCCGCAGCTCCGGCGGCTCGGGCGGCAAGGGCGGCTCGGGCGCCACCGGCTCCCCCGACGCCGGGAACACCTCCCGCACGGCCGAGGGCCAGGACCGGAAGTCCCAGCAGAAGCGCGGTTCCGGCTCCTCCGGCGGCGGCAAGTCACGCTCCGGCAAGGGATCGTCGCGGCCGGGTTCCAGGTCCGGGGCGGGCCGGGGTGCGCAGCGGCGTCGTCAAGCGGGCCAGTCCAAGGGACGCCCCGGGCGCCGCCCCGCGGCCGGACGCACCGCCCAGCGCGGCGGCGAGCAGCGCGACCGGATGCGCACGTCCATCGAAACGTCCGCCGGCGGCCTGGTCGTCTCCGGGCTCGCCGAAGCCGTCGCCGACGACGGCAGCGTGGACCTGTCGCGCGTCTACGTGGCGCTGATCGGGCGCCTCGACCGCCGCGGCCGCCTGCTGTGGTCGATGCCCAAGGGCCACGTCGAACCCGGCGAAGCGCACGACTCCACCGCCGAACGCGAGGTGTGGGAGGAAACCGGCATCCACGGCGAGGTCATCGCCGAGCTGGGCGTCATCGACTACTGGTTCATCTCCGACGGCACGCGCATCCACAAGACGGTGCACCACCACCTGCTGCGCTACGTCGACGGCGACCTCAACGACGAGGACCCCGAGGTCACCGAAGTGACGTGGTTCCCCGCCTCCACGCTGGTCGAGCGGCTGGCGTACGCCGACGAGCGCAAGCTCGCCCGGCGCGCCCACGACCTGCTGCCGGAGCTGGCCAAGGCGGAGAAGGACGCCGGAAGGGCGACCCCGCGGTGACGGGGCGCGGGGGGCGCCGCCTGGTGCGGCTGATCGCGACGGCGGCGGCGGGCGCACTTGCCCTCGTCGCCGCGCCCGTCGTGCCGGTGGGCCCGCTGGACCGGGTGGCGCTGCCGGATGCCGCGGCCGCGCCGCCGCCGTGGCCCATCGATCCCGCCGACGCGTCGGTGTCGGAGCAGTGGGGCGCCGGCGCCGACCGCCTGGCCAACCGCGGGCCGCTGGACCTGCGCGTCACCGCCGTCACCCCCCAGAACCCCGAGGTCGGCGGCGAACTGAACATCCGCCTGACGGTGTCGAACAGGTCCGAGGGCGACGTCCGGGACATCATTTTGCGCACCCAGCGCTCCGACCCCCTCAGCGGGGCGGCGGGCGCGCGCCTGGCCATGGCCGCACCCGAGCAGGATTTCCGCGTGGCCACGTCCTTCCGCGACGGCTTCGACCTGGCGGCGGGGGAGTCGCGCGAGATCACCCTGTCCGTGCCGCTGACCGCCGACGCACCGGCCGGGTTGGGCATCGCCGAGCCGGGCGTGTACCCGGTGCTGGTCAACGCCAACGGCCGGCCGGGCAACGACATCGACCAGTTCCTGGCGGAATCGCGCATGCTCGTGCCTGTCGATTCCCGGCTTGACGACGCCGCCGGGGATGCCGAACGGCCCGGCGCGGGCGGCGACGGGGACGAGGTCGCGGCGCCGGGCTCCCGCCGGGGATCGGACGGCGGTCCGGGTGGCGCCGGCCGCGGAGAGAAGCCCGCCGATCCCGCCCCCGTGTCCCTGGTGTGGCCCCTGGCGGCGAACGTGCCGCTGGTGCCGGGGGAAACGGGCGAAGCCCCGGGACGGCCGGAGCTGATCCTGGCCAATGAATCGCTGTCGCAGGAGATGTCCCCGGGCGGGCGCCTGGACGGGCTGCTCGGCGCCCTGGAATCGGAGCTGGCCGGGGCGTCGGGGCCGTCGCTGCGCGCGTCGACGTGCGTGGCCGTCGACCCGGAGCTCCTCGACGTCGCCTCGCGCATGGCCGACGGCTACCGCGTGGGCACCGAACGGCCGAGCCCCGTGGAGGGCAACAAGCGGTTGCGCGATTCGTGGGGCTCCGGCGACGACCTCGACCTGCGCAAGGGCGAGGGCGCCGAAGCCGCGCGCAACTGGGTCGCCCGCCTCGAAGCCGTGACCCGCGACCTGTGCGTGGTGACGCTGCCGTGGTCCGGCGCCGAGCTCAACGCGGTCGCGGCGGCCAACGACCGGGAGCTGGCCACCGAAGCGCTGGCCATGGGCGACGGCGTGGTGGAACGGGTGCTGGGGCGCAAGGCGCTGCCGTCGACCATCATCCCGCCCGAGGGGTACCTCGACGCGGCATCGGTGCCCATGACGGCATTCGGCGACACGTCGGCGCCGATCGACGGCTCCACCGCCTTCGAGTCCATGCAGGTGCCCGGGGGCATCTGGCCGCCGGCCGCTCCGCGCACGACGTCGCTGGTCGCCGCGAACTCGCTGACCCTCGACGAGGGCCGCATCGCCCGCCCGGGGGAAACGGCCGAACTCGCACCGGGGACGGCTGCGTTCGGCCTGCCGGTGCCGTTGTCGTCGGCGCTGGCGGCGACGGGGAGGTCGCCGGAGGTCGCCGGCTACGCCGCCGTGGCGGGCCGCTACGACCTCACCGCCGATTCCGGCGTCGCCCGCATGCAGACGGTCGTGGGCACGCTGCGCCAGGAGATCTCCGACGCCTCGGTCGGGGCGGGCGAATCCGGGGCGGCGCCCATCGTCGCCATGCCGCCCGCGGGGTGGTCCGCAACCGGTGAGGACGCCCGGGCGCTGCTGCGCGCGGTGGCCGCGACGTTCGACGACGGCATCGCCGAACCCGTCCAGCTCGGCGACGCGCTCGCCCGTTCCGCGACCGACCATGCGGTCGGGCAGGCGCAGAGCTCCGCCCCGAACCCCGATCCGGGGGCGGTGTCCGGCACCGAGGTCAGCCGGGCCGCCCAGCAATCCGGCTACCTCACCGACCTCGCCGAGATGATGGCCAACGACCCCCAGGTCGCGCTGACGCGCCACGGCTTCACCGAACCGCTGCGGCGCGACATCCTGCGCGCCGTCACCGGGACCGGTCGCCGCAACGCCCCGTCCCACCTGGACCGGGCCGCGAACGCCGGGAACACCATGGCGGGCATGGGGGAGATGCTGCAGAAGCTCCGCGACTCCGTCACGCTCGTGGCCCCCGGCGGCGTCTACACGCGCGCCACCGACATGTCGCCCGTGGTCATCGTGGGCCGCAACGGCCTGCCGCTGCCGGTGCCCGCCTACGCGCGGGTTCAGGTGGGCGACTCCGGGGTCATCGGCCGGCACGAGGCGATGCTGCCCGCCAAGGGGTCGCTGACGCTTCAGGTCACGCCGGAGAACCCGGGGCAGACCGTGGACCGGGAACGCCAGAACCAATTGCACATGTGGCTGGAGACGCCGGAGGGCCAGCGGATTTCCGCCCCCGTCAAGATCGTCGCCCGCACCGGCCCGAGCACCCGTTCGCTCATCATCGCGTCGGTCGTGCTGAGTCTCGCCGTGGGCGGTTTCGCGGTGTGGCGCACGCGCCGATTCGATGGATTCCGGCGCATTCGTCCACAATGGGGGCGTGACTGATCCCGACGCGCCACATACCGGGCAGCGCGGCCGCATCCGACGGCCCGCTCCGCCGGCGCCGGCTCCCGCGCCCCGCACCGCTCCCGCGGCGCGCCGCGAAGAGCCGGCCCCGATCCTGAACCGCCCCCCGACCGGCGGCGGCTCTTCGGGTTCTCCGGCGTCCGCGGGCGGCACCGCCTCCGCGGCGGGTTCGTCCGGTCCGTCCGGTTCGTCCGGGTCGGCGGGCACCGCCGGCGCGGCGGGTTCGACGATGGTCGCCGCGGGTTCCGCCTCGGGCACCGCGACGGGGACCATCGCGCGCACGCGCGACGGCGCCGCGGGCACCGGTGCCGGTTCCGGCGCCGCCGCCCATGGTCCGGCGACGGGCTCCGGCGCCTCCGCAGCGTCCGAGTCCGGCACGGCCAGCGATGCGGACGTCGTCCGCTCGACGGGCTCGATGGCCGTCGCCACGCTGTTCTCGCGCATCACCGGATTCCTCCGCAACGCGCTGATCGGCATCACGCTCGGCCCGGCCATCATGTCGGCGTTCAACACCGCCAACACGCTGCCGAACCTGATCACCGAGATCGTCCTGGGCGCGGTGCTCACCTCGCTGGTGGTGCCGGTGCTCGTGCGCGCCCAGAAGGAGGACGCCGACGGCGGCGCCGCCTTCGTGCGCCGGCTGATGACCCTGTCGCTGACCCTGCTGGGCACGGTCACCGTCCTGGCGGTGGTCACGGCGCCGATACTGACCAGGATCGGCCTCGACTCCGACGGCAAGGTCAACGTCCCGCTGGCGACGTCCTTCGCGTTCCTGCTGTTGCCGCAGATCATCTTCTACGGCATATTCTCGCTGCTCATGGCGGTGCTGAACACCAAGGGCGTGTTCAAACCGGGGGCCTGGGCGCCGGTGGCCAACAACGTGGTGGCCATCGCGACGCTCCTCCTCTACTGGCTTCTGCCCGGCTCCCTGCCGTTCGATCACCCTGGCACGATCACGGACCCGCACATCCTGCTGCTGGGCGTGGGCACGACGCTGGGCGTGGTCATCCAGGCGCTGATCATGATCCCGCCGCTGCGGCGGTTGGGCATCGACATGCGGCCGCTGTGGGGCATCGACGACCGCATCAAGCAGTTCGGCGGCATGGGCATCGCCATCGTCACCTACGTCGCCATCTCGCAGGCGGGCTACCTCATCACCACCCGCATCGCCTCCTCGGCGGATGACGCCGCCCCGGGCATCTACCAGCAGGCGTGGCTGCTGCTGCAGATGCCCTACGGCATCATCGGCGTGACGCTGCTGACGGCGATCATGCCGCGCCTGTCGCGCAACGCCGCCGACGGCGACGACAGGGCGGTGATCCGCGATCTGTCGGTGGGCACGCGCCTGACCATGATCGCGCTGATCCCCATCGTCGTGTTCTTCACGGCCTTCGGCGTGCCCATCTCCAACGCGCTGTTCGCCTACGGGCTGTTCCCCAAGGAAACCGCCGACATCCTCGGCTGGACGCTGTCGTTCTCGGCGTTCACGCTCATCCCGTACGCGCTGGTGCTGCTGCACCTGCGCGTCTTCTACGCCCGCGAGGAGGCGTGGACGCCGACGTTCATCATCTTCGGCATCACGGTGGTGAAGGTGGCGCTCTCGATGCTGGCGCCGCTGATGGCCTCGCGCACCGAGCTCGTCGTCGTCCTGCTGGGCGCGGCGAACGGCTTCGGTTTCGTGGCCGGCGCGATCATCGGCGGGTGGCTGCTGCGGCGGACGCTGGGCGATCTGCGCGGCCGCGAGGTGCTCAGGACGTGCGTGTGGGCGCTCGGGGCGGCCCTGGTGGGCATCGCGGTGGCCATGGCGCTGGATTCCTTCGTCATCGGCGATCCGCTGGACGCCCTCGGGTCGGTCGGCGCATTCCTGCGGACGGCCCTGGCCGGCATCGTCTTCCTCATCGTCACCGGGGTCGTGCTGTCGCGCTCGCCGCTGCCGGAGGTGCGCATCCTCGGCGGTCTGCTGGGCCGGATTCCGGGCCTGCGCCGCTTCGCGCCGAAGCCGGTGGACGGCACCGAGGTGCATGCCGACGACGCCGACGCCGCGATCGCCGGCACCGTCGTGGGCGGCCCGTCGTCGGCGGCCGGCGAGAACGCCGCGATGGCGTCGGAGGGCTTCACCGCTTCGCCGATGCTCCCGCCGATGCCGTCGGAGGCGTCGCGCCCCACGCGCTTCGTCCCCGGCGAGATGGTCTTCGGCGGCCGCTACCGCCTGCTGTCCGAGGAGGGCTCGCGCCCGGGCGTGCGCTTCTGGCGCGCGGTCGACCGCACGGGCCCGGTGCGCCTGGACGCGGAAGGAAAGAAGCTTCACGACGAAGTCGCGCTGACGTTCGTCGACACCCTCACTGCTCCGCACGTGGGTTACACGGCCCCCGGCGCCGCGGTGCAGATCGCCGAGAGCGCCAAGGCGCTGCGCCGCATCGAGGGGCCGGGCCTGGCCCGGATCCGCGCGGTGCACCTGGGCCGCACCGACGTCATCGTGGCCAGTGATTGGGTGCCCGGCATCCCGCTGTCGGCGGTGGGCGAGGGCACCAACGCCGACGCCGCCGCCTTCGCCGTGGCGGACCTCGCCGAGGCCGCCGGGCGCGCGCACAAGGCCGGGCTGGTGCTCGGCGCGGACGATCTGGACCGCCTGCGCGTCAGCGTCGACGGCCGGGTGGAGCTGGCCTTCCCGGCGCCGCTGCCCGAGGCGACCGCCGACGGCGATCTCGCGGTCGCGTGCCGCGCCCTGTCGACGCTGCTGGCGGGCTGCACCCACGTGCCGTCCGACATCCGCGGCATCCTCGACGACGCCACGCGCCGCACGTCCGCAGGCAAGGAAGGAACCGGCGACCACGCGGGTGACCGCGCCGACGCCCACGCCGGCGAACACGGCGGCGAACACCCCGGCGCCGTCGCCCACGACGGTCCCGGCGGCGCCTCCGCGCACGTGAAGACCGACCTCGCCTGGAGCGAGACGTCGGAAAGCCATGCCGGAAACGAGGTGGGCACCCGCGACGGCGACGACCGCCCGGGCCAGAGCGCCGAGCCGGGCGCCGACCGGCATTCCGGGGTGGACGATCCGGCGGCGGCCGCCGACCGCGGCCTGGTGCTGGCCAAGCGCCTGCGCGAGGCCGCGCTCGGCCCGGACTCGGGCCAGCTGCAGGTCATCGCCGAAGACGCCGATGCGCCGATCACGCCGGCGCGCCTGAAGCAGGTCACGTCCACCACCCGCGGACGGCTGTGGGGCTCCGGCGCGATCGTCGTCGGCTTCGTGCTGGTGCTGGCGCTGATCCTGGCGGCGGTGTTCGCGTGGGTCAACCGCGCCGAGGACTCGCCGCTGACGCCGGACTCCGTGCGCCGCGGCCAGGAGGAGGCGCTGCCCGCCGGACCCATCCGCATCACGGATGCCGCGGAGTGGCAGGCGACCAACCCGAACCCGCTCGCCGGGCCGGACAATCCCTCCGCCGCCGCCTTCGCCATCGACGGTGACCGGGACACGTCGTGGATGACGTCGACGTACAACTACCCGCTCGGCTCCGATTCGATGGCGCTGAAGAAGGGCATCGGCCTGGTGCTCACCTTCCGCCAGGACGCCGTACCGGGGCAGGTGGAGATCCTCGGCGCGCCGGGGACGAAGGTCGAGATACGCTCCATTCCGGCTGATCTGGCCACGTCCGGCACGGGCGATCTGGGCGCCACGAAGGTGCTCGGCCAGGGCCGCCTGGGCGAGGGCGACACGACCATCGCGCTCGACGGCGCACCCAAGTCGCGGCACCTGCTGATCTGGGTCACCGAATTGCCCGACACCATGACGGCGTCGATCGCCGAGGTCTCCGCGGAACGCTGACCCCGGCGCCCGGCCCGCCCCGGATGGCGCGCCCGCCCGACCCGTGATGGGATGGGCGCGTGAACTTCGGGGGGAGGGTCACCGCGCCGACGGCGCTGGTCGACCGCATGGACACGGAAGAGGCTCCGGCCGACGGGCGCGGCGATCTCGAGCTGCTGACCGCCCATCTGGCGGGCGACGCGCGGGCGTTCCCGGCGCTCGTCGACCGGCACGAGCGGCAGCTGTGGTGGACCGCGGTGCGGCATTCGCGCACCGAATCGGACGCGGCCGACGCGATGCAGGAGGGCCTGGTCAAGGCACTGCGCAGCGCGTCGGCGTTCCGCCGCGATTCGTCGGTGGCGACGTGGCTGCACCGCATCGTGGTCAACAGCTGCCACGACCGGATGCGCGGCCGCCACGGCCCGCCCGACGGCGTCGTCGACGACCGCGTCACGCCCGCGCCGGACGCCGGCGACGGTGCCGATCCCGCCCTGGGCGTGGTCATGCGCCAGGCGATGTCGCGGCTGCCGGAGGAGCAGCGGCGCGTCATCGTGGAGGTCGACCTGATGGGCTGGCCGCTCGCCGACGTCGCCCGCCGCATGGGCATCCCCGAGGGCACGGTCAAGTCCCGCCGGGCCCGCGCCCGGGCCACGCTGCGCCGCCAGCTGCGCCGACTCGATTCGGAGGTCGACCGATGACCCGCCACGGCACCCACGATCACCCCGACGAGCCCCACCGGGCCCTCGCGGACGACGAACTCGGTTACCTCGCCTCCTCCCTGCTTTGCGACGATTCCCCTCCGCCGTCCGTCCACGACGCCTGGCGGCTGCGCCATTCGACCGATCCCGACCGCCGTTCCGTGGTGCGGCTTTTCCCGCGGGGACCGGCGACCATCGCCGCGGCGGCCGCGGCCGCCGTCATCTTCGCCGCCGGTGGCGCGTGGCTCACCCCGCCCCCGCACCAGCAGCCGCCCGTCGGCGGGGCCGGTGACGGGGCGTCGTCACGCGAACCCGCGCAACCCGGCATCGACCTTGCCTCCCTCGGACCCGCGGCGGCCGGCGCGATGGGGGAGAGGGACCTTGGCGGGCTCATCGACCCCGCCCGCGCGGGCGCATGCCTGGCCGAGCACGGCGAGCGGGAGGACGCCCTGCTCGGTGCCGCGCCGATGGCCCACGGGGACCGCGTGGGGCAGCTGTTCGTGCTGTCCGCGGGAATGCACGGGCGGGTGACGGTGTTGTTGACCGTGAACACCTGCGGAACCGTCCCCGCGGAGCCCGTCGTCCATCGGACCATCGGCGCGCCCGGGTAGGCTGCCGCAGGAGACGACGACGCGGGCGGTCGGCAGCGCCCGGCCGCGCCGCACACCGCGAAATGCCACGTCAAAGGGCACCCACCAGGAGGAACGCAGCATGTCCGACACCATCCACGACGTCATCATCGTCGGCTCCGGCCCCGCCGGCTACACCGCCGCCATCTACGCCGCCCGCGCCGAGCTCGAGCCCGTCGTCTTCGAGGGCGTCGAGTTCGGCGGATCGCTGATGACGACCACGGAGGTGGAGAACTTCCCCGGCTTCGCCGAGGGCATCCAGGGCCCCGACCTCATGGACCAGATGCGCGCCCAGGCCGAGCGCTTCGGCGCCGAGCTGCGCATGGAGCACGTCGACCGCATGGACCTGACCGGCGACGTGAAGTCCGTGTGGGTCGGCGACGAGGAGCACAAGGGCCGCACCGTCATCCTCGCGATGGGCGCCGCGCCGCGTTACCTCGGCGTCCCCGGCGAGCAGGAGTTGCTCGGCCACGGCGTCAGCTCCTGCGCCACCTGCGACGGCTTCTTCTTCCGCGACCACGACATCGCCGTCATCGGCGGCGGCGACTCCGCCATGGAAGAGGCGACGTTCCTGACCAAGTTCGCGAAGTCCGTCACCATCGTCCACCGCCGCGAGGAGTTCCGCGCGTCCGCGATCATGGAGGAGCGCGCCCGCGCCAACGACAAGATCCGATTCGCCACCAACAAGGTCGTCGAGGAGGTCGTGGGCGAGGGTTCGGTGACGTCGCTGAAGCTGAAGGACACCGTCACGGGCGAAATCTCCGAGCTGCCGGTGACCGCGATGTTCGTGGCCATCGGCCACGATCCGCGCTCCCAGATGATCGTCGACCAGGTCGACCTGGACGAGTCCGGCTACGTGAAGGTGGAGGCTCCGTCGACCCGTACCTCGGTCCCCGGCGTCTTCGCCGCCGGCGACCTGGTCGATTCCCACTACCAGCAGGCCATCACCGCCGCGGGCACCGGCTGCACCGCGGCCATCGACGCCGAGCATTACCTGGCCGCGCAGACGTAGCCCGCGGGGCGCCGATTGAAGCTCTTGATCATCGGCCGCTTTTCGATATACTGCACCAATATAATTTCCTGATCCTCTTAGGAGAAACATGTCTGTCGTGAACGTCACCGCCGCGAACTTCAAGTCCACGGTCATCGAGTCCGACAAGCCCGTCCTCGTCGACTTCTGGGCCGACTGGTGCGGCCCCTGCCGCAAGCTGGCCCCCGTCGTCGACGAGGTCGCCGCCGAGCTCGGCGACCGCGCCGTCGTGGCCAAGTGCGACATCGAGGCCGAGCGCACCCTGGCCGCGATGTTCCAGATCATGTCGATTCCGGCGCTGCTCATCTTCAAGGGCGGCCAGAAGGTCGATGAAATCGTCGGCGTCAAGCCGAAGGCGGAGATCCTCCGAAAGGTGGAAGCTCAGCTCTAACTGGTAGCGTGTGAACATGGGCAACCGATCAGGCTGCCCATCGGAGCACGTGAAGGAAGGGGACGCCCGGTGCCGGAGTATCTGCAGGTGGGGGAGCGATCGCCGCGCGTAGCGGAGGTACGCACCACGCTGGCCAGACTGGGCCTTCTGCCGGGCTACGCCGGGGACGCCATCCAACAGGACTCGCCGCAATGGAGCGGCGACGACGACCTCTTCGACGAAGAACTGCGATCGGCGCTGCTGGAGTTCCAGCAGTCCCGCGGCATCTACGCCGACGGGATCATCCGCGATTCGACGCTCAAGGCGCTGCGCGAGGCGTCGTACGTCCTCGGCGCCCGCGTGCTGGCCTTCGACCCGATCTCGCCGATGACGGGCGACGACATCGGGCAGCTGCAGGGCATCCTGCAGGAGCTCGGTTTCTTCGACACCCGCGTCGACGGCCACTTCGGGCCGTTGACCGACGCCGCCGTGCGCGAATACCAGGTCAACTACGGCCTGCAGTCGGACGGCATCTGCGGGCCGGTCACGTTCCGCGCCCTGAGCTACCTCGGGCGCCGGGTGACGGGTGGATCGCACGTCGCCATGCACGAGCGCGAGCGGGTGCGCGCCGCCGGCCCGAAGCTGTCGGGCAAGCGGGTCGTCATCGACCCGGGCCGCAGCTCCAACGATCCGGGCATGACCGTCGAAGGGCCCTACGGTCCCATCACCGAGGAGGAGATCCTCTGGGATCTCGCCTCGCGCGTCGAGGGTCGCCTCGTCGCCGTGGGCGCCGAGACCATCCTGTCGCGGCCCCGCACGGGTGATCCGTCCATCGAAGAGCGCGCCGAGATGGCCAACGCCTTCGGCGCGGATGTGATGATCTCCCTGCGCGCCGACCGCTATCCGAACGAGCGCGCGTCGGGTCTGGCCACGTTCTACTTCGGTTCGATCGTCGGCAACAGCTCGATTCTCGGCCAGCAGCTGTCCGGGCTGATCCAGCGCGAGATCGTCGCCCGCACTCCGTTGGGTGACTGCCGCACGCACGCCCGCACGTGGGATCTGATGCGCCTGACGCGCATGCCCACCGTCGAGGTGGTCGTGGGCTACCTGACCAATCCGGACGACGTCGCGGTGCTGGCGTCGCCCGATCAGCGCGACCAGATCGCCGAGGCGATCGTCGTCGGCGTCAAGCGCCTGTACCTCCCGGAGGAGGACGATCAGCCGCTGACCGGCACCTACAGCTTCGTCGAGCTCCTGGAAGCCGAGAAGGACGCGTAGAACTGCGCGGCCACCAGCTGGTCGAGCGCATCGGTGACCGCCGCCGCCCAGTCGAGGTCGGCGTCCAGTTCGCGCCGCAGCCGCGGATGCGTCGGATGGGGCGCCACGACCGTGAAGCCGGAATTGATGAGCATGCGCGTCGGGATGACGTCGCCGGCGTCGTGGTTGATGGCCCCGAGCGCGGTTGACTCGCAGCGGTGCGGCGTCCGCGGAGCGTCGACCGAGTGCAGGATCGACTCGGTCAGGGACATTTCCTCCCGCGGAATCGCGTTTTCCCCGTCGTCTCCGCCGCCGGAACAGCCGAAGGCCTCCACCGCACGTACGCCGCGACCGGCCAGATGCGTCACCGCGGCATTGATCAGCGCTTCCTCTGTGCCCTGGTCCGCCATGATCGGGTCGATGTGCAGGCTGGTGAGCATCACCGCGTCGGGGGACACCGGGCCCGTCGGCATGCGGCGCGACGTCGGAGCGTAGCGCGGGGGACCGAACAGCAATGTGGCCGTCACGGCCTGGCCCGAGGCTTCGGCCATGCTGAAGCCGCACAGGCCCCAGTCCACGAGCACCCGGTTGAGCCAGAGCTCCTTCTCCAACTCGGCGTCCATGCCACGGCGGATACGGTTGGCGGCGCCGCCGGGGCCCAGGGGTCCCGAAGGACCGGCCGGCGGCGGAGCCATCGGATCCCGCCCGGAATCGGAGGCGGCGGGCCGTTGCGGGCCGTGCTGGAGCCCCATCTTCCGCCACGGATTGCCGACGACGCGCTTCGGATCGGTTTCGGTCCCGTCATCGTCCATGGGGGAACCGGCGGGCCCATCCTTCGCCGGAGAAGCGTCTTCCGGTTCGATTTCCCAGAAGAGGCTGCGCATCGTGCCGGGGTGGATCGAACGGCGGTTGCCCAGGTCGATCGGGCAGACGAATCCTGCGGACACTGTCGGCGGCCCCTCAGTTTCGGTCGGAGTCGTCGATGAGGGACATGATCCGGTCGAAGTCCTCGAGGTCGCCGAATTCGATGACGATGCGGCCCTTGCGCTTGCCCATGGTCGCGGACACCTTCGTGTCGAAGCTATCGGACAGGCGATCGGCCCACGCCGTGAGCTTTTCGGGCTGGGGGAGGGGTTCGCGCTTGCGCCGAGTCGCGGCTTCCTCGCCACGGTTGATCAGCGTCACCGCTTCCTCGGTCGCCCGCACGGACAGCCCCTCCGCGACGATCCGGTCGGCCAATGTGGACTGGTCCGCTGTGCCGGTCTTGATGCCCAGCAGGGCGCGGGCGTGCCCTGCGGTCAGCACGCCGGCGGCTACGCGGCGCTGGACGTCGACCGGCAGCTGCAGCAGGCGGATCATGTTCGTGATCGCCGGACGGGAACGCCCGATGCGGTCCGCGAGCTCCGCCTGGGTGACGTCGAACTCCTCGAGCAGCTGCTGATACGCGGCGGCCTCTTCGAGCGGATTGAGTTGGACGCGGTGGATGTTCTCGAGCAGCGCGTCGCGGAGCATCGAGGAATCGGACGTTTCCCGGATGATCGCCGGGATCGCGTCGATGCCCGCCAGTTGGCTGGCCCGCCACCGGCGCTCGCCCATGATGATCTCGAACTCGGGCTGCGGAGCCTCCGGGTTCTTCGCCCGCGCCTCCTCGAGCGCCTTGGCCCGCACGTCGTCCCCGATCGGCCGGACGACGATCGGCTGCATGAGGCCGAACTCACGGATGGAGTGCGCGAGCTCGCGAAGGGGTTCTTCGTCGAACACTTCGCGCGGCTGGCGCGGATTGGGGACGATCAACGCGATCGGAATCTCGCGGTACGTCGCGCCGATTTCGGAAGCGCCGTACTCCGAAGCGTCCCGGGTCGCGCCGCCATCAATTTCGGACTTTCGTCGGTCCGTCTCGCCACGACCCCCGGCACCCGATGTTTCACGTGAAACATCCTTTCCCGGAACGCGCTTTACCTTATCGTCACCGTGACGCTTTGACGTTTTATCGCCGCCAATATCCGTTCCGTCACTGTGACGTTTCGCATCGCCAACGCCCCCGGCTGCACCGCGACCGCTCCGGCGATCCGCCTCGGACAAGCCGGACGAATCGGGGCGGCGGCTTCGCGGGCCGAAAATGATGTCGGCGGCGTCGTTCCCGACCGCCGGGTTCTGCTCCGGTGCCGTCGGAATCAACGCGGCCAAACCCCGGCCGAGACCTCCGCGGCGGGTATCTTTCCTGTCCTGCGCCATGGTCGGTCCTTCGGTCACTCGTGTTCGGGGGCGACGCCGATCGCGCCGCTGTCGGGGGAGGGGAGATAGTCGCCGCGATTGGCGAACTCCTTGGCCGCATCCATGTACGCCAGCGCACCCCGGGAACCCGGGTCGTAACTGATGATCGTCTGACTGAAGCCGGGAGCCTCGGAAACCTTCACGGATCGGGGAATGACGTTGCGCAGAACGGCGTCGCCGAAGTGCCTGCGCACTTCTGCGGCGACCTCGTCGGCGAGCTTCGTCCGTCCGTCGTACATGGTGAGCAGCACCGTCGAGATGTGAAGCTCGGGATTGAGGTGCTGCCGGATCATCTGCACGTTGTTCAGCAGCTGCGTCACTCCTTCCAACGCGTAAAACTCGCACTGGATGGGAATGACCACCTCGGACGCCGCGGTCATGGAGTTCAGGGTCAGCAGGCCGAGCGAGGGAGGGCAGTCGATGATGAGGTAATCGAATCCATGCTCTTCGAGGAATTCATCCGTGATCGCCTGGCGAAGCCGGCGCTCACGGTTGAAGAGGTTGACGAGTTCGATCTCCGAACCGGCGAGGTCGAGAGTGGCGGGGATGCACCACAGGTTCTCGTTTTCGGGGGATTGCTGCATCGCCTCTTCGGGACCCACCTCGCCGATGAGCACCTCATACGTTGAGATGGTGCCGCTCCGATGCTCGACGTCCAGTGCGGTGGACGCGTTTCCCTGGGGGTCGTTGTCGATGACGAGCACTTTGAGACCATGGTGGGCCAGCGCGGACGCGAAATTGACGGCCGAGGTGGTTTTGCCCACCCCGCCCTTCTGGTTGGCGAAGGCAATGCGGCGGGTCTTCTCCGGCTTTGGCAAGGTCGGCTTGTTGGGCCCCTTGACCTGGGCTGCGCGTCGTGCGGCAGCGGCAATCGGCGAATCTTCCCACGACTTGCGGGCCATCAAAAATCCCCTTTAACTCCGGATCCGTTCCGGGTATCCGACCAACTGAACAACTGGTCCACATGCGGGAAGGACCTCCGGGAGGCGATCCCCCCTCGGGGTCCAACGTGTGCACTCCACTCTAGCCCCTTCGCCGGATGCCCCTCAACGGTCCCGATGCATCACAAGAAAACGGGGCTACCTTAAGTTCGCCGCCGACTTCGGCAAGATCTCGATCCGATCGCAGCTGGCTCATCGGCTCGACACTGCTTGGGCCGGCGCAAAATGGGACGAGGCTCGGTCTGAGTTTCACGTGAAACTGCGTACATAACGTGGACGGCCTGACGTGGTAGACGCACCATCGGAATCTGGCCCGTCTGGTTTCACGTGAAACCGCGTCGCCTGTGCCCGGCATAAGTTTCACGTGAAACATCGACGCGACGACCCACTGGCGCCTGGCGAACCGCCCGAGGCCGAGCGCGAAGATGCGGCACCACTTACCTTCAGCCGACTTGCACGGGTCATCCTCAGCGGGTTTGCGCGATGTGGATTCGTTCTGAAGCCTCAGCGGCGGAACTCGTGGGTGGTTTCACGTAAAACATGCGCCCATGCTTCGGGCGAAGATTGGTGTTGCCTTGTACCTCCCAATCACACGTGAAAGCCCCGTGCACCAAGCGATCACATAAAGGATCCAAATCACCAGGGATCGACGGGAAGTCCGCCGCGTAGAACACTCCGAGTTGCAGGGATGAAGCGGCGGGGCAACGCATTGGCGGCCCGAATTCCAGTGGGGGAGGGGAGGGGCGATCGGGGGGGCGACGCAGAACGACGCCGTACGCGAATCCCGCTATTCGGTTCTCATCGGTTGAAGAAGCCGATCACTGCTTCCGAATCTGGACGACGAACGTCGGCGTATCCAAGACATCGGTGCCGACTTCCACGATCACCGGATCCTTGCCCTTTGCCTTTCGGATCTGCTTCATGTCCCGTTGAATCTCTTCCGCCGCCGAAGATCCCTTCATGGCGATCATTTGTCCCCCCGGACGCACGAGAGGAAGCGACCAGCCGGCGAGCTTTCCCAAAGGCGCTACGGCACGGGACGTGACCACGTCAACCAGACCCGCTTCCTTCCGCACCGTCTTCTCTTCGGCGCGACCCCGAATCACCGTCACGTTGGTCAAACCAAGATCGGCGACTACCTCATCGAGGAAGGTGGTCCTGCGGAGCAACGGCTCAATCAGCGTCACGGAAACATCGGGGCGCGCGATGGCGAGCGGAATGCCGGGGAGCCCGGCGCCGGAGCCGATGTCCGCAACGGAAGCGCCCTCGGGAACGACCTCCGCGAGAACGGCGAAGTTCAAAATGTGACGGTCCCACAAGCGGGGCACCTCCCGCGGACCGATGAGCCCCCGAACCGTCGCATGTTCCGCGAGCCACGAGTGGTACCGGTCGGCTACGTCGGCCCGGTCACCGAAGAGCGACTCGATCGCTTGAGTTGGCCGCTCAGGCGTTTCGCTTTGCACACCGTCACCCTCGCGCGTGCTCTTCATCTGATCCTCTTCTACCGAACCGCTGTCCGGAGCATGCTCTTGCGGTTGCGCCATGGCCATTCCATCCCATCCTCGTTCTGTGGCAAGCAAGCCAATGTTTCACGTGAAACTTCGGACGACCATCACCCGCCATCCAAATCACGTCAATGTAATTTCGTGGGCCCAGGCCCGCTCCGCCGATGCGGCGCTCGACGCGGAGCCCAAACGCGAAACGCAGACCGGGAAACCGGGTACGTCGGCGCAAAGCTGTCAACGATGAGCATCTGCGCACCGCCGAAACCGGTCAACCGGAGAGCCTCCACTCCCAGTCACCGCAACGCCTGCACTCGCAGCCGCCGCATCGCCTTCACTCAGAGTCTACGGGCACGAAAAAGCCGCCCCACCAATGCGGTGGAGCGGCTTTCATTTACGCGCGTAGACGGAAAGCGTCAGGGGCTACCTTCTGCCCTTGCGGGTCTTCTTGCTTCGCTTCCGCTGTCCCGGTGCGGGCTTCTGGCCCGGCGCCGGCTTCGACGACTGCGCCGGAGCCTCGGCTACCGTCACGGCATCGTCGTCAGCCGAAGCCGTCGCCTTGGCGGAAGCATCCGCATCGACGGATGCCGCGCTCTGCCCCTCCGCCTGCTTCTCGCCCGGCCCCGCATTCTTGGCGGTGGGGGACTGGGGGAGGTGGCTGCGCTTCTTGCCGCCCTTCTTCGGGTTGTTCGGCTTCACGCCGACCTTGGGCGCCATCTTCTCCTGGGAGATGCGCTTGGCTTCCTTCTCGGCCTCCAGCTCCGCGGCTTCCTCGCGGTCGATCTTGGCGAAGATGTACTTCTGCTGGAAGTAGGTCCACACGTTGTTCGTGACCATGTAGACGAGCAGGCCGATGTGCCACAGGAAGCCGGTCGCCAGAATCATGATGGGCATGAACCAGAGCATCATCTTGTTCATCATGTCCATCTGCTGGCCCATCATGCCCTCCTGCTGCTGCTGGAGGCCGGCCGCCTGGCGCCGCTTGGTCCGGTTGATGGACATGCGGGCGTTGAAGTGGATCGTCGCCGCGGAGATGAGCATCAGCGGGATCGCCACGATCATGATGTCCGTGCGCGTGAAGTCCGCGGCGGCACCCGGCTGGGTGAAGGCCGCGTACTGCGACTCGTCCATGCCGACCGATCCCGACAGCGGAGCGTTGAACACGCGGGCGAGGAGGAAGGAGCGGACGTCCTCGACCTGGAAGAAGTAGTTCGGGGTGTTCCAGTTCTCATCGACGGACATGCCCGACTGGCCGACGGCCGCAGCGCCCTGGCCGGTGCGGTTGAACGACCGGAGCACGTGGAACAGACCGATGAACACCGGCATCTGGACGAGCAGCGGAAGACAGCCGGCCAGCGGGTTGACGCCCATCTCTTTCTGGAGCTTGCGCATCTCCAGCGCCTGGGCCTGCTGGTCGTTCTTGTACTTCTGCTTGATCTCGGCCATCTTCGGCTGCATCTTCTGCATCTTGATGGCGGATCGCTGCTGCTTTAGCATCGGCTTGATCAGCAGGATTCGGATGGTCGCCACCAGCAGCATGATGGCGAGCACCCAGGAAATTCCCGATGCCGGGTTCAGGACCAGGCCAAATGCCTGATGCCAGAACCAGAGTACGGCCGAAATCGGCCAATAGACGAAGTTAAGCACGGTCTGGTGTTTCTCCTGTCATGGGGGATTGCGGCCGTCTACGCGTCAGCCTTGGGCCCAGGTTACCCGTGCATCCGCCGCCACCAAGAACCAAGTCCCGGATAGGTGCGGGGCACGGGATCCCATCCGCCGGGGTGCCATGGCGCGCAGCGGGCGATGCGGAGGAAGGTCAGCCACAGGCCGCGGAGCGCACCGAATCGGCGCACGGCCTCGAGCCCGTAGGCCGAGCACGTCGGCTCGAAGCGGCAGGAACCCATTCCCTTCGCCGGCGAGATGCGGCGGCGGTAGAAGAGGATGGCTCCTTCGGCGAGGCGGGCGACGGGACCGCGCGCCTGCTTTGCGGCGCCCCCGTGATCGTGATCGGTGCAGCCATGATCGACGGGTGAACCGCCATCCGACGATTCCGGGGCATCGTCAGCGCCGGAGCGCCCGTGAGAGTGCCTTGCGCACATCGTTGGCCAACTCCTCGCTGGTCGCGCCGGCGGAAGCCGGGAGGGCGCGGACGACCATGTCCGCGGTGGACGGGACGTCGTCAAGCATGTCCATGACCACGTGCCGGAGCTTGCGGGTCACCGCATGCCGGACCACCGAGTTGCCGACGCCCTTGGATACGACGAAGCCGACGCGAGGTCCCCCGGATCGGGAGATCTGCGCGTCGGCTCCGTCGCCGCCGTCGCCGGCGGCATCGAAATAGTGCAGGACGATCGTCCTGCGGCCGAACCTGCGCCCCCGGCGGACCGTGGCGGAGAAGTCTCCGGAACGATGCAGCTTGTGCTGCGCGGGGAGCACGGGCTCGAGTCCGCGGTTACGCGGACAGGCGGGCGCGGCCCTTGTTGCGGCGGGCGGCGACCACGGCGCGGCCCGAACGGGTGCGCATGCGGGTACGGAAGCCGTGCACGCGGGCACGACGGCGGTTATTCGGCTGGAACGTCCGCTTCGACACGGGTGACACTCCTTGGGTTTCAGGGGCCGGCGGCGGGGTGCCCCGATGACCGGCCCATACGATTGTTTTCACACCCGCCGCCGGGACCGTCCGGCGAAACCGGACATCCCCATGAGACGGGCCCGCTAGGCGCAGCGCCCGGGCACGATGCCGGGTCCCGCGCAGATGCGGTGAACACATCGGCGACCCTGGGCGCACCCGGGGTCGCGGATATGACAGACCCGATCAGGGTACGTGGAGCGGGGGCGCCAATACAAATCCCGGGACATTCCGCGCGTCGCGGGCGCACCCGCCGGGAGATGTGCCGACACGCGGAACGACCTGTGACGATGCTGAACCATTCACATGATTCCACACCCCGCCAACGGGCGACCACTGTGGACAACTGCCGTAACACTGGTAACACGTGACCTGCACGTTCTCTGCAACAATGCAGGTCAAAGGGCTGCAGATACCGGAATCTCCGG